>NZ_CP069421.1:2400000-2735494 GCF_018118585.1 Aristaeella lactis
CAGGCTGGATCCGGACAATAACGTATTCCGGGCCGGTGCCCTGGCCGCCGCCGTGGCACAGCAGAAGGAACAGAAACTGCCCGGCAAAGTAAAGAAAGTATTCAAACACATAGCGAAGAAATTCTGACGAATCGTGTATCAGGGAGTCTGAAATTGAAAGACAGGCGTTGGATGAAGCGTTCATTGATTGCCGCGATGGTGATGATCGCGGCTCTTTTTTGCTGTGCCGCCGCGGGAGCGGAACCGGCACCGGACATCACCAGAAACTGCAAGTTCAACGCAGGGTCCGGACGCAAAACCTTTTCCAGATGCAAGGACAGGGATTACAAAACCTACTGGAGAACCAACAACGGAGACAAGTGTTATGTTGAGGTCACCGTACCCGCAGGCCAGAGCGCTTCCGGCGTGATGGTGCAGTGGTATGAGCATCCCCATGCCTGGGGCGTGCAGGTAAAGGACGAAAGCGGTACCTGGACAGACGCCGGCCATACAGACGGCAGCTACCTGGCGGAATACCTTCCCCTGCCGGAAGGAACCACCGTGTTCCGGGTGGCGAACGCTCCCGGGGAGAAGCGCCATTTCAACATGACGGAGCTGCGGATCTACGGAGAGGGAGATATTCCTCCGGAAGCGCAGCAATGGCAGCCAAGCGCTGAAAAAGCGGACCTGATGCTGCTGGTGGCCCACTCTGACGATGAGGTGCTGTGGTTCGGCGGCACCCTGCCCCGGTATGCCGGCGAAGAAGGCAAGGTCTGCCAGGTCTGTATGATGGTGCCCTCCATGCCCTACCGGCGGCTGGAGCTCCTGGACAGCCTGTGGACCTGCGGTGTGAAGAACTATCCCGTTTGGGGAAACTTTAAAGATGCCTTCTCCTTCACGCTGAAGAAGCAGTATAAACACTGGAATAAGAACAGGGTATATGAAACCGTGGCCGGCTGGATCCGGCAGTTCCAGCCGGATGTGCTGCTGACCCATGACCTGCAGGGAGAATACGGTCACGGCGCCCACCGGGTATGCGCGGACGCGGTCATGAACTGCCTCCAGGCCGCGGCGGACGAAAAAAAGTATTCCTCCTCCGCAAAGAAATACGGAACCTGGGATACACCGAAATGTTATATTCACCTGTGGAAGGAAAACGGGATTGATATGGACTGGCGCCAGCCGCTGGATTCCTTCGGCGGGAAAACTTCTTTTGAGGTAGCTGAAGCCGCTTTCCGCTGCCATGTATCCCAGCAGAAGACCGATTACCACGTGGAGGACTGGGGGCCCTGGGACAACAGCCTGTTCGGGCTGTACCGGTCACTGGTGGGAGCGGACGAGGCGAAGGATGACTTTTTCGAGAACATAATAAAGTGAATTCTGAGATCAGAATTCACTATATAAGGTAGGAGGTAAAAGTCCTGTCCCCCAAACACTCCATTCCAGCTGCTATTAATCTTATTCTTTGGCGGTCAGTTCCTTTTCCAGGGTAACATACTTGGAAAGGATGCGGCAGTGCCAGCCGCAGATATCCACTTCCGCCCATTCGTCGATAATATCAAAGACGGTGATCGGCGTTCCGAGCTTGTATTCTCCCAGGTCCCGGCAGCCCTTATCCCTGGAGCGGGCATGGACGGTATCCCTGCCGGTGATCCTTCCCTTGACGGAAACATAACCGGTATCGAAGTCTGTATGGTCATTCATGAAGAACTCCAGTGAGGAGGTCTGAACATAACCACGCAGGCCTTCGCAATCCACCAGGGTCCAGTTTTTGCCTGTGTTGATAACGCGGAGCACCGTACCCGTACGGATCTGCCGGATCTTCGCGTTTTTCTTATCGTTACCCGGAGCCTTGCGCAGCCAGGCATACCCAAGTTTCGGCGCGTCCACCGCAGCGAGAACCTTGTCCTCCGGCGCTTCGGTCTGCCAGGTCAGTTCCACTGTGTTGACAAGGGTGTTTTTCCCGTCCACCACAACCATGGAGCGGCCGATACCCATGTATTTGACCTCGACCTGGACTGTGTTGCCGGTCGCGGGATCTGTCCAGAAGGTAGGAGTTTCCGATCCGTTGCGGGCCGCCACGCTTTGCAGCAGCGCGTCCCATTCCTCGCCGGTGAGGGGAGCGCGGGTCGGCCCGTCCTCCACATCGATCTGGATCTGGCCGGAATCGACGGTAATGCTCCCGTCTTCGTTTTTCTTCACGGGGTCCTGGTCGTTGGTCACAACGGTCATGCTGCCGTCATCGTTCTTGACGGTGGAAGAGCCGGGAGAATTATTGTCATCCTGGACACCGCCCGGGGTGATCGTATGGACCTTTCCGGTCGGGTCGGTATAGGTTCCCTTGCCATAGTCCCAGATGCCGCCGTCCTCGTCCGTCTCAACACCGGAGGCCAGGGCAGCAGTGTACAGCAGCACGCAAAGGCAGGCGCACAGTATCAGCAGAAGCAGTGTTTTCCATCCGTTTTTCATCAGCTTCATCCGTGTGCTCCTCCCTTCCGTCCCCCTCCGGAGAAGGGGTTTCTGAATCATAAACAACAGATTTATGATACCGGATATACCCTTTTTTGTCAACAAAAGTGAAATGGTTTTGTAACATTCTGAAAGGATGACCGAAGCATGAAAATCTCCAAAAAAGACGCCCTGACCTGGTTCCGGTTCTTCGCGGAACTGCCCGAAGATGAACCCCTGGGCTGCCGCCAGCAGGAAATCTCCCTGGCGGTGTTCAGCCAGATCGAAACTGCCGTGGAAGCTCGGCGGAAGAAGATGCTGGCGGCCATTCCCGGGCTCAGGGCCGTTGTGCCCGGCACGGAAGGCGTAAAGCCCTGGGAACCGGATATACCGGTGTGCACCCTGTTTGTCGGCCCGGAGAAACAGTTCCCCGCCGGATGCCGCAGCTGCCTGCTGGGCACAGGGCTTTCCGCTGTCCGGAAAACCAACCGCTGCAACATGGCCTGCCCTTTCTGCTATGACTACGGTATGCTGGACGAAATCGAACCCATCGGGGAAGGCCTGTGGGAGATCGGCGGAGGCCGGTATCGGGAGGAGGACCTGCCGCTGCTGTTTGCCCTGCAGGGAAAGCCTACGGGGATTGCCTATGTGTACCTGGAGCCCTTTATGGAGATTGAAAAATATTATGGCATCATCCGCCGCTTTCATGAGGCCGGGGTGCACCAGCATATGTATACCAACGGCGTGAATGCCAGCGAGGAAAACCTGAAGGCCCTGGGAGAAGCCGGACTTGATGAGCTGCGGTTCAACCTCGGGGCCAGCGGAGCGGCAGACCGGGTCATCGACGCCATGGCTGCCGCGAAGAAATATATCCCCCAGGTGGGTATTGAGACCCCGATGACCCGGGAGTTCTTCAAGGCGCTTAATGCCAAAAAAGAAAAGATCCTCGCAACGGGGATCGACTTTATGAACTGCGCCGAACTGCACCTGAACGACAACAACATCGCCAACTACGCCGGTGAACCCATGTACTTCTGCCGCATGGGCTACCTGAGCCCGATCATCAGCCGGGACCTGACCCTGCAGGTGATGAAAACCGCGGCGGAAGAGCAGTGGCCCATCACGGTGCATGACTGCAGCAATAAAACAAAAATCGCCCGCGACCTGAACCTGGCTGCCCGGGAGGGCGGCTGGTTCGGCCGGAGCGTTTACGGACGTGAGATCGGTGCCATCCCCTACGCGGCATTCCTGCCGTCCCTGGAGGATGAAACCCTCGTGTTTACGGAAGAGGAAGAACTCCCCCGGGGTTACCGTCCGGGAGAAATCGTGCTGTAAGCCGGATCCACATCCAGGGTGGCAAAGTAGTCCGCGGCGGTCTCCGCCCGGCGGATCAGCCGGTAATTACCCTCCGCGGTATACAGCACTTCCGCGCCGCGCAGGCGGCCGTTGTAGTTATAGCCCATGGCGGAGCCGTGGGCACCCGTATCATGGATCAGCAGGAGATCCCCGATTCTGATCTCCGGAAGCTTCCGTTCCCAGGCAAATTTATCATTGTTCTCACAAAGACTGCCGGTGATATCGTAGACGTGGTCCGCGGGAAGATCCCGCTTGCCGCAGACGGTCACATGATGGTAAGCCCCGTACATGGCCGGGCGCATCAGGTTGACCGCACAGGCATCCACGCCGATGTAATCCCGGTAGATCTTTTTTTCATGCACGGCATGGGTCACCAGCCAGCCGCAGGGGCCGGTCATCCAGCGGCCCAGCTCCGTTTTGATCGCGACGCCGCCTTCGGGGAAGATCTTTTCATAGACTTTCCGTACGCCTTCGCCCACCTGCTCAATATCCGGTTCCTTATCTTCCGGCTTGTAGGGAATGCTGATGCCGCCGGACAGGTCCACAAAGGCAAACTTCATACCCAGCTCCGCAGCCAGGTCACGGCCAAGGGTCAGCAGCACTTCCGCCAGGCCCGGATAATAGGCCGGGTCAATGGTGTTGGAAGCCAGGAAAGCATGAAGACCGAAGGAAGTCACGCCTTCCTTCTTCAGGATGGTCAGGGCCTCCCGCAGCTGGGGCAGGGTCATGCCGTATTTTGCTTCGCCTGGATTGCCCATAATGGTATTACCGATAGAGAACTGTCCGCCGGGATTGTACCGCAGGCAGACACAGGACGGGAATCCGCCGTGGGTCCGCAGCAGGTCCACATCCGTCAGGTCATCCAGGTTGATAAAGGCACCGAGCTCGCGCGCCTGGGTGAACTCCTCCGGCGGCATGGCGTTGGCGGAAAGAATGATCCCCTCCCCGGAGAAACCGCAGGCTTTCGCCAGGGTCAGCTCTGTGGCTGAGGAGCAGTCCAGGCCGCAGCCCTCCTCCTTCAGGATCCGCAGGATGGACGGATTCGGCAGTGCCTTGACCGCGAAGTATTCCCGGAAATCACCGCACCAGGCAAACGCCGCCTTCAGTCGGCGGGCACGGGCGCGGATCCCCTGTTCATCATAGAGATGAAAAGGCGTCGGGAACTGCTCCGCGGCGCGGACAAAGACCTCATCGTCCAGGGAAAAGTTAGGCATGGGAAAGCCCCCCCTTACTTTAATTCAAATTCAAAGGAATCGGCGAGATCGCCGTCCACATAGTAAGCCATACGGTAAATGCCCTTCGGATAACCGCTTTCTTCCAGGAAGGAAAACAGCCCCATATCTTTCAGGGAAATATACCAGGTATCATCTTTCATATACTCCGGTCCGTAGAACCAGTTGCTCTCATACCGGTAGTTGACGTTTTGCGGATCAGTCAGCGAAACCAGCAGGGATTTCCCCTCTATCGCTTCCGTTACAAAGTATGTGGAGGAGGAATAGAAGAACGCGCGTCCGCTGCGAAGCAGTTCCTCCGTCACTTCCGTAACGGGAACCGGGGCTTTTCCTTCTTCCTGTTCTTCCGCGATCGCGGTCACCAACGGACGGAAGTTGTAATCCGTAAGAGGCTTCACCCTGGGAACAGAGAAGCATACATATTTTTCCGGCACGCTGTCCGGCATCCCCGCGGAAGCCACAATGCCGGTAAAGTAGAGCCGGCCGGGCGTCAGCAGGTACGAAACGGTACGGATGTTCGTTTCCGCGGGAACATAGTTGAAATAGCCGTTGCCTGAGTCCACCAGGAGCAGGTACAGCGATTCGCCTTCCGCTTTCTCCGGCAGGGTCATCTCACTCCAGTCGATGACCACCCGGTTTTTGCGCAGGGTCACCGTCAGCCCCTCCGGTGCTTCTCCCCATCCGGGTATACCGTCCAGGAGCATCGCCGCGTCCGTCAGGCTGACCGCCAGGGTTTCCGGAAGTTCCGCCAGGTACCGGTTGACACCTTCCGCCCATTCAGCGGTGATGATACCCAGCAGACGGCCATCCGTACCAAGCACAGGGCTTCCCGGTGACACCGGGCCCGTCAGGGTCAGCAGGCAGCAAGGCTCTCCGTTCCGGATCACTTCCTCCGCGCCAAGTACGCCGCGGTTGATCCGGGATCCCCACTCGTCCGCGTCCCGGACGATGCAGTCGGAAACCTGGAGGTTGTCCCGCGGGAACAGGAAAGGCCAGGCCGTATACCGGCAGGGCTTGGTTTCATCCTCGTCAAAGCAGACGGTGGCAAGCCGGCCGTCCCGGTCCGGGATCACCGCAAGCACTTCCCAGAAATTCACCCCGTCCGAAACAACCAGCTGATCCGTATTATCCGGCAGGGAAACCGTTGAGATCACGGCGATTCCTTCGGTAACCGGTACAGCGGAAGAAACCCATACCGGACTCTCCGCCCCGTAATCCCAAAGGTCAAGAAGCTCCGACGGCCTTGTTTCCTCCGCGCAGGAGCAGGAGAAAACCAGCAGCAGCGCCGCCAGCAGCAGAAGCGTCCATTTCTTCATGTGTTTCTCCTTTCCGCTACTCCCTGTAATCCTGCAGGGAAACAGATACCATCCGGCTGACGCCCTGTTCCTCCATGGCTACGCCGTAGAGGCCGTTCGCCCGTTCCATGGTTCCCTTGCGGTGGGTAATGACCACAAACTGGGTGGACGCGGAATACTCCGCCAGGTAATCAGCAAAATATCCGATATTGGCGTCATCCAGCGCCGCCTCAATCTCATCCAGGATACAGAAGGGCGTCGGCTTCAGCTTCAGGGTGGCAAAGAGGATAGCAATGGCGGTCAGTGTCCGCTCGCCGCCGGAAAGCAGTGAAAGCAGCTGCAGCTTCTTTCCAGGGGGCTGGGCATTGATCTCGATCCCGCAGTTCAGCGGATCCTCCGGATCCATCAGGATCAGCTCGGCATGGCCGCCGCCGAAGAGACGTTCAAAGGTTTCAGAGAAATATCCCTGCAGGAGCGAGAATTGCTCCACAAAGGTTTCCTTCATGCTGGCCAGCAGGCGGGTGATCAGGTCCTTCAGGTCCTTCTCCGCCTTTTCCAGGTCCTCCCGCTGGGCGATAATCTCATCCGTCCGCGCTTTCGTATCCGCGTATTCTTCCACCGCCCGAACGTTCACCGGACCCAGGGCACGGATCTCCGCGGAAAGCTGTGCCGCCTCGCGGTCCGCCTCGGTCAGGCTGAAGCCTTCGGTCATGCGGAATTCTTCCGCGCCGGCGTCGGTAATCTCGTAAGTATTCCAGATCCGGTCCCGCAGGGCCTTGAGGTCTCCCTCTGTCCGGGCACGGCTGAGTTCCAGCCGGTGGGCACGGTCTGTATCCCGCTGCCGGGATTCATGCAGGCCCTCGATCTCCGCCAGGATCTCCTTCAGCCGCTCCTGTTTTCCGGAGCGGTCCTCTTCCAGGGCTTTGCAGATCTGCTCCCGGCGGGCCTGTTCAAGCCTTCCCTGTTCCAGGTCCTTCATGGCAGCCGCGGAAGCTTCCAGGTCGCCCTCTTCCGCTTTCTCCATATCCGCCAGCTGTGTGCGGCGGCGTTCCTGCTCCGCGGTCATCCGTTTCCGGTCCTGCTCATAGCGCGCGCGGTCCCGCTGCAGGGTTTCCAGCTCGTGCTTCAGGTCGTTGACTTCCAGCGTCAGGCGCAGGGTTTCATCCGCTTTTTCAGCGGTCAGTTTCCGGGCTTCGGTCAGCGCCTGCTGCAGTTCCGCGGCCTGCGCCTCCATCTCCTCCCGGGTCTTGTCTGTCTTTTCTGTACTGTCCGCAGCCATGGACAGCTGCTCCCGGATCTGCATCATGGATTCCATGAGCTGTTCCCGGGCCGCTTCAGATTCATGCAGGCGCAGGTCGTGGGTCGCCGCGTCCGCTTCCGCGTTCTGCAGCCGCTCCGTTTCACGGGCCACCGCGATCTCCTGCTGATGCAGCTGTTCCAGTGCGTCAGCGGAACGGGCCTTGAGTTCGTCCTTGCGCTTCTGGCCGTCCTGCATCTGCCGCAGCAGCTTCTCCAGTTCATCCTGGCCGGCAGTCTGTTTTTCCGTCAGTTCCTTCAGTTCCCGTTCCCGGGTGAAAAGGTTCACGTTTCCGGAGGCAACGGAACCGCCGGTCATGGAACCGCCGGAGTGCATCACGTCGCCCTTGAGGGTGACCAGGCGGAAAGCATGATCGCCCCGGCGCATGATCGGGATACCGGAGGACAGGTCCTCCGCCACCACCGTGCGTCCAAGCAGGTTCTCCACGATCCCCCGGTAGTCCTCATCGCAGGAAACCAGATCCGAGGCCACCCCCAGGCAGCCGGGCATGGACAGGACTTCCTTTTCCTGCGGTGTCAGCAGGCGGGGTTTGACGGTGGTCATGGGCAGGAAGGTGGCCCGGCCCATGTTCCTTTCCCGCAGGTACTCAATAAGTTCCTTGGCGGTTTCTTCGTCTTCGGTCACAATATGCTGCTGGGTATTGCCCAGCACCATGTCCAGTGCGGTTTCATATTTTTCCGGAACGGAGATCAGCCGGCTGACCGGTCCGCGGATGCGGCTGTCGCCTCTTTCCTCCGCGCGGCGCATAACCCGCCGCACGGCATGGGAATAGCCATCCATTTCACGGGACAGGTCCTCCAGGATTTTCCGGCGGGCATCCATTTCCCGCATTTCGGCAAGTTTTTTGTCATAGGCAGCCCGGGCGCCGATCACTTCCGCGTCCGCGGTTTCCAGCCCGGCGCGGGCTTCCTGAAGGGAAGCAGCCAGGCGGTCCTGCTCAGCGGTTTCCTTCTCCAGGCGTTCGCGGGCTTCGGTCACGGCGGCGGTCAGGGATTCCCCTTCAGTACGCATAACCTCGCAGGAGGCGGTCACCTCCTCCAGGCGGCTCTCCATGGCATTAAGCATGGTGGTCAGGCGCGTCTGGTTGCTCAGGGCTGAGGCGCGGCGGTTCATTTCGTCCAGCATCGCGCTCTTGTGGGATTCCAGCGTTTCCTCTTTGGCAGCTTCCTCTGTCCGGGCCTGCTCTTCCGCGGCCTTCGCGGCTTCCAGCCGGGCAGTCAGTTTCTCCAGGGACGCGCTGCGGCTTTCGCTGCCTCCGGAGGATTCGGAAGCCAGGGCGTCCAGTTCGGTGATCCGTTCCTCCGCGTCCCGCAGTTCCTCCGTGATCCGCTGGCGGTCTTCCTGCCGGCGCTGCCGGCGGTCCTCCAGCTCCCGGGCGGCATTCTCCGCCTTATGGACTGTTTCCATTCCCTCCATGAGGGCGGTATGGGCAGAAGTGATCTTTTCATCCAGGTCCTGGATCTCCGCCTGGCGGGCATCCCGTTCCCCGGTCTTTTCTTCTATGGTCTGCTCATTCTGCGCCAGGACCGCCTGCATGTTCTGCAGTTCGTGATCCGCTTCGCGCAGTTTCGTTTCCATCTTTTCAGAACGAACCAGGAAGAGGTTCAGGTCCAGCACCTTCAGCCGGGCGGACAGGTCCAGGTAGACCCGGGCGTTTTTCGCGTCCTCTTCCAGCGGGCCGAGGCGGTTTTTCAGTTCCTCCAGCAGGTCGTCCACCCGGGAGATATTCTCCTGGGTGCGGGCAAGCTTCTTGTCCGCTTCCTCCTTGCGGGCCCGGAACTTAACGATACCTGCCGCTTCCTCAAAGACCTGGCGGCGGTCCTCTCCCTTGCGGGACAGGATCTCGTCAATACGGCCCTGGCCGATAATGGAATAACCCTCCTTGCCGATACCGGTATCGCGGAACAGGTCCACAACGTCTTTCAGGCGGCAGGAGGCACGGTTCAGGAAATATTCACTTTCCCCGCTGCGGTAGACCCGGCGGGTCACCAGGATCTCCGCGTAATCCAGGGGAAGGCTTTTATCTTCATTGTCAAAGACCAGGGAAACTTCACAGTAGCTCAGGGGCTTCCGGCGCTGGGTACCGCCGAAAATAACGTCCTGCATGCTGGCGCCGCGCAGAATTTTGGCGCTCTGTTCCCCGAGCACCCAGCGTACCGCGTCGGCAATATTGCTTTTTCCGGATCCGTTAGGTCCCACGATCGCGGTGATGCCTTCCTTGAAGACAATCTCAGTCCGCTCTGCGAAGGACTTGAACCCGTAAAGCTCCAGCTTCTTTAAGCGCATGATTTCCTCCGGTCAGGCAGGCTCTCTCCTGCCTTTTGCAATAACGGTTTATTATACCATGAACGGAACACAGGGACAAACGTTTGACACGGAAAAAACAATCGTAAAAACTGCTGTTTTTTCCGTGTCAAATGTCAATTCATAATTCTGCGATCGCTGTTACCAAAATGCTTTCAGCATTTTGACAGCTGTAGCATGGGAGTCATGAACCACACTGAAGTGCGGATGACTCCTCAACAATTCATAATTATATCTACTGTAGCAAAATTCAATCCGCCCACCCATACCAAAGATATGATTGACCTGTGATGTCCGTTCATGTACAATATGCCGTATTCCCGTCAAACCATTCATAATTATGAATTATGAATCCTGAATTCTGAATTAATCCTGAGGTTGTTATGTTTTCACGCTATATCGGCAACAAGGCCTTCTATAAAAGCGTCCTGACCCTGCTGATCCCCATCATCATCCAGCAGTTCATCACTTCCTTCGTTTCCCTGCTGGACAACGTGATGGTGGGCAGTCTCGGCACAGAGGCTATCTCCGCTGCCTCCATCGCCAACCAGGTGATGATGGTGTTCTGCCTGGCCGTGTTCGGCGGCATGAGCGGCGCAGGCATCTACGGCGCTCAGTTCTTCGGCAAGGGCGACATGGACGGCATGCGCCACACCTTCCGGTTCAAGATGTACTTCGGCGTACTCATCAGCGCCGCGGCCGTTCTGATCTACCTGATCTTCGGCGAAAACTTCATTGCTTCCTTCCTGAAAGGGGAAAGCAACGGCGGCGACCTGGACCTGACCTTGCGCAGCGGCTGCAACTACCTGTATATCATGCTGTGGGGGCTTCCGCCCTTCGCGCTGGTGCAGGTCTATGCCGGCACGCTGCGGGAGGCCGGGGAAACCCGGGTTCCGATGTTCGCCGGTATCTGCGCGATCCTGACCAACCTGTTCGGCAACTGGGTACTGATCTTCGGCCACCTCGGCGCCCCGGCCATGGGCGTGGAAGGCGCCGCCATCGCGACAGTGATCTCCCGGTATGTGGAGCTGCTGATCGCGGCGGTTTATGCCCACCTGCACACCGGCAAATACCGGTTCCTGTCCGGCGCCTATAAAAGCCTGTATGTTCCCGGAAAACTGGCAGCGAAGATCTTCCGCACGGCAACCCCGCTGCTGCTCAACGAGATTCTCTGGTCCCTGGGCATGACCTTTATCACCCAGTTCTATTCCTCCCGCGGACTGAACGCCGTGGCGGCGCTGAACATCAACGGCACCGTATGGAACCTGTTCTGCGTGATCATGTTCGCCATGGGCACCGCCGTATCCATCATGGTGGGGCAGCGCCTCGGCGCCGGCAAGATCGATGAGGCCCGAGACGTGGACCGCAAGCTGATCTTCCTGACCGAAGTGATCCATGTTGTCATCGGCCTGGCCATGATCCTTTGCTCCCCGCTGGTCCCGCAGCTGTATAACGTAAGCGGGGAAGTCCGGGATCTGACCCGGCAGCTGCTGATGATCGCCGGACTTGCCATCCCGATCCATTCCTTCGCGCATGTGACCTATTTCACCATCCGCTCCGGCGGCCGGACAGTGATCACCTTCCTGTTCGACGCGGTCTATACCTGGGTTATTGCCGTACCGCTGGCCTATATCCTCACCCGGTATACAGACCTTTCCATCACACAGATCTATTTCTGCGTGCAGTTCATTGACATCGTAAAGGTCCTCATCGGCCTGCTGATGCTGAAATCCGACTTCTGGGCCCAAAACGTGGTCAACGAGGAATAAAAAAAAATGTAAAGGAACCTTGACATGTTCAAGTCGGTATGTTATGCTTCTTTATGTAAAGGAACCTTTACATCTTGTGAAAGGAGTGAAAGCTGTTGGAAAACCGGGTTGAACAGTTCCGCAAGGAACAGGGACTGAGCCAGGAGGATTTTGCCCGTGCGATCCGCGTATCCCGGCAGACCGTCAGTTCCATTGAGACAGGACGGTACAACCCCTCCCTGGATCTGGCCTTTGACATAGCCGACTTCTTCGGAAAGACCATTGAGGAAATCTTTATACGGGACGGAGGAAACAATCATGAAAAAAAGTGAACTGATATCTGGCATTATCCTGACGCTGGCAGGAGTCGCCGCCCTCATAGCCGCCCTCCTGACTGAAACCTCTTTTGACGGCATCTTCTGGGGCATTGCCGGGGCCGGACTGTGTCTTGGCGTCGGCAGGGTAATCAGCTGGTTCCACTGGTCTTCCCCGGCGCAGGCAGACAGGCTGAAAGAACTGCAGGAGAACAAGGAGATCGCGCAGCACGACGAACTGAACCGGATAATAATGGATCGTGCCGGCCGTATTGCCTATAACTTCAGCCTGTTGCTCATCGTCTGCACCATGCTCATCCTTACGGTGCTGTATGCCGCCGGGATCGCCGAAAAGCATTCCTTTACCATCCTCATTCTGGGCGGACTGCTGATTCTCCAGGTCGTTGCCGGCATTGCTGCCGTCGCACATATCCGGAAAAAATACTGACGCTGACAGAAAAAGGAGCGGATCACTGATCCGCTCCTTTTTCTGTATCATCCTGCTCCCTGATCCTCCGGTCCCGGCCGTTTTGCCGGTAGTATTCCGCCTTGTCCGTGTACATCCATTCATCCGATCTCCGGAGCATTTCCGTAACGGTTTCCTCCCGGCCGCTCCGCATGGCATAGCCAATGGAAACAGAATAGCCGGCCTCCTGGATCAGTGTTTTCAGCCTGTCCAGGATATCACGCACGGCTGTTTCCTCCTGGCGCATAAAAATCATCGTGAATTCGTCCCCGCCGATCCGGTAAGGAAGGATACTCCTTCCGGCGACGGCCTTCAGGCTCTTTCCAATAGAGATCAGGGCCTCATCCCCGGCTTCGTGTCCTTTGGCGTCATTCAGTTTCTTCAGCCCGTTCATATCCACCGAAGCCACCGCGCTGATGATCGAATTGTAGCGGTCGCAGTCATCATAGAACGCCATACGGTTCAGCAGGTTGGTCAGCGGATCCCGGTTCGCGTCAAAGAACCGCAGGAACATATACAGGAAGATACTGCTGACCATGATGGCCGCGTTGACATGATCCCCGTCCTCCACGCCGTCGATCATGGCCGCGATCACACAAGCCACTGCGCAGATATACAGGATATACCGTTCCCGGCCGTGGTCCTCATGCTTGAACCGGTCCCAGGCCGTCAGGACAGAGAACAGGATATAGAAGAAGGAAACGGAAAACACGGTATACCCCATGGGGCCCATGACCATCTCATAGCCACCATCAATTGTATCCCGATAGCTGAACGCGATCGGAGAAAAGAACGCCGTGCAGTAAACCAGCAGGTTAAAATAAATCGGAATCTGGAGATAAACGGGTTTCCGCTCTTTGGGATAAACGATCAGGGTAACGCTCAGCGCCGCCACCGGCCGCATTACATAGCCGACAATCGTGAAGATCATCCTGCACAGCCAGCGTGCGCGGTCTCCCTCCGCCCAGACCACAAAGCAGTCCGCCACGATCAGGATGATCGTGCTGACGATCGTCATCCAGTAGATCCGGTATTCTTCCCCCGCATGCCTTTGACGCCAGATGTTCATGGAAAAGCCGATGATCAGGAAGATCGTGATAAAATGCTTATCAAGCAAATATGTCACTGTCCGGCCCTTCCTTTCCCCGTCATCCGGATATACAGTTGCCTGCAGCGGATACAGTTTTCCGATTTATATATTATAGCATGCGTTTGCAGGAAGCAAAAGGGACAAATAAGAGCATACTGTTTTTAAAACGTTTTCATTTTTGAAAAAACCTCTTCCGGCAACGGCAAAAAACACAGCCCTGATGAACAGGCTGTGTGTACAAAAGGCCGATACTCCCTGTTTTATCTGCACCCGGACGGCGCCGCCGCGAAAGACATGCTTTCCTGTCCGCGGCCGGCCGCGGGTGTTTCCGGCTCCACGGCCGGAAGCATTTCCCTGCGAACCAGACCTTCCCGCGCAAGCACATCCACCGCCTTTCCCCAGTCTTTCCGCCTGACCATGATCCCCCAGCGCCTTTCTTTGGAAACCGGGTGAAAATAGCTTGTGAAAAATACGTCTGAGAAGGGCATTTTGTAAGGGATTTTTTCAACCCTGAAGATCTCAATGATGCGGTAGACCGTTTCCGTATTCCATACAGGTCCTATATATTCCCAGCGATTCATGTCTGTTTCCTCTTTTCTCTTTGCTTATTGCCCGTCTTTCCGGGCTTTTTTCTGTTGCTTTTTGGGTAACCTTAACACACCGCCTGATCCTGCCGGTTTCGTCCGGTACGGTTTCAGCCTGTGTTCCCGCTGCCGCTGCAGCGGATTATGTTGTTTCAGACCGGATCAAAATTCTCCGCTTTATGCTGCTGCCAGGGAGTTTCCTGCCGGACCATTGTCCGGTATCCGCTGAAACTGTCCTGCCCTGATCTTTCTCAATTCATCATTTCCTTTCCTTTGGCGCCGCGCGCCGGATTTCTTCCTCTTGTTTTTCCCGTTATACTTTCACTTTCTCCCCACCCCTGGAGAAAAGGATAGAAAAAGGCCGCTTGTCCGATTCGGATAAGCGGCCGTGATCACTGAAAGAATTCCGGAAATTATACACCGGAGCCCTTCAGCCTGACGGACGCACACCCGACACGGATATCCTTAACAGCAGTCTTCTCTGCGGTAATCAGCTTCTGGTTCATAATCCATGCAGTCTTCATACAAAGGGCTCCTTTCTGAAAGATTGGGAAGACTATACAATGTATACAAAGGAGTGTCAAGGGTTTTTCAGAGGTTTTTACAGATTTTGACCGTACAAATCCTTAAAATTTCATTTTTTCTTCTGTGTGTATGAAAAAACTGACGGCAGTTCATACCGTCAGTATCGGGAGATCGTATCCCTTCTCAGTCTGCTCAGTTTCAGGCCAGGAGACCCAGCCGGGACAGTGTAAAGATAAACACAAAGATGGTCGCAAGGGAAGCCACCGTACTGACGAAGACCAGCTGGCCGGCAAGCTGTCCGTCCCCTCCCATATTCTGGGCCATGGGATAGGAGGAAGTGGCAACAGGAGTTCCGAAGATCATCAGCATCAGGAACAATTCCACACCCCGCAGGCCGATCAGGTACGCGAAGGTGACCATGACCACCGGCAGGAGAATGAGGCGGATCACCAGGACAGCGCTGATCGTCCGGCGGTTCTTTTTCAGTTCATCAAACTTCAGGTTTGCTCCAAGCACCACCAGGGCCACAGTAGTAGCCGCCCCCGCCAGCGAGGATACCGGTGCAGCAATGAAAGAGGGAAGCCTGATCTGCAGCAGGTAGAAAAGAAGACCGACAACGCAGCCCTGCAGCAGCGGGTTCTTTACGATGCCGAGCAGGAGCATGCCGGGACGGATCTTCCCGCCTTCCCGGAACAGTTCCAGCACGATCACCGCGGCAATGTTGAAGATGGAAACCATGATCATGATCATCATGCCGCAGACAGAAGATTTTTCCGTTCCGAAGACATAGGTTGTCAGCGGAATACCGTAGATAATGAAATTGCTGCGGAAGATCCCCTGGATCACCACGCCCCGGCGGGGATTCTCCTTCACAAACTTCGGAACGATGATGACCAGCAGGATCACCAGGAGGATCACCGACAGCGCGCCTGTAAGCATGAGCTTTACAGAAGGCATATTCTCCGGTTTCGCGCTGTAGACGTTATTGAACATCAGGAAAGGAAAAAAGAGCCGGTAATTCAGCGCGTTCAGCCGGTCCATGAACGCCCGGTCCGCCAGTTTCAGCCGGACCGCACCGAACCCGATCCCCAGCAGGATCAGAAACGGCGCCACCGCGTTGAAAGCGACCATAAAGCTTTCCAGCATCCGCTCCCATCCTTTCTCCTTTTGCTGTTTTCATTATACTCCAGGCCTTTTTTTCGTTCAAGAACAACCAAAGTTTGCCATATTTGGTCTTGTTATTTTCCGATTCCTCCATTATAATGAATACATCCAAAAAACATTTTCTATAAGGAGGGCATCCCTTTGAATTACGCTGAGGAGTCCCTGCGCCTGCATGGCGAATGGCAGGGTAAAATTGAAGTGGTTTCCCGTGTTCCCGTTAAAACAAAAGACGACCTTTCCCTTGCCTACACCCCCGGCGTTGCCCAGCCCTGCCTGGAGATCCAGAAGGATTACAACAAATCCTTCACGCTGACCCGCAGGCATAACCTGGTTGCCGTCGTTACGGACGGTACCGCGGTCCTCGGCCTGGGTGACATCGGTCCGGAAGCCGGTATGCCCGTTATGGAAGGCAAATGCGCCCTGTTCAAGGCCTTCGGCGATGTGGACGCCTTCCCGATCTGTATCCGCAGCAAGGATGTGGATGAGATCGTACGCACCATCTACCTGATCTCCGGAAGCTTCGGCGGTATCAACCTGGAAGACATCGCCGCTCCCCGCTGCTTCGAGATCGAACGCCGGCTGAAGGAGCTCTGCGACATCCCCGTATTCCACGATGACCAGCACGGTACCGCCGTGGTTGTGGGCGCCGCGCTGATCAACGCTCTGAAAGTAGTCAAAAAAGACATCGGCGAAGCGAAAGTGGTCATCAACGGCGCCGGCAGCGCGGGCATTGCCATCGGCAAACACCTGCTGAACCTGGGCGTGAAGCATATGAAGATGGTGGACCGTTTCGGCATCCTGTGCGAAGGCGAACAGATGAACCCCGCCCAGGAAGCCATGGCGAAGATCACCAACCCGGAAAAATTCTCCGGAAAACTGGCGGACGCGATGAAGGGCGCGGATGTATTCATCGGCGTCAGCGCGCCGCACATTGTCAGCCAGGATATGGTTCGCTCCATGGCGGAAGGCCCGATCATCTTCCCGATGGCCAACCCCACCCCGGAAATTGAGCCCGATGAAGCGCTGGCTGCCGGAGCCGCTGTGGTCGGTACCGGACGGAGCGATCATCCCAACCAGATCAACAACGTAATGTGCTTCCCCGGCCTGTTCCGCGGCGCGCTGGACGTCCGTGCCACAGACATCAACGAGGAAATGAAGATGGCGGCCTCCCTGGCCCTGGCCGGTCTGGTCTCCGATGAAGAACTGAAATCCGACTATATTCTCCCCCTGGCCTTTGACAAACGTATCGGACCCGCCGTGGCAGCGGCGGTTGCGAAGGCAGCCCGCGAGAGCGGAGTTGCCAGGATCTGACCCTGTTTCGGTTTCCCAATACGATTTAAGGAGGAATGTCTGTGACTACCGTACCCAAGGAGAAAAAACCGTTCCAGCTGTTTAACCTTCCCCTGCCGATCTTCCTGATCATCACCGCGGTCACAATCGCAGCCACATACCTGGGAGTGCTGCCCGTAGGCATGACCGGCTGCTTCCTGTTTATGATCGTACTGGGAACGATCCTTGGCTGGATCGGCGACCATACCCCGATCATCAAGGACTTCCTCGGCGGCGGTGCTATCGTCTGTATTTTCGGTTCCGCGCTGCTGGTCTATTTCGGAATTCTCCCGGCTGCCAAAACCGTGGACGGAGCAACGGTCTACAACATGACCCTCCCCTTCGGCAAGCTGGATCTTGTCGGCGGAATCACCAAGTTCTTTAAGGGTGACGGCGCGTTCCTGGACTGGTACATCGCCGCCCTGATCACCGGTTCCATCCTGGGCATGAACCGGAAGCTGCTGATGAAAGCCGCTGCCCGGTACTTCCCCGCCATCTTCGGCGGCCTGATCCTGGCCTTCGGCCTGTGCTGCGGCATCGCCGCAATCATGGGCTATCCGGTCATGAACGCCCTGCTGCTGATCGCCCTGCCGATCATGGGCGGCGGCATGGGTGCCGGCGCGACCCCGCTTTCCAAGATCTTTGAATCCAGCAGCGCCATGAGCGCTGAACAGGCTCTGTCCGTCATGACTCCGGCCGTTGCCATCGGCAACGCGGTCTCCATCGTGCTGGCCGGTATCCTGGTCAAAGTCATCAAGGGCAAGATGAACGGCAACGGTGCCCTGATGCAGGCCGGCTCCATCGATCCGAAGGAACTGGAGATCAGTCCTGAAATGCAGGCCAAGCGCAACGCGCTGAGTCTTCCCAATATGGGTATCGGCCTGCTGGTTTCCGGTGCGTTCTTCGCCTGGGGCTTCATCCTGGCAGGCGCCTGGAAGGCCCTCGGCACCGGCATCACCATTCATGCCTACGCCTGGATGATCATCACGGTCGCGATCTGCAAGATCACCAACATCATCCCCGAGCGGATCGAGATCGCCTGCTACCAGTGGTTCCAGTTCATCATGAAGAACCTGACAAACATGCTGCTGGTCGGTATCGGTATCTGCTACCTGGAGATCTCCACAGTGATCTCTTCCTTCAGCGTCACCTACCTGGTCCTGTGCGCGGCCACCTGTATCGGTGCCTTCGTCGGCGCGGCGCTGATCGGTAAGCTGGTGGGCTTCTATCCCTTCGAATCCGGCGTCACCGCCGGCCTGTGCATGTCCAACATGGGCGGTACCGGCGACGTGGCTGTGCTGTCCGCCGCAAACCGGATGGAACTGATGCCCTTCGCGCAGATCTCCTCCCGCCTGGGCGGCGCGATCATCCTGCTGCTGGCCAGCCTGATGCTGTCCGTCCTGTCCCAGTTCATTGTGGTATAAAATGAAATCCGTCCTTAACGGCGGGGACAGAGAAACTGTCCCCGCCTTACTTTACAGGAAAGGAATATAACCATGGAAGAGAAGTGTATCCGCTGCAGCAGTCCCGCTTCCTATCCCATTCGGGCACTGGAGGTCCGCACGCTTCCCGTACGGGGACTGGGCGGCGAACGAAAGGTACAGGCACTGGGGGATGAAAAGCACAGCGGCGTCTGTGACCATTGCGCGAGGGAGCAGCTGAACCTGTGCCTGGATCCGGTTCGCGCCGCGAAACCGCAGCTGATCGGCTTCGGTGCTGTATTCGCCGCGGGGCTGCTGATTGAAGCGGTTACTTTTCTTTTCCTGAAGGATAACCGGCAGGTCTTCCTCCTGCTGGGCATTGCCGCCCTGATCTGCGGTGCGCTCGGCATATATGATGCCCTGAAAAAGGCAAAGGACAAAAACGCGTCCCTCCGGTCCATGCCGGAAGCGGAAGCGCTGCAGGAAGCCGCCTGGGATGTGTTTCTTTGCGAAGCCCCGAAGAAGGAAAACGAGAACGACCTGTCGTATATCCCTATCGATGAAAAGACCCGTGCCCGGAAAAACGGCGACCTGATGATCCTGTATCATCTGCTGCCGGAAATCGCGGTGGAAGCATGGAAACGCCTTCATCCGGAAACTACAGAAAAAGGAGAAAACCAATGATCCGTCATATCGTTATGTTCAAGATCAAGGATGAATTCAAGGATGAGATCCCCCAGCTGGTAAAGAACTTTTACGGCATGAAGGGAAAAATTGAGGGAATGGTCAGCCTGGAAGCCGGCGCGGACTTCCTGCACAGCGAACGTTCCTATGACCTGGCCCTGATCACTGAGTTCAAAACCCGGGAAGCTTTCAACGCCTACCAGACCCACCCGGTACACATGCCGGTGAAAAAACGCATGCATGAGGTGCGCAGCGCTTCCGTTGCCTGCGACTATGAGATCCTGGAGCCTTAAGGCTCCAGGATCAATGAACAATTAACAATGAACAATGAACAATTGTTTACTCTGCAAAATAAGCGGCGGATTATTATCCCGCCGCTTTTCTGTTGCTTCACTGACCAAAAAGCTATCGATAAAGCCTGTACCGCACTTGATTAATTCTGAATTCTGAATTCTTAATTCTTAATTCTCTTTCAGTTCCACGCACAGCATCGTCAGGTCGTCAAATTGTTCCGCGTCTTTGACAAAGTGGTCCACCGCAGCCCGGACGTTACCCAGGATCTGTTCCGGCGAAGCGGCCGGATCCGTATTCAGGGCACTGATCATCCGTTCCGTCCCGAACAGCCGGTGATCCGCGTCCGAAGCCTCCGGAACCCCGTCTGTATATACAAACAGCTTGTCCCCGGGCTGCAGCCTCAGTTCATAGTCCTTATATACTATGCCGTCCATGCCGCCGACAACAAATCCGTGTTTGTCCTTCAGCAGTTCAAAACAGCCGCCTGCCCGCAGCAGCACCGGGTATTCATGGCCGGCGTTTGACGCGGTAAGCTTTCCCGTGGACACCTCCAGGATCCCCAGCCAGACAGTCACAAACATCTCCGCCTTGTTATGCTCACAGATGCTTTGATTGACAAAAGTCAGGATCTCCCCCGGGGTGCCGCCCATCATCGTCCGGTCACTGATGAGGATATTGGTGACCATCATAAACAGGGCCGCGGGAATCCCTTTTCCTGACACATCTCCGATGACCATGGCCAGGTGATCGCTGTCGACAAAGAAAAAGTTGTAGAAGTCACCGCCGACCTGCCGGGCAGGGGTCATAGAGGCGAAAATATCCAGGTCTTTCCGGTCCGGAAATGCCGGGAACACATTCGGAATGGAATTGGCCTGGATCGTCCGGGCCAGGTTCAGCTCCGTAACGATCCTTTCCTTATCCGCCGTAATGGTCGTCAGGTTATCTATATACTTCACCATGTCTTTTTCCATGGTATCAATGGAACCCGCGAGGCTGGATATCTCGGAATACCTGCTGATCTGTCCCAGCGGTTCCGCCAGGGTGTTTTCCCTGGCAAAACGGGTGGCTTCATCGGAGATCCTCCGGATCGGCCGGACGAACTGCTTCCTGAGGTACAGGGCAGCAAGCAGCGCCGCGGCCGCAGCCATCAGCACGGTAATGATCCCGACAGTAATCAGGTAAGGCCGCCGCGCATCATCGATCTCCCGGATCGGCCGCTGTATACAGAGGATAGCCTCCACTTCACCGGCATCGTTCCGGACCGGCACCATGGAAGTGATATGCGGGTGAATGGCGCCCGTTGTGCTGCGGCGGAAAATCGTTTCATGCACGGATTCCTTTTCATACAACGCCCGATATTTCGCGCTGTACTCCTTGTTGGTGGCATTCCGCCGGTAACCGCATTCCCATTCCGTATAGGCTGTATTATCCACGCTGTTGTTCACAGCGTTGAAAACCGATACAAAACTGCCGTAATCATTCCTGTCCACCCGGATCACATAGATCAGCGAAACGCCCATGGACCGGCAGTAGGAATCCAGCCATCCCCGGGTCTGCTCATATTCTGCGGTTTCCTCTCCGGCCAGGTAGGCATCCAGGTGATTCCCGTTAACCAGCGCCGTAGCGGTATCCGCCATACGGTAGGTGGAACCGGTATACTCCTCCACGATCGAATTGGTAAAGATCAGGAAACCAAGCGAGCTGACAACTATACCGAACACCGCAAGCAGAAGCACGATCGATCCGATCAGCCGGAACGCCATGCTGGAACCCGGTTTCCTGTCCTTCATTCCAATCCCCTCACCCTATTCCGTTTTTGCATCAGCCTTTATTATTCTATTATATATGATTTATCCGTTTTTTTCCAAAGAAAAAACTGCTCCGGAACGGAGCAGTTCATTTCTGGATCTTATTCCACCGTGTAGGGCATCAAGGCGATGGCACGTGCGCGCTTGATGGCCTCGCCCAGCTGACGCTGATGCTTGGCGCAGTTGCCGCTCATCCGGCGGGGCAGGATCTTGCCGCGCTCGTTGGTGAAACGGCGCAGACGGTTGATATCCTTGTAATCGATGTATTCAATCTTGTCAACGCAGAAGCTGCAAACCTTCCGGCGGGGACGACGTCCTCCGCGGGGGCGCGGCCTTCTTTCGCCACGATCTTCAGACATTGGCTTTTAACCTCCTTTTCGAGCGTTAGAACGGCAGTTCATCGGTTTCAACAGCGGTGAAACCGGCTGCCTGGGAATCAGCAGAGTGTGCTTCCGGAGCGGCAGGGGCACTGTAGCCGCCTGCGGCTTCGTTTTCATTCCGGGCAGAAAGGAATTCCACATCATCGGCGGTCACTTCCAGGCTCGCGCGGGTTGTCCCGTCGTTCCCGGTGTAAGTGTGCACGCTGACGGCACCGACAACGCAAACCTTACGGCCTTTTGCCAGATACTTCGAACAGATGTCAGCCAGCTGACGCCAGGCAGTGACACGGAAGAAATCCGCTTCGGGCTGGCCGTTCTGGTCATCCCTGCGGTTCCGGCGGTTAACGGCAACCGTGAAGGAGCAGACGTTCACACCGCTTGTGGTGGTACGGAGCTCAGGATCACGGGTCAGATTTCCGATGATTGTCAGCTTATTCATGTTTCCCTCTCCTCTCAGATCTTACTCTGCGTCAGCAGCGGGAGCTTCTTCTGCAGCTTCAGCAACAGGAGCGGCTTCCTCAGCAACGGGAGCTTCTTCCACGGGAGCGGCAACGGGAGCCGGCTTTTCAGCGCGGGGCTTCACCGAAGAACGCTTCTCGACCAGCTTGATCACGAGATAACGGAGAACGTTCTCGTTGATCTGCAGGTTACGCTCGAGCTCGCGGGGCAGTTCGACCGGTGCAGTGAAGTTCACCAGGACGTACCAGCCTTCGGTCTTGTAGTCGATCGCATAGGCCAGGCGGCGCTTGCCCCATGTTTCGTCGACTTTCTCGATCTCACCACCGTTGTTTGTGATCAGCGCGGAAACCTTTTCGATCAGCTCTTTGCGAGCAGCTTCCTCCAGATCGGCGTCGATGATGTAGATCATTTCATACCTGTTCATCATTCTTTCACCTCCTCACGGACTTTTGGCGCTGCTTTCTGCAGCGCAAGGATGTGCCGATTAAGGATTATACCAAATAAATCAACCGTTTGCAAGCGATTTGGTCAAATATTTCCGGCCTGTTTCCGGACCACAAAACTATGATATAATGAGCCTGATCGATCCCACATATTGTGGCTGAACCAAAGATCTGCACAGGAGGAACCGACCCATGGAAGCATCTGTTCTGCCCCGGGACCGCAAACCAGCAGGCAACACCGCCACCACCTGGCTGAAGGTCATCGCGCTGGTGTTCATGTTCATTGACCACGCGGGCAAAATGATCTTTCCCCAGTACGAGGAGATGCGGATCCTTGGCCGTATTGCTTTCCCGCTCTACGCCTGGTGCATGATCGTCGGCTTTCACTATACCCGCAGCGTACCGAAATACCTGCTGAGGATCCTGGTGACCGGCCTGGTCTCCCAGCCGCTGTATATGCTCGCCCTGAGCCACACCTGGAGCCAGCCCAATATCTTCCTGACCCTTTTCCTGGGCCTTTGCGCCTTGTGGGGAATCCGGGAAAAGAAATATCTGAGTCATCTCTGGGCGCCGGCAGCCGCACTGGCCCTTGCTTCAATCCTTAGAGCGGATTACGGCTGGAGAGGCGTACTGCTGTTTATAATGCTGTACGCAGTACAGGACAGCCGTCCCGGGATCGCCGCGGTAATGACTGCCTATGCCCTGTTCTGGGCTTCCTTCTACGGCGTCACCAAAAGCCTTTTCGGTCTGACTGTTGACCTGGGCACACTGCCGGGCTTCCTGTCCCAGCCGCTGTCATCGCTGATGCGGATGCAGGGCTATATCCTGCTGGCCCTGCCGCTGATCCTGATCCCCTTCAAAAAAGACCTGAAACTGCCCCGCTGGGTGGGATACGCGCTGTATCCCGCACACCTGGCGGTGCTGTATGCGCTGGAGCAGATCATAAAGTGATCCGCTCCAGCGCTCAATGCATAATGCAGAATGATATTATGGTTTCCGCCTTTCCTGTGCAGACAGAATAACGGCAGTGCGATGGATGTCAGCACTGCCGTAAAGTTTTTATCATTATGAATTCTGAATTGTGAATTACAAAACGCATTCGCATTCTGTGATGCCGTAGTATTTCATGCATTCCGCGGCCTGCGGCGTAATCCGTTCTCCCGCAATAATCACAGGAACAGCGGGCGGACAGCTGACACAGGCATCCGCCAGGATCCTGCCAACGGCCTGATCCGCCGGTACAGTTTTCCGTGGGGAAAACATGGCTTCCCGGATGGAACAGGCTTTCTCCGGCGCAGGCAGCGCCGGCGGCTCATCCGCCAGCGGTTCCCGCCGCGGAATCTCCCGCAGGGCGGAAAGCAGGCGGGAAAAATCTTCGTCAGTAGTCTCCGGAGAAGGCATCATCACCAGGTATTCCCGGTCCGCAAACTCGCACTCGATCCCTTTTGCCCGCAGAATCCCGTGCAGTTCCGCACCGGTATATCCCCGGGCAGCAGCCCGGAGCGTCAGCTTCATCGGTTCATCTCCGACGGTCATCCAGCCTTCCGAAAGGAGGGACTTTTTTATTTCGGCCAGTTTTTCCGCAGCCCCGCGCAGGCGGGCGGGATATTCCCCGGCCAGCTCCCCGTTCATCCGGTCCAGCGACTGCAGGATCAGATAGGAGGGGCTGGTGGAGGCAAACAGGGACATGGCCTGTTCCGCCCGTTCCGCCCAGCCGGCAGGAGCATGCGCGGATAAATGCAGATAAGCCGCGCCGGTCAGGCAGGGCAGGGTCTTATGGGCTGAATCGCAGCAGGCATCCGCCCCGAGGGTGATGGGATGTTCATCCTCAGGCAGGAACTTCAGATAAGCCCCGTGGGCATTGTCCACCAGCAGCGGTACGCCGCGGCGGTGGCACACCTCTGCCGCGACCCGCAGGTCAGCACGTCTTCCCAGGTAGTCCGGAGAGGTCAGGTAGACCGCCATATACGGTCCTTTATCCAGTTCTTTTTCCAGTATGTCCGCTGTCACCGCGCAGGAGAGCAGATCCTCCCCCGGTCCGGGCAGGAGCCAGTCCACCTCCAGATCCAGCAGCGCCGCGGCAGTCATCAGGGTGCGGTGGGCATTCCGGCCGGCCAGCAGCCGCGGCGGAACCCCTTTCTCCTTCGCGGTCAGCATCGCCAGATAAAGCATGGCCCGAATACACAGGGAGGAACCCTCCGCGGAATAAACCGTACGGGCAGCGCCAAAAAGGGCCGCGGCGTTTTCCTCACTCCGGCGGATAATCCCTTCGGAGCGGTACAGCACGTCCGCCCCCTCGATCTCCGTCAGGTCCAGCGCCTCCGGCCCCACCTGCGGGCTTCCCTTATGTCCCGGCATATGCATGCGCACAGGGCGGGATTCCGCGTAAGCCCGGACAAAATCACAGATCGGCGTTTCCATCCTGTTCTTCCTCATCCGCCTGCATGGCGGCCTGCAGCATGATCGCGCACTCCATCCGTTTGCGGAACAGTTCACAGCCGTACTTATACACACCCCGGACAGAGCCGGTGGCATGGTAGGCGTTCGCCGCGCAGCCGCCGGAGCAGTACAGTTTTGCCCAGCAGTCCCGGCATTCTTCCCGGGCATAAACGTTGCAGGAAGCAAATTCCTGCTGCACGGCGGTATTGGTTACGCCCTGCCAGACATCGCCCAGGCGGAAGGCTTCCTCGCCCACGAACTGATGGCAGGGATACAGGTCGCCCCAGGGGGTAACCGCCATATATTCCGTACCGGAACCGCAGCCGGAGATCCGCTTGTAAATACACGGGCCGCCGGAAAGGTCCAGCATGTAGTGATAGAAGGTAAAGGGCCGTCCTTCCCGCTTCCGCTGCAGCATCAGGCGGGCAAGGTCTTCATACTGCTTCAGGACGACGGGCAGGTCTTCCTGCGTCAGGGCCGCCGGATCGTTCTCCGCGCAGACCACAGGTTCCATGCTCAGTTCCGTAAAGCCCAGGTCCAGCATGGTTTTGATATCTTCCAGGAAGTCCGGGTTCGCGTGGGTAAAGGTACCCCGCATATAGTAGTTCTTTCCCTCCCGGGCTTTGACCAGCTTTTGGAACTTCGGTACAATCCGTTCCCAGCTGCCGTTGCCGGCATAGTCCACCCGGCAGCGGTCATGGATCTCCTTCCGGCCGTCCAGGCTGAGCACCACATTGCTCATCTCCCGGTTGGCAAAGTCGATCACATCATCATCGATCAGCATACCGTTGGTGGTCAGGGTGAAACGGAAATTCTTGTTCTTTTCCTTTTCGATGCCGCGGGCATAGGCCACCAGCTGCTTCACCACGTCAAAGTTCATCAGCGGTTCACCGCCGAAGAAGTCCACTTCCAGGTTGCGCCGGGTTCCGGAATGGGCCACCAGGAAATCCAGTGCCTGCTTGCCCACCTCATAGGACATGACAGCCCGGTCCCCGTGATACTTGCCCTGGCTGGCAAAGCAGTAGGCGCAGTTCAGGTTGCAGGTATGGGCAACGTGGAGGCACAGGGCCTTCACCACGCCGGCGGTCTTCTGCTTCAGCTCCCCGGCCATAGGCTCAAACACGTCCGGAGAGAACAGGGTTCCCTGCTCCTTCAGGGCCGTGACCTGTTCCCAGCATTCCCCGATCTCCGCGGGATCCTCCCCGAAGCGGGCAGCCATTTCCGCGACGATCTCCTCACGGGATTTCTGTTCATAGCAGCCGATGATCTCATAGGCGATCTCGTCCACCACGTGCACAGAGCCGGAACAGGTGTCAATGACGATATACCAGTCGTCCAGATGATAACGATGAATCATGTTTTACCTCGAAAAATAAATGCCGCCAAGCGGCGGCATAAGTGATCACCCGGGAATTACTTCGCGCTTTCCTTTTTGTTTTCGCACTGCTGATTGGCGATACCGCAGCTGGTCTTGCAGGCGGACTGGCAGGACGTCTGGCATTCGCCGCAGCCGCCCTTCTTGGCGCTTTCACAGAGATTACGGGTATTCAGAGTCTTAATATGTTTCATGATTGATTCCTCCATCCAGGTAAATTTACAGATTATATTACCATAAGCATCCGTTGTGCGTCAAGCGACACAGGCTTTATATGCCCTTAAATGAGAACTCAAAGCAAAGAGGCTTTGTCACATCCAGCAGGTATTCCGGATGGGTGCGGGCACCCCAGCTGTCATCTCCGGCAATACCCATCTGCTGTGCGCTCATCTTCAGCACGGTGTAGTTTACCGGCGGAAGCTCGCAGCCGTGAGCAGCGTTTTCGATCTCATGGGGTGTCCAGGGCAGGGCGGAAAACTCCCCGCCGTTCAGCCACAGCTTCAGTCCCTGTCCCCAGGCATTCGTGATCTCCGCCCAGCGAATCCCGGTCCGGTTGCCGCACTCCTGGGGCATCAGATAAGGCGTCAGGTTCTCCCCGGCACGGTAGTCCCAGATGCCCAGGCGGGCGCCTTCCCGCCGGTCCGTATAGTTTTCCAGCGGCCCAAGGCCGTAGAAACGCACCCGGTCCAGGTCCGCGCTGAGTTTTGTGATCATGCCGAATTCCGGCATATCCCCCAGTTCCTTCACGGGATCATAGTCCATGCGGACATCCACCCGGCCGCAGGGACGGATCCGGTAGGATACCGCGCAGGAAGCTGCGGGCGTGGTGGGCAGGTCGTAGGTCATGGTGAAGGTCACACTGCCGTCCGCCTGTTTTTCCGGCCGGACCGCGGCGTTCCTTTTCCCTGTCTCCGGATTGAAGCCGGCCATGCCGTACTGGGACGCGATTTTCCACTGCGCGTAGCGCTGGGGCATACGGTTCCCCATATCATTGTTGGTAGGCGCGCGCCAGAAGTTCGGCATCAGCGGCGCCTTCAGATATTCGGTTTCGCCGCAGCGATAGGAGGTCAGGGCTCCGGAAAGCCTGGAGAACTGAACACTGAAGCTGTCCCCGCGGACAGAGATGTTCCAGGGACTGCTCATGCAGAACAGTTCCCCGGCCTGCCGCCGGCAGGTATGTTCCTTTTCCTTCACGGTCCAGACGCCCTGTCCGAAGGCGGTTTCAAATCCCGCGGACGCCCATGGCTCATCCTTCCGCAGGAGGAAGGAAACCGTTACCGCGTATTCACCCGGCTCCTTCTGTTTCCCGAACGGAAGCGGATAGACGGCGGAAGAAAGCGGCGCCACATCGGTTTCGATCTCCCGCCGGGCGATCTCTTTTCCGTCCTTTGCCAGCACCGCCACGCAGCGGAAGGCCGCGGTGGAGGTGAACATGTGACGGTTGATGACTTCCATCTTCTCCGCGTCCGGACGGACCACGATATTCTGGTAGTTGTACTTCACTTCCTGCAGTTTCGGGGTTTCCTTTCCATCCGCAAAAACAATACCGTTGCCGCAGAAGATGCCGTCCGTAGGCCGGTCATCCCAGTCACCGCCGTAGGTGAGGGTTTCCTTTCCGAAGCGGTCCCGCATCACCAGGGCCTGGTCAATAAAGTCCCAGATGAATCCGCCCTGATACAGTTCCTCCTCATAAGCCAGCTCCGTATACTTGTGCATAGCCCCGTTGGAGTTGCCCATGGAATGGGTATACTCGCAGAGGATAAAGGGCTTTTCCCGGTGCTCCTTCAGATAGGCGCGGATCCTGTCCGCAGGAGTATACATTTCCGTCTCGATATCGGTGATCTCCCGCAGGCGCAGAGACGGATCGTAGTAATCCACCTGGTGGTCTCCCTCATAATGCACAGGGCGGGTGGGATCCAGCCGCTTAAACTCCCGGCTCATGGCCAGGATCACCGGTCCGGTCAGGCTTTCGTTACCGCAGGACCAGATGATGACGCTGGGATGGTTCCGGTCCCTTTCCGTGACCGAGCGGACCCGGTCCAGCAGCAGCGGCTCCCAGGCCTTCTGCGCGCCGGGGAACATCTGGTCCTTTTCAATATAGCCCTGCCAGAGCATGTCCCACATGCCGTGGCTTTCCATATTGTTCTCGTCGATCACGTAAAAGCCCAGTTCATCGCACAGGCGGTAGAGGGCACTGGAATTCGGATAATGGCTGGTGCGAATCGCGTTGATGTTGTTCCGCTTCATGGTCAGCAGGTCCCGGCGGATCTTCTCTTCCGTCACGGCGCGGCCGGTCTCCCCGCAGAAGTCATGACGGTTGACCCCCTTGAAAACCACCCGGACGCCGTTCACCAGGATCACGCTGTTTTTGATCTCAATCTTCCGGAAGCCGATCTTCTGGACAGCCGTCTCCTCTGTTCCGTCCGGTGCCGACAGCCTGACCCGCAGCTCATACAGATACGGATCCTCCGCGGACCAGAGGCGGATCCTTTCCACCTGGAGGGTGCCGGATGTATCCGCCTGACCGGAGACAGTACCTTCCGCCTTCGCGATCACCTGTTCCCCGTCCCTGAGGCAGACTGCCAGCTTTGTCCCTGCCGGCGTTTCAGTTTTCACCTGCCACCGCAGGCTTCCGCCGGTAAAAGCTTCATCCGGTTCCGCGACGATCTTCATGTCCCAGACATGGACCGGGGAAACCGCGTAGATGTAAACGTCCCGGAAGATCCCGGAAAAGCGCAGGAAGTCCTGGTCCTCCAGCCAGCTGCCGGCACACCAGCGGTACACCCGGCAGGCCAGCTTGTTTTCCCCCTCCCGCAGAGCTTCTGTCAGTTCAAACTCATGGGGCGTAAAGCTGTCCGAGGAGAAACCGATATAGGTCCCGTTCAGCCACAGGGCCACACAGCTCTCCACGCCCTGGAAGGAGATAAACACCCGCTTGCCCCGCATGTCCTCCGGCAGCCGGAAATACTTCACGTAGCAGGCAACGGGATTGTAGTTCTCCGGCAGTTCACCGGGCCTGATATCCGCCAGCCCGTCCCAGGGATACTCCGTATTGCAGTACTGGGGCCTGCCCCAGCCTTCCAGCTGGATATGGGCAGGCACATGGATATCGTTCCAGCCGCGGCAGTCAAAATCAGGCTGTTCAAAACCGGGAATAACCTGCGCGGGATTGACAGCATGGGCAAACTTCCACAGGCCGTTCAGGGGCAGCCGGTACGCGGGCTCGACCGCATGGTCGGAATGCGCGTCCAGTCTGTTCTCACGAAAAAAACCCGGATCCTTCAGTCTGCTTTCATCAAAAAACATATACAACACACCTCGTTGTTTCTGATGAACACAATATACCACAGGATCCGGCTTTTTCCAACAACGGAAAGTCCCCGGAAGGTTTCGCCTTCCGGGGGCATGTATTCATTTCTTCCTGTATTTCTCCAGGATGCAGTGATAGGCCAGCATGAGTCCAAGCGAAAGCGGAACCGCGCCGAAGCAGCACAGGAAAGCCGCGGAATGATGCCTTGCCAAAAGGAAAGGAAGGCCAAGCAGTTCAAACAGGGCCGCGTATACAAACCACAGTTTGGCCACTGCGCGGTTATACCGGCGGACGTCACTGACTTCCGGCGGATTCACGCCGGCAAAAAAGCCCACCGCCTTCTCTGATCTCAGAGCCCAGACACCGATCCCCGCCAGGACGAGGCTCACAATGGTCCAGATGATAAAGCCGCCGGTCACGGGATCACCTTCACTCCGTCAGCTGTTCCGCCTCTTCCGCCGGGACTGCGAACAGGTCCTCCAGCAGGGGCAGGGCTTTCTGCATATGCTCAAAGGGCACATAGAACCGGCTCCGGTCCAGCATAGGGCCGACCCGGAAGGACAGACCCGCGCCCAGAACCTCTTTTTTCAGGAAAGGGACGCCCTCCTGCTTCAGGATATCTTCCAGAATGCCGGAGGATACATAATCCTGTTCCGTCAGGAAGCAGAGATCTCCGGTTTCGGGCTCCCGGATCTTTTTGCTGCCGCAGGCAGGGCAAATGTTGGTTTCAACAATACGCTTGCATTTTTCGCAGTACATTTCTCTTCCTCCCTCTGTTCGGTCTGTATCTCCGGACAGTACTTTTCTCTTTACAGTTCTGATCATATACCGGAAACCGCCTGAAATACAGGGCAAATCCCGCAAAATAGAAAACCGTATTTTGCCCGGTTACCCCCGGATCAGGCTTCCGCCGCCGGCAGGGGCCGGGTCTCCAGGAAACGGGCTACGGCGTCGTCCTCATTGCGGCCGATCACCCCGGTGGCTATATTCTTCAGCTCCTCCAGGGCGTTTCCCACGGCATAAGCCTCATCCGCGACCCGGAACATGGGCATGTCATTGACGGAATCCCCGAAAACGACCACTTTCCCGAACCCGTATTGTTCCTTCATCTTCAGCACGGCTTTCGCCTTGGTGCAGTTCCGGGGGCAGATCTCCACCCAGTATTCCTCCCAGTAGGTATCCTTCTGGAAATTGCATTCCCAGCCGGGATACTGCCTGGCCTTTTCATAGATCAGCGCCGCTTTTTCCTTCTCATCGATCAGCGTGACGTATCCGGGCTGGCCGAAAAACATATCCTCCAGCGTATCCACCGGTTTCATCTTGGGATCATTCCGGTAGAAGTCCGCGTACTTCACCATACCGTCCACAAGATCCCCGGGAACATAGGCCTTGTACATATTCTCCCCGACAAAGCAGGAAACGAACCCGCACCGGGGCAGTTCCGGAAGCATCTTCTTCAGGAGCGCCACTTCCTCTTCCGTAAAGAGCGCCTTTTCCAGGTGTTTTCCCGTGGCATTGTCCGCCAGTACCGCGCCGTTCCGCGTGATCACGGGAAGCGGCAGGTGCAGGCCTTCCGTGATAGGCCGGGCGCTTTCCACGGACCGGGCCGTGGCGTAGGTAAAGGCCAGGCCCCGCGCTGTCAGCCGGTTGATGGCAGCAATCGTGTAAGGAGAAAGGGTCGCGTCACCCCGCAGCAGGGTTCCGTCCAGGTCGGTCACATACAGTGTGCTTTTATCCATGTTCTCTCCTGTATATTCTGTTTTATAAGAATCCGGTTTCAGGCCCGGGTTGTGTCGCGCCGGGTATGCGCGCCGCGATGGTTCCGCTGGAAAAAGAGCAGGTCGATCAGGCCCTTTTCATACGGAATGAACTCCCCGTCATCGATCATCCGATGGATTTCCTCCCGGGTTGCCCAGCGTACCGTCTGCACCTCCTCATACTGCAGGTGCAGGGAGGCGGGATCCAGCTCCCGGGTCAGCAGGTAATAGTCATCAAATCCGTGCTCCCAGTAGAGGGTCAGGGACGGGCGTACATCCGTCAGGTCAATGTCCAGGCCGATCTCTTCCCGGGTTTCCCGTTCCGCTGCCGTCCGGCTGGTATCCCCCGCAACGGCGCTTCCGCCAACAGTGATATCCCACATGTTGGACCAGCCTTCCTTGAAGGGCTGGCGCTGCTGGATCAGCATCCGGCCTTCCGGGTCAAAAATGCAGACGTGAACCACGATCCGGTAGCAGCCGTCCGGCACCGCGTCCCCGCGCACCATGGTCCGGTCCAGTTTTACCCGGTCGGCGGTATACAGGTCAAAAAGTTCCATGGGTCTTTTTTCTCCTTTTTACTGAGACTTGTCAATCCGGCTGTTTCACCAGGATCCCTTTATCCAGTTCTCGTTTTGCAACAGCGGGGCCGTCCCCCAGGATCTCCATGACAGGGGATTCCCCTTTTTCGCCGCGGAAATACTTCCTTGCCAGCTCCATACAGCGTTCAATATCCGCGGCGGTCGTACCTTCACACATGATATCAAAGGCTTCATCAAACAGCCTCATATCATAGGCGGCCGTTCTTCCTTCTACTTCCGCTTCATAGAGCCTGATCTTCGCGCGTTCCTCTTCGGAAGCCTGTCCCCAGTCTTCATAATACAGTTCGCCGCACAGTTTCAGGTCCGGATAGAAATAATTGCATTTGATCCTGCCGATCTGATCCGGGAACTCCTTCCTGCGGATATACTCGAAAATGCCCTCCGTTCCCCATTTGATCTCATGGGTCGGCATGCCGGACAAATGATACTTTTCCAGGACACTTCCGAAATAACCCGCGTTCAGCATCAGGGTCTGGAACATCTCAACGCTGATATCCAGCGCTTTCACAAAAGGCTCAACCAGGGATCTGTTTTCCTTATAATCCGGCGTCAGTTCCTTTCCTTCCGCCAGGGTATCGCTCATGTGATACAGAATCATTTTGTTTTCTCCGGTCTGGTTATTCTTTTTTCCCTTTTTTCCGGCTCCGGATCACCAGGGCCGCAGCGGCAGGAACCGCCAGTACCAGCAGGTACGGCAGCGCGGCAAGCAGGAACTCGCCCATATCCGCCAGGAATCCCTTGACCCCGGCCAGGCGGTCATCCGCCTCTTCTTCCGGTTCCGCCGTTGCTTCCGGTGTCACGGCAGCCGTGGGAGAAGCCGTTGCAGCCGGTTCAGCAGCCGGCATTTCAGCAGCTTCATATTCCGCCGCTGTTTCATATTCGACAGCGGCCTCTTCCGCCGCGTCCTCCATGACAGCGTCCATCGCCGTCATCGGCTCCATGTCATATGTCACAGGCTCCTCCGCGTTTGAAGCGGATTTAGCCGCCGTTGATGTTTCCCTCGCGGCAGACGCGGCATTCACAGCGCCTTCGGTTTTCACAGCCCCGGCCGCCGTTTCAGCATACACCGCTTCCTCAGACGCGGTTTCCGGAGCCTCTGTCATCACAGCCGGCGTCATGTCAAAATCCATTTCTTCTTCAAACGCGTCGTAATACTTCGACCGTCGGTACAGGACCGTTCCGCCGATCAGGAACACAAACGCCGCGGCAACACTGAGGATCCGGGTCCACCGATTAATGGAAACAATCTTTTTTTCTTTCCGGTCTTCCGCGGCGGCAGTTTGCTGTTTTGCCTCCGCCCGGATGGCACTCATCCATTTGTCATGGAAGTCCGCGGGCATGGGCGGAACTTCATCAGCCATCTGCTCCAGCACAGCATCCAGTTCCGGATCCGCCTGCAGCGTCTTTTCCGTTTCTGTCTGTTTCATGACCGCAACCTCCTTTCATCTCTTTGGACGTTTCCCGGCGGAGAAAGTTCCCTTGCCTCCGACAGGATTTCTTTGAGCCGGGCCTTGGCCCGGTTCACCCGGCTTTTGACGGTTCCTTCCGAAACGCCGAGAAGCTTCGCCGCTTCCTCATAGGGAACCTTTTCCAGCTGGGTCATGATCAGCGCCTCCCGCTGATCCTCCGGCAGGAGTGTGATCGCTTCCCGCAGGCGCTTCTTTTCCTCCGCGGCGACCACCTGTTCCTCCGTTCCCGGGGATGGATCCGCCGGATCAAAGCCCTGTTCCTTCAGGGGTTCCATGGATACGCTCTGGTCCCGCTTCTTTTTTCGCAGGAAGTCCATGCAGCAGTTTGCCGCGATCCGGTATACCCAGCTTTCCAGGGCACATTCTCCCCGGTAGTTCTCCAGGCTCCGCCAGATCCGGACCATGGTTTCCTGGCCGCAGTCCTCCGCGTTCTCCCGGTTCCCCGTATAGTGCCAGCAGATCCGCCAGATCAGCTGTTCCAGCGGACCGATCAGCTGTTCGAACGCGTCCGGATCACCGTGCTGTGCCCGGTGAAGCAGCAGCTCGTCCATCCTTTCCCTGTCTCCTTTCTTCTTTTCTTTCAGGAAAGAAACCCTTCACTGCTGAACGAAAACTTTTTCGTTCAGCAACTCTTCACTCTAAACTCTAAACTCTTCACTTTACCTTCCTCATCCTGCGAGGCCGTCATCTTGCATTCAACTGTTCCATATGATAGCATAGCTTTAAGAATACGCCAACCTGCAAAACGGGCCCGAATGCTGAGGATGATATGGTCCAGACAGAAAACACCGCCATTGTGCTCCGGCATGTAAACTACCGGGATAATGACCGGATGGTTACCCTCCTTTCCCCTTCCCGGGGGCGGATCGACGCCATCATCCGGAACTGCCGGAAGCCCAAATCCCACAACCTGAACTCCGGCGAGCTGTTCGCGCTGGGGGATTATATGCTGCACGAAAACGGGGGACACATTACCGTAACCTCCGTCAAGCTGATCGAAACCTTTTATCCCCTCCGGAATGATTATGACCGGCTAACCTGCGGAATATACCTGCTGAACCTGGCTGAAGCCGCCGCCGAGCCGGAACAGGAACAGCAGGAGTTGTTTATGCTGCTGCTCCATACTCTTTCCCGGCTCACCTTCTCCGACCAGGAATGGAAACCGCTGCTGGCCGGATTCCTGCTGCACTTTGCCGCCTGCCAGGGCTTCAAGCCCCGGCTGAACCACTGTGTGTTCTGCGGAAAAAAGCCGGAAGACAACGCGCCGCTCTTCTTCGACGCTGAGGAGGGCGGTATCTGCTGCAGCGAATGCCGGAGCCGCCGGGACCAGGCGCCGTTGGCACCGGGACAGATCCGGTGGATGCGGAATGCCCTGACAACCGGCTCCGCCGGCTGGGTAAACACACCGGAGGAAACAGCCCCCTTCAGCCTGCTTCGGGATTATACAGAACGCCGCCTGGGACGGCGTATCAAAAGCGCTACCATGCTGCCTGAAAAATAAAAATCATCTCCGTCCGTCAGGGCGGAGATGTGTTTTGTTATGCCGTTTTTTATCCGTGCCGGTATCCGATTGGTTCCCAGATCACGGACGGATCCATATGCTTCAGGTTCTTTGTTCCGGTGCGGATCATCATAGCCTGGAGCTGTGCCGTAGCCTTTCGCAGGGTTTCTGCCACGCCGTCCGCTCCATTTTCCTTCAGCGGTCCCATGAGGGCTTTGCCCATGGTTACGGCGTCCGCGCCGCGGGCCAGTGCCTTGAAGGCGTCCACGCCGGACTCAATGCCGCCGTCCGCGATCAGGAGCAGGTCCTTTCCGATGGCCTTACGAATCTCCGGAAGCACCATCACCGGCGGCACGGCAAACCTGGTCAGCCCATTATGATGGCTGAGAACAAGCCCGGCAGCGCCCAGATCCCTGCAGCGGAGCGCGTCCTGCACGCTCAGCGCGCCTTTGATAAAGAAGGGCAGCTTCGTATGCCGGATATATTTCTCCAGCTCCGCCAGGGTCGGCTGCTTCATCTGCAGGCCCATGACCACGGAATCCTCCGCGTCATCTGTATTGACAGCGTGCTCCACATCCATACCGACCGCCAGGGCGCCGTTTTCTTCCGCGTACTCCAGCCGGCTCAGGATCTCCTTTTCGTCCGCATAGGGTTTGATGATCTTCATCACCTTTGCGCCGGTAGCCAGGATCTCTCCCATTTCCCCGTTGCCGCCCATACCGATGCTGACGCAGGCGCCTGCCTGCTTCGCGCCTGCCGCCATGGACACCAGGTCCAGGTGGCTGAGCGCCGCGGTCATGACAGGTGTGGAAAAGGTTTCCCCGAGGAAACGGAAAGTAGTGTCCGGACGCTCCGCGCCGACCACCCGGGTTTCCACCAGCAGGGAATCCATGTATTCCCTCGCAATCTGTACAGAATCGCCCTTAGCTTCACTGAACATAACCCATCCCCCTTGTCATTCATTCATAATTCACAATTCATATGATCAGAGTCTTTATTCTTCCGGTCCGGACAATACCTGATCGTAGTCATTTCATATATAATTCTGAATTCTGAATTCTTAATTCTGAATTAGAATGTTACTCGGTACGAAGCGCAACTACCGGGTCCTTCCGGCTGGCTATCCGGGAGGGAATGATGCCCGCAATCAGCGTCAGCAGCATGGAAATGCCCACCAGGATCACGCCTGCCACCGGCGGCAGCGCGGCAATATCCGGAATACCGGTCAGATTGCTGAGGATAATATTAGCTATCACCGTCAGGCCCAGCGTGACCAGGATACCGATCACGCCCGCCGCAAAGCCCACTATCAGCGTCTCCGCGTTAAAGACACGGGATACGTCCCGGCGGCTCGCGCCGATTGCCCGCAGAATACCGATCTCCTTGGTCCTCTCCAGCACGCTGATATAAGTGATAATTCCGATCATGATGGAGGAAACCACCAGCGATATTGCCACAAACGCCACCAGTACGTAGGAGATCGCATTGACAATGGTCGTGACAGAATCCATCATCAGGCCTACATAATCCGTATAGCGCACAGCATGTTCCTCGCCCGCCTGCGCGTTATACCCTTCAATCTTTTCGGCGATCCGGTTCTTGGACTCAAAATCCTTCGGATAAATATAGACGGAAGCCGGCTTATCCGGATCGCTGATGCCCATCTTCTCCAGATTGGCTTCCAGCGTGTTGCCGCTGATCATCATGACGCCCTGGCCGACAAACTGCCTGAGCAGGTCCTTTGTCAGGAACATCCGGTATTCCTTCGGAATCATACCCGCCGGAATCAGGCCCTTGCTTTCCAGCATTTCCATAAAGTCTTCCACTTCCATGGTGTCCAGCAGGGTAAGGGCATCCTGTGCCACCGCGGAGAAGGGCTGTCCGGTAAAAACATCCGTTTCCGGGTTCGCCAGCTGTTCCTGGGCGATTTCGCTTTCCCGCACTTTAGTCAGCAGATAGTCCATCAGTTCCGTCCGGTAGCCGATCCCGCCGGATTCGGAGAACAGTCCGCTCTTCGCCGGCTTCACAACACCGACGATTTTCAGTTCCATGCCGTCTTCCAGCTTACGGGCTATATAATCCGCGTCTCCGGAGTTATCCGTCCAGAGCGCTCCTGTTTTTGTAAAGACATCTGTGTTCACAAGCATCCGGAAACGCATATCCAGAAGCTCGTCATAGGTAAACTCCAGTTCTTCCGTTTCAATCGGTACGCCGCGCATCAGCTGTTCAAACTGGTTCTTCAGTTCACCCTGGTCCCGAAGGCCGATGGAATACAGGGTGTAATCGCTCAGTTCATTCCGGCTGTTCAGCATGATGACGACCTCGTCCATAGCCTCCGGCAGCCGGCCGGCCAGCACGGCATACTGGGACTTCAGCAGCTCATCATTGTCCAGCAGCGGCACGAACACATTCATCCGGCGGGCTGTCGTATTCATCATCGTTTCCTGGATACCGGTTCCCGATCCCATCATGCTCATCATGTCCGCCATACCGGAGGATTCCATCACCGTAGACGGGTTGACCTGCAGGGGCTTGTCCAGATCCGTGCGGTAGAGCAGCAGCGGTGTATTGTATTCATAGCGGACGGCGGAAACATACCGGTCAATATCGTTGGCAGGATCCTCCACCCAGGCTTTGAAAGCGGTCAGGTCGTTTTCCGTCACACCGCTCATCCAGGAACTCATCAGCTGGGTCACGCGGCCGCCGGAATACACCTTGCCGTCCGCCCGTTCTTTTCCCTCCAGGTCGATATCCATCAGCCCGGCCATGGTTTCCGTCATGTCCACGGTGCGCTCGTCAATCTGCAGCGGATAAGAGGACAGGGTGTCCCGCTGTACCCGTTCGATATACCGGTTCACACCGTTGGACAGGCTCAGGATCAACGCAATACCGATGATGCCGATGGATCCGGCAAAGGCTGTCAGGATGGTCCTGCCTTTCTTGGTCATCAGGTTGTTCAGGCTCAGGTTCAGCGCGGTAAGGAACCCCATGGATGTTTTCCGTCCCGCTTCGTTTTCCGCAGCAGTCTCCTCCGCTCCGGTCCCCTCCGTTCCGGCGGCATTGTCACTGACAACTTTTCCGTCCAGCAGGCGGATAATCCGGGTAGCATACTGATCTGCAAGTTCCGGATTGTGGGTAACCATAATCACCAGCCGGTCCTTTGCCACCTGGCGCAGGATCTCCATCACCTGGATGCTGGTTTCACTGTCCAGCGCGCCGGTGGGTTCATCTGCCAGCAGCACCTCCGGATCATTGACCAGGGCACGGGCAATCGCAACGCGCTGCATCTGGCCGCCGCTGAGCTGGTTCGGCTTTTTCTTCATCTGATTCCCCAGGCCGACTTTCTCCAGCGCTTCCGCCGCCCTGCGGCGGCGCTCCTCCCGGCTGACGCCGGAAAGGGTCAGGGCCAGTTCCACATTGGAAAGCACCGTCTGGTGCGGAATCAGGTTATAACTCTGGAACACAAAGCCCACAGAATGATTCCTGTAGGTATCCCAGTCCCTTTCCGTAAACTGTTTTGTGGATTTTCCACGGATCACCAGGTCGCCGGAGGTATACCGGTCCAGGCCGCCTATAATGTTCAGCAGCGTGGTCTTTCCGCAGCCGGACGGCCCCAGGATTGCGGCAAACTCACTGTCACCGAACTCCAGGTCCACACCCCGGAGCGCCTCCACCCTGGCGTCTCCCGCCGAATAATCCTTCACGATATTCTTTAAAACAAGCATGCAGGTCCCCCTGATCAGAATTCATCTTTTCATTTCACAGTGCAAAGCCACCGTATTGCCATGATATCATCCCCGCCCGGTCTGTTCAACTCAAAAAGCGGTATATGCCTGAAACAGGCATATACCGCCCGGTTATAACGTTACCGGCAGGCAGATTCACCCTGCTGCCCTTCCGGAAGCATGTCATCCGTATACCGGTATCTTTTCAGCCTTCTGCCCATACCGAGGCACAGGACCGTTCCGGCCACGCCCAGCACAAACATCATCAGTGCCGCGCCGGAACCTTTTCCGCTTCCGAACAGCATGGCCAGGAAGCTGTTGGAGCTGTTCACGCTCATAAACGGCTCACACACGTTATCCACCATGAACCCGCCCAGGGCCAGGCCGATGGGGATTGTGAAAAACTGCATCGTATTCCTGCATGCATAAACCCTGCCCTGCAGTTCAACAGGAATGCTGCTGCGCATGATCACATTCTGGTTGGCGCTCATGACCGGAACCAGGATCCACCCGATGATCTGGCCTGCACACCACAGAACGGGACTGCGCGAGAACGCCAGCAGGAAGTTTTCTGTTCCCAGGGAAAAGAGCATGGTCAGATAGATTACCCGTACCCGGTTCCGGGGCTTTGGCATCACTGTCGCCAGCAGACTGCCCAGCACCATGGCAATACCGGAGCATGAGGTCACGATTCCCAGGACACTGTCGCCGTATCGGGGAATGACCAGTGCCGGAAGCACCGCATCAAAAGCCGAGGCGACCAGGTTCACTCCGGACATAAACAGGATCACATCCAGCACCAGCCGGTGTTCCTTCAGAAAGCGCAGGCCTTCCCGGGCCAGTTTCAGTACCTTTTCTTCCTTTCCGGTTTTCCTGCCGACCGCAGGCAGCCGGATAAACAGCAGCAGCGCCAGGAATGCCGCGGCAAAGGTTGCCAGATCAACAGCGATCACCGCATCCAGCCCTGCCAGGCCATACATGGCCGCGGCAAGCAGCGGGCTGCCGATGGCAACCAGTGATCCGGACAGCGACTGCAAAGCGCTGGTTTTCTGATAATGCTCTTTGGGCACCACCAGCGTGTTGGCAACTTCCGAAGCGGGCTGCTGCACCGTGTTCATCAGTCCCGAAACCGCGTTGACGGCATACAGGTGCCACATGGACAGTGCGTCTGTTTTATACAGCACAAACACCAGCACCGTGGTCAGCGCCGCCAGCACGTCGCACACCAGCATCGTCTTTTTCTTGTCGTATTTGTCTGACAGGGCCCCGGCGAAGATGCTCATGACCACATAGGGCGCGTAGGTACAGATCCTCAGGGCAGCCGTACTCAGGGCTGAACCCGTCTTGTCATACAGCCACAGCGTCAGCGCGAAGCTTGTCATCGCGCTGCCCAGATGGGACAGACTCTGGGTGCTCCAGAGAATATAGAATTGTTTTAAGCTCTTGGTTTTTTCCATTTGTCTTTGCTCCGTTTCATATTTTTGATTATGAAAGAGCAAAGCCTGAGGAAATGATGTTTACTCCATACAGCTCCTCAGACTCTGCATGGAGCGGAGACAATGCTGAGAACCATCGTGTTCCTCCCCTTCTGAACTGAATTTTATATCATATTATCATTTATTCACCATCATTGCCAGCAGCTTCCGGCTCCGGTCCAGGAATGCGGTGATTTCCTCCGCTTCCAGCGGCTGGGCCGCCATACGGGCCAGGTCATACACCTGGCAGCAGAGCATCTTTGTGGTCTCATCCTCCGGATCCCGCTGTGCCAGCGCCTGGACAGTGGTGTTGCGGCGGTTCAGCACAAGGGTGAAGCTGTCCGGGATCGGGAAATTCTGGCCGTAGAGACGGCTCATTTCCTTATAGCGGCGCATCTGTTCATCCTCGGTAACCATAGCGGTCATGTCCGCGTCGCCCAGGGATTCCAGCTTCACTTCCAGGTTTTCCTTGCCCAGGGCGCCCCGGAAGAGGGTCTGCAGTTTCCCGGCGTCCAGATCCTTGCCTTCTTCGGATTCTTCCTTCAGGCCGTCGATATCCGCGTCCACCCGGGCGAAGGTCACCCGGTCCTCCTCCTTGCCCTGGTATTCCATGAAGGACATGAAATTGCCGTCGATGATGGTGTTCATCACCGCGACTTCAATGCCACGGTCCGTGTACAGCTTTACAGAGGCCGCCTGGCGCTTTTCATCGTTGGTGTAATAGACCTTCTTATCGGTTTTGTCGAAGTTGGCGGCCTTGTATTCCGCGATGGTGCTGTATTTGCCGTCGGTCTTCTTCAGCAACACGGAATCCTTCACCATGTCAAAGAACTTGCTGTCCTTGATGCAGCCGTACTTGACGAAAGGAGCGATGTCATCCCAGTAGCCTTCGTAGGTTTCCCGTTCCGTATTCATAAGGCTGTTCAGCTTGTCCGCCACCTTCTTGGTGATGTGGGTGCTGATCTTCTTCACGTAGCCGTCATTCTGCAGGAAGGAACGGCTGACATTCAGGGGCAGGTCGGGACAGTCAATGACGCCCTTGAGCAGCATCAGGAATTCCGGAATGACCTCCTTGATGTTGTCCGCTACAAACACCTGGCCGGCGAACAGCTTGATCTGGCCTTCGTGGGTACCGAAGTCATTCTTAAGTTTCGGGAAATACAGGATGCCCTTGAGGTTGAAGGGATAGTCCACATTCAGGTGGATCCAGAACAGGGGATCGTCAAAGTCCATGAAGACCTTGTGATAGAATTCCTTATATTCCTCATCCTTGCACTCCGAGGGCTTCTTCAGCCACAGGGGCGCGGTATCGTTGATCTGCTGGGGCTTCGGAACTTCAAGCACCTTTTCGGTTTTCTGCGTACCGTCCTCATTCTTTTCATCCCCGACAGGCACGTCCTTTTCCACGGGCTTCGCGTTGGCGTCCTCCAGCATTACCGGATAAGTCATATAGCCGCAGTAGCGGTTCAGGACTTCCCGCACTTTCCACACGTCCAGGAATTCCTTTTCCTCTTCCGTAATATGCAGGATGATATCCGTACCGTGTGCTTTGCGCTTGCCTCCGGAGAGCTCGAAGCTCATACCGTCTTCAGACACCCAGTGGACCGGATCCGCCTCTCCCTCGCTGCTGAGAGTCTGGATCTCCACCTTGTCGCTGACCATGAAGACGGAATAGAAGCCCAGGCCGAAGTGGCCGATGATATCGCCTTTCTCCTCCGGTTTTTCATTTTCAAACTGCTTCATGAATTCCGCGGCGCCGGAGAAAGCCACCTGGTTGATGTACTTGCGTACCTCATCCGCGGTCATGCCGATACCGGTATCGGAGATGGTGATCTGCTTCTTTTCCTTGTCCACGGTAACGGTAACGCTCATGGCCTCCTCACTGTCCGGATGAAGCATCCGGAACTTTGTGATAGCGTCGCAGGCGTTGGAAACCGCTTCCCGCAGGAAAATATCCTTATCTGAATACAGCCAGCGCTTGATGACCGGCATTATGTTCTGCGCATCAATGGATACGGAACCTTTTTCTTTTTTCATTGCCATTGTAACCAGCCTCCTCATAGTAGAGATAAATGCTGCCCGGCAGTCCTTGCCGGGCTTCAAATCCTTTTGACACAAGTATTGTAGCACCCCGGTATATGAATTGCAAGAAAAAATTAGCACTCTCGCATCGAGAGTGCTAATCCGGTGAATTTTTATTCCTCGGAAGGATTTTCTGTCAGGATTTCGTTCTATATTCAGAGCCCATTTCCGGGTAATCATAAAGGAGAAACGAACGTGAAAAGGAAACTGTATGCCGAACTGATCATATTAATCCTCCTGGCTTTATGCGCCGTGTCTGCCTGCGGGGCCGCGGAAAGCGACACGCCGGAAGAGCCCGATTATCTGCAGATTGCCGTAGACGTTGTACGGGAACAGTATCCCGGAATCGATCCGATGGATGAGACAGAATACTGCCTGTTTGACATCGCAGGTCTTTCAGACCGATCCATTGAGTTCACCACAAAATCCATACAGCACGGAGGCATCTCCGTCGATGTATCCACGGACGGCAAGGTCCTGAAGATGAACGTGGATTTGGAAGGTCCCAGCTGTGATAACCTGTTCGACCGGTACTGGAAGATCCATGGTTTTTTCGGGTACTGGAGCCAGGATCTCTGGGTGCAGCTGGACCGGGATAAGGAAGGTCTGGAAGCCGGTACCATCGACGGAAAAGTGCTGCAGGCAACCCATTTCCCGGAAGAAACTTCAGTGAAGATCGGGCATGAGGAAGCACAGCAACTGGCAGTCAAAGCGACCGGAAAACCGGAAACCGAGGTGAACACCTGCGTACTGGTGGATGCCAGTCCCCATCCGGTATGGATCATGCGGCTTCTGATCACCTGTGACCTTCTGATCGGTATTGACGCTGAAACCGGCGAAACCGTCTTCACGGAAGAGTATTATGTGGACGAAACACCCGTATACGCTATGTATTCCATGCCGGAAACCCGGTATGAGTTCGAAAGAAAGTTTTCGGGGGCCGCACCGTCACCGACGCCGCAGCCTGACGGAAAACCATGGTTCTGGGGAATGGATTATGTTCCGCGAGATATCTGGGAACAAGCGGAAGCATTCATGACCGCCAACAGGATCGACCCGGATGACAGCAACAAACTGGCGGAAGAATGGGACAGGGCCTTCGGAATAATCGACTTCTGGCCCCAGGAATATCAGGCATTCTATTCCCTGTTCGTTAATTCCGAAAGAATACCGGATATTCCCGATCCGGATTACCTGCTCTTCCCGGATCCGGAGAAAATACCCCAGAAAGAGATTGAGGCAGCCGCGCTCCGCGCCGTACTCAGCCTGGCTGATACGAAAACGATAAAAGACCGGGAAGACCGGCTGAAAGCCTCCTCCACACTGTACAGCGATTCCAGGAGGCCGGACCGGGAAGGGGAAAAATACGGAAAACCCGTATGGTGGGTATGGTTCCATGAATATGATGAAAAACAACAGGACTGGAGTTCCATAGCGGCATATGCCATCCTGGATGAAGACGGAAACGTGCTGACGGCAGGACTGGGTGAGATCTGACAGAAACAGGAACGGCAGGAACCCGAAACGGGTTCCTGCCGTTTTTATTGTTTATTGTTTTTTCTCTGTAATCAGATATCTTCTTCCAGCAGGGCGAGATCGTCTTCTTCCTCCTGCTTCTGGGCCTCGACAGCCTTTGCCTCGTCGGGCGTGATGTCCTTCGGCGCGAAGAGGATCGCGCGGACCTTCTGATCGATCTCAGCGGTCAGTTCAGGATGCTCCCGCAGGTAAATACGGGCGTTGTCCCGGCCCTGGGCCAGGCGCTGATCCCCGTAGGAGAAGAAGGCGCCGCTCTTGGTGATGATGCCGTATTCCACAGCCATATCCAGCAGGGTTCCTTCCTTGCTGATGCCTTCGCCGTAGATGATATCGAACTCGGCCACGCGGAAGGGCGGAGCCACTTTATTCTTGACCACCTTGACCTTGGTGTGGTTACCGATGATCTCGGATCCGTTCTTCAGGGCTTCTCCCTTACGCACATCCAGGCGGACAGAGGAATAGAACTTCAGCGCACGGCCGCCGGGGGTTGTTTCCGGGTTGCCGTACATAACACCAACTTTTTCACGCAGCTGGTTGATGAACACCGCCACGCAGCCGGTCTTGTTGATCACGCCGGTCAGCTTACGGAGAGCCTGGCTCATCAGCCGGGCCTGCAGGCCCACAAAGGAGTCTCCCATTTCGCCGTCGATCTCAGCCTTCGGCACCAGCGCGGCCACGGAGTCGATCACGACCACGTCCAGCGCGCCGCTGCGCACAAGCGCCTCAGTGATCTCCAGGGCCTGCTCACCGGTATCCGGCTGGGAAACGTAGAGCTCATCAATATTGACGCCCAGCTTCTTCGCGTACAGCGGATCCAGGGCATGCTCCGCATCCACAAACGCGGCAATGCCGCCGGCCTTCTGCGCCTCCGCCACCACGTGCAGGGCAACGGTGGTTTTACCGGAAGATTCCGGACCGTAGATCTCAACAATACGGCCGCGGGGAATACCGCCGACGCCCAGGGCGTAGTCCAGCGTCAGGCAGCCGGTGGGAATAACGGGAATGTCGCGGTTCACGGCATCGGAACCCATCTTCATCACGGCGCCCTTGCCGAACTGCTTATCCAGATCAGCCAGCGCATGTTCCAGCGCTTTGAGCTTCTCTTCCTGAATGCTGTTGCCGGCAGCGGCGGGAGCCTTTTCGGGTTTAGCGGTCTTCTTCGGTGCCATGATCTTCATCCTCTCATAATCAATTCAGAATTAAGAATTCAGAATTCAGAATTAATACTCTCTGCTTTGTCTGCAGATCAATCGTATCACCGGGCTGATTAAAAGACAAGGGGAACAAACGGATTTGTCCAAATTTCAATCTGAGTAACAAATCCTTAGCCGCAGGAGTCCGCGATTGTTGAGCCGTCAGGCGATAAAAGAGCGGAAACGATGATCACTGTTATTTTATTTCATAAGCCCGGCGGATTCCCGCCGCGTCTGTGGTCATGACCGCGGATACCGGTTTTTCCGTCTTCAGGTCCTGCTGCAGTTCCGGATAGCGGAAGCTGCGCCGGAAGCACTGATCCGCCACAAAGATCCCGTCTTCGATCACACCGGTTTCCCAGCTTTCCAGGTTGTCCAGGGGCGTTGTCCGGACCGGGAATTCCGGATGGGATACTTCCAGTCCGTTCATCCGGAAGCGGTTTCCTTCATTCTCCGCCAGCAGCTCCGCCTTTCCGCCGCAGGGACAGATCACCGTCAGATCCTCCGGCTTCAGCCGGTTCAGCGCCACCGCCACCGCTTCCGGATTCAGGTCCAGGCCTGCGAACCGGCAGTCCAGTTTCTGTGCTGCCTCCAGTGCCGTACCGCTGCCGCAGCACAGGTCCACCACCAGATCCCCGGGATTAGTGACCGGCAGCAGCAGCCGTTCCAGCAGCTTCAGCGGTTTCTGGGTCGCGTAGCCGGTACGCTCCGGATCCCGCTGCTGCAGGTGGCTGATATCGTTCCAGACGTCTCCCGGATAGACCGGTTCATCATCATAATACCGGTATTCCTTGCCGTTGGAGGTGATATAGGAGAAAAGCCTTCCCTGCTCGTCCCGGCCGCGGGCCATATGGTTCCGCCTTCCGTCCCCGCGGGGAAGCGGCACCCGGGTCAGGTCAAAGAAGTAGTCTTTTGATTTGGCATAGAGCAGGATCACATCGTGCTTGCGGGAAAAATACTTTTTCGCCCGGCCGCCGCTTTCATAAGCCCAAATGATCTCGTTGAGGAAACGGGTCTTGCCGAACTCCCGGTCGCACATCAGGCGCGCGGGAGCTGCCATGCGCCAGTCCAGGTGAAGATAGAACACCCCTGTCTCGTTCAGGAGCAGCTTCGCGACGGAAACGACCCGGCGCAGCAGGCGCAGGTACTGCTTTTCGCTGGTATACAGGTCATCATAGGCCGGATAGCGGGGTGCCGGCGTGCCGGTTTTCCAGCCTTTCTCCCCGTAAGGCCGGCGGCGCATAAACTTCTCGCCGGTCATGAAGGGCGGATCCACATATACGCACTGTGCCTTTCCAGCAAGCGCGCGTATCTCGTCCGGCAGTTTCATCACACTGCCGCAGACCAGCAGGTTCCCGCCGTTTCCGAAGACTTCCCGTTCCGCTTTTACCTGTTCAAACACGTCCCCGCACCTCCAGTCCTGTCTTAACCCTGAACCATTCACCTCAACAAATTGATTAGTAAACCATATATCATTCTGAATTCTGAATTCTTAATTCTGAATTCGGAATTGTTTCAACAATTCCGCTATTTCCGCCTGCTCCTGTTTCAGCACATCCAGGAACAACGCCTGTTCCTCGCTTTGTGCCAGCAGTTCTCCCGCTTCCCGGACCGCGTCAGTAAAAGCCGGATCCAGGGCGCTTTTCCCCTGGCGGGCCAGCGGGCACACCGCCCGCGCGCGCAGATCGGTCACCACCCGGATCTTTCCATCCTCCCCGATCAGCGGCAGCAGCGGAAAAAGCCTGCAGGAAAGCGGCCGTTCCTCCCGGTCGCACCTTCCGGGGCAGACCACCATATCCCCCCGCGCCGTACGCCGGATCTTCCAGTCTTCCCGGCCCGCGTAGGCTTCCGTCTCGCCGGGAAAGAGCAGCATGCCTGTTTCCTCCCCTTCCAGGGGACGGCAGCAGGCGGCGCCGCAGACACGGCCGCAGTCCCGCTTCAGCGGGGTAACATTTTTCAGTTTTTCCCGGGCGGCATCCACCGCGGCATCCATTCTTTTTCCCTCCTGTCTCAGGCAGGTCAGTCAGCGGACGGAACAGGCTTCAGCTGATCAAGGCGTTTCCGGGCAACAAACATATAGCAAAGGAAATGAATCCCGAAGGTTACAAACCATGATACCGGATAGGACAGGTAAAGCACGGTCAGGGTATGATTTCCGGCGAAAACCGTCAGGATCCAGACGATCCGCAGGAGGCAGGCCCCGGTCAGGGAAACGATCATCGGCATGATGGAATAACCGATGCCCCGCAGCTGGCCGACCATAACATCCATCAGGCCGCAGAGGAAATAGGTGGGCATAATGACCCCCATGCGAACCATTCCGTAGGAGATTACCTGTTCCTCAGAATTATACAGGCTCATCAGCGGCGCGCCGAACAGCAGGATCAGCAGGCCCATGGACAGACCGATCACCGTAACGATCCCCAGGCAGCACCACATTGTCTTCCGGACCCGGTCCGCCTTGCCGGCGCCGTAGTTCTGGCTGGCAAAAGTCATATCCGCCTGGTGCTGGGCATTCATGGCGGTATAGACAAAACCCTCTATATTGCTCGCCACACCGTTTCCGGCCACCACCAGGGAACCGAAGGAATTGACCGAGGACTGGATCAGCACGTTGGAAACAGAGAAAAGGCTTCCCTGCAGGCCGGCGGGAAGGCCGATACGCAGGATCTCCCGCAGGCTTTTTCCGTCGATCCGGCATTCTCCAATATTCAGCTGGATCTCGCCGCGGGTACGGAGAAGGCACAGCAGCACCAGCACCATGCTGACCACCTGGCTGGCTACAGTCGCAATCGCTACGCCGGCCACATCCATATGGAACACAATCACCAGCAGCAGGTTCAGCAGCACATTGACCAGGCCGGAGATCATCAGGTAGATCATAGGCCGCTTTGTATCCCCGACGGCACGCATGATTGCCGCGCCGAAGTTGTACAGCATGTTGGCGGGCATGCCCAGAAAGTAGATCCGCACATAGAGCGCTGCCCCGTCGATCACGTCCGGCGGGGAATCCATCAGCTGCAGAAGCGGCCGGGCCGTTATGAAACCGAAGGCTCCCACGCCGACGCCCATGAACAGCGCCAGTGTCATGGCCGTATGCTCCGCTTTGCGCATCGCCCGCACGTCCCGGGCACCGTAATTCCGGGCAACCGCCACGCTCGCCCCGACACCCAGGCCCATGAACACATTCACCAGCAGGTTAATCAGGGAGCCGGTGGAGGAAACAGCCGCCAGCGCCTCATGGCCGGCATAATTGCCCACCACGATCACGTCCGCCGCGTTGTACAGAAGCTGAAGAATTCCCGTAAGGATCAGCGGTACTGAAAAAGCAAGGATCCGTGGAAGCAGCGGGCCTTCCGTCATGTTGACTTCAATGCGTCCGCGTGCCTCCCGTTTTTTTCGAAACATGATCAGTTAACTCCAGAATATCGTCAGTTCACTTTTCTTGTCAGCAGGATCCTGGTGATCACCGGACTGTTGAAGATCCTGCCGGGCTGATGTTCATAGTGGGGATCAGACCCCATGCCCGGGCTGATATACTGCGGGATTCCCTCGATATAGCTGAGGCCTTCCACCAGTTCATCCTCCGGGAACCATCCCAGTTCCGGGACATAAAGAGCACCGGCAAAGGGAATACGCCACTGTCCGCCGTTGTAATGCCCAGCCAGGATCAGCGACGCGTAACGCATGGAAAACGCTTCTTCCTTGTTTCCCCAGGAAACAAGGTCCGCCATATAATCGCTGCTGAGCGGCGTGTGGGTCAGGACCACCTGTATATCTTCAGGTTTGATCTGTTTTTTGATTTCTTTCAGGTCTTCCAGCCTCTGGAGCTCATATTCCAGGTAACGAAGCCGGGCCGCGTCATTCGCCGTCAGGGAGGCTGCCCGGTTGTTCAGGTTAGTCCACTGATCCCGGTAAGTATTCAGCATTCCGTCCAGGTTCAGCGCGTACAGTTCTTCCGGCACAAACCAGATCCGTCCTTTTTCCCGGGTGATCAGCGCCGGGCGGTCCAGAACCTTCACTCCCTGCGCCTGTACTTCCTCCACCCACTGAGCATAGACGGAAAGGCTGCTGTGGGCGGTGGTTTCAACAATATCCCCGTCCATATCCCCGGCGATCAGGAACTTCGGCACATCACGCGGCATGAGGGCGATCAGCTCCAGCAGCGGTTCCACATCCCGGTCTTCCCCCAGCATATCACCGGTCATCACTACGCAGGAATACCGCGTATCACCCAGCGCCGTGGCAATCGCCTTCTGTTCCTTTCCGAACCGGGCTCCATGAAGGTCACTGATATGAAGAATGGAGTAGTTTTCCAGATCTGCCGGCAGGTTCAGTATGGTCAGTTTCAGATCCCGGACAATGACCTGCCTGGAAATGGCAATGCTCATCACACAGAGAATCAGAATCAGGAGGGGCAGGAAAACCAGGAACGCGACACGGAAATGATGGCTCCGGTTCCTTTTTGTCAGTTCCGAAGCAAAAATATACTGGTTCTTCTCCCGCCGCAAAGTTCACACCCCTCTTTCATGAACCCATTATAGGGGGTTGCCGTGGAATAAGCAAGCCGGAGGCAGCATGAAAAAACTGCCGGTCTCCCGGCAGTTTTTCCCTTACAGCATATCGCATCCGGCCTTTTCCGGGCCTTCTTTTCCCGAAACATAGCCGGTTCGGAAAGCCGCGTTAACTTCCCGAAGTTCCATCCGTCCTTCGATGTATTCATCATACATCCGGATGATCCCGGGAGCGCAGCCGTCACAGGCGCCCTCCAGGCTGCCCACAGCTTCCGCCACGATGGCCGCCCGTTCCTCCCGGGTGGTGTCCCTGATCAGAATGCTTTTCATACCGTCTCCCGTATTCTTTACTTTGCCCGGACCAGCAGCACCGTACGTCCGCCCGCGGTCACCGTACCGCTGATGGTCTCTGTTCCGTCCGGATCAATCTTTTCGTTCAGGATCAGCACCTGCCATTCACCCTCCGGCAAAGCCACTTCCCTGTCCATGCCGGGATTGATGACCGCATATGCGGTCACCTTTCCATCCTCTGTCCAGGTGGCCTCAATGGCATTATCCTTCAGCACCTCGCAGGCAATCTCACCCTTTGTCAGGAACGGATTTGCCTTCCTCATTGCGATCAGGGAACGGTAGAAATCCCGCATAGCCATGGCGTCGCTGCCGGGTGCCAGGTCATCCCAGCGAATGTTGTTGACCTCATCCGAAGATTTATAGCTGTTGGAATCCCCGCCCTTGGTGCGCAGGATTTCCTCGCCGGCCAGGAAGAAGGGGGTTCCCCTGCCGATCATCACAATGGAGATGCCGAACCGGTTCATCTTCAGGCGGTCATCCAGGGAATACTCGCCATTGGAAGCCAGCAGCCGGTCAAACAGCGTATGGTTGTCATGACAGGCCATATAGTTGATTACGCCGTCATTGGGCACGGACCAGGAAACCATCGGGTTCTTTACGCCGCCGGTCAGGCCGAAGACCACCTGGTAAGCCCTTTCCCTGCTGACGTTTCCGCTGATGTAGCCCTTTTCGGACGCGTTGAAAACGCTGCCCTTCAGGCCGTCCCGGATGCTGTCGTTGAACACGGCGACACCGCCGGCTGCCCCTTCGGACGCCTGGACCTTCTTAATGTTCGCCTGGCTGGCCCGCTTGCCTTCCATCAGCGTTGTGGTTCCGCCGGTCCAGCCCTCGCCGTAAAGCAGCGCCTTCGGATTGATGGCATGAACCGCCTGCTCGATCTCCTGCATGGTCTGGACATCATGAAGCGCCATCAGGTCAAACCGGAAGCCGTCCACATGGTATTCCTTCGCCCAGTAGGAAACGGAATCCACCATGTACTTCCGGAACATGGCCCTGTCGGAAGCGGTCTCGTTTCCGCAGCCGGAACCGTTGGACCAGTCTCCCATATAATCAAAGCGGTAGTAATAGTACGGCACGATCCGGTTGAGGCAGGAATTGCCGTCATAGGTGTGGTTGTATACCACATCCATCACAACGCCCAGCCCGCTTTCGTGCAGCGCCTGCACCATCTGCTTGAATTCCTTCACACGGACTTCTCCGTGATACGGATCCGTGGAATAACTGCCTTCCGGCGCGTTGTAGTTCTTCGGGTCATAGCCCCAGTTGAACTGCGGTTCTTCGGACGCTTCATTCACGGTGGCATAGTCATATACCGGCTGCAGGTGCACATGGGTGATTCCCAGGTCCGTCAGGTAATCAATTCCCGCCGGTTCTCCCGCGGCATTGGTCAGGCCGTGCTCGGTAAAGGCCAGGTACTTGCCCGGATATGCGGAGGAAGCCAGCTTGTTGGAGAAGTCGCGTACATGCACTTCCCAGATCACCGCCTCGTTATAGGCGCTGATGCTGTCAACAAACGTATCTGCCGCGAAGCCCTCCGGATCCGTAGACGCCAGGTCAATGACCATGCCCCTGTCGCCGTTCACGCCGACCGCGCGGGCATAGGGATCCACCGCTTCCTGCTCACCGGCAGCAGTGGTAACCGTGTAGGTGTAATAGGTTCCGGCGCCGCAGGGCGCTTCCGCGCTCCATACGCCCTTCTCTCCCCGGACCATGTCCAGGGTCTCATAAGCGTCGCAGCCGTCACCGGCCTCAAACAGGTTCAGCACCACCCGTCCGGCAGTCGGAGCCCACACCTTGAAGGTGGTTCCGTTTTCACCGGTCACAGCGCCGAGGTCATCCCCGTCATAAAGATACCGTTCCGCGAAAGCTTCCGTGTCAAACACCTTTGTGGGTACCGCGGTCAGGGCGCCGTAGCCTTCCACTTCCACGGTATACAGTTTTGTCAGGTCCAGTTCCTCCCCGACGGTAATGGTACCGGTCACCACTTCGTTGTTCAGGCTGGACAGGGCTGTCACCTCCAGCGCTTTTCCGGTTTCCTGGTCGGTAACCTTTACCTGGTCCAGGGACTCGATCCGCACAGCCGGATTCAGGTAATACTGGATCTTATCCAGGTCCGTGATGCCTGCCAGTGTCATAATCCTCTCCTGGTACAGCGTTTTGCCGCCGTCACTGCTCTTGTACTGATCCGGATCGCCGGGCTTCAGGTAGACTTCCGTGGTGTCCCCGGTAAGCTCGGCATAGCGGTCTCCGTCATAATCCTTGCTGGCGTTTCCCCAGCTTGCTCCGCCCGGATCAGAACAGTTTCTCCGGACAATGAATCCCACCTTGCTGACGTTTTCCGGAACATTCAGGACCACCTTGACCCCGTACTCACAGGGATGGAAAAGATAGCCGTGACCGTCCGCGTCCGGGAACCAGATCCACATGTCGCAGGTGTCGTAATCCTCATTATCATCCCCGTACCAGTAGAAGGTCACCTGGCGGGTTCCCTCCTCCCGGGGCAGGGTGTATTCCTCCTCCGCGCGGGCCAAAGGCGCTGCCGGCCCGCACAGGAACGCCAGGGTCATCAGCAAAGCCATCAATATACATCCGAATCTCTTCATCTTCATTCCTCCTGCCATATATCACTGTCACTGATCACATTTTCTCTGTACCCGGATTATATCATTCTTCCCGGGCCGCTTCAATGCCGGCCGCCGGAAGCCGGACAAAAAACCTGCCGGTATCCCGGCAGGCAAAATCACCATTTTACTGTACAGGAACGGTCACAACCGCCCCTTCGGAAGCATCAAAGGCGCCGGGAGAAACCCCGGTGGATTCCTCCATCTTTTTCAGCACCCGCTCCGCGTCCGCGCCGTCCAGGAACACCGGGGAATAGTCATTCCTCCCGGCCTCCCCGGAAACGGAAAGCGGATAAAAACGCAGCGTAATCCCCTCCAGGACGCCCTCCCGGAAGGACAGCTCCGTGACAACAGCCAGCGCGTCATGATCCCGCGGGTTAGTATTGCCTCCGAACACACAGTTGCCCAGGCTGTAGACAACCGGTATCCCGTCCCGGATCTCATAGCCCTGCACCACATGGGGATGATGACCGATCACCAGGTCCGTTCCGCATTCCAGCGCCAGGTTCACGATCTGGTTCTGGTAGCCGTCCGGTTCGGAAGCATATTCCGTACCGGCATGCATGACCGTGATAACCGCGGCACAGCCGATGGAACGCAGGTATTCCGCCTGTTTCCGGTATTCTTTCCCCCGGTTGCCCGATACTGAACCGGATACGCCCAGGAATCCGATCATCAGCCCGTCTTCATTCCGCCAGACAGCCGGAACGTCCGTCCCGAAATACGCCACGCCTTCCGCTTCCAGCGCCGCCTTCGTATCCTGATAACCGGCCGTGTCATAATCATGAGAATGGTTGTTTGCCAGGGTCACGCATTCCACGGAACCCGCCTTCAGGATCCCTGTATAGGCCGTGGAGCCGATGAAATTATAGGTTTTCTTCACTTTGGACAGGTTCCGGTCTGAGAGCACACCCTCCAGGTTTGCCACGGTCAGGTCATCCGCGGCTGTCAGCACAGACAGGTTCCGGAAAGGGTATTCAAAACCGTTCTGCTCAATGGTCCGGATGAATCCCCTGGCCGCGTTCCGGGTCTTTTCCTCTCCGCCGAGGGTACAGTCTCCCAGGAAGGTCATCCGGACTGTTCCGGTATATTCCTGGACCAGGAAGCCGTATTCCTCCGGCGCGTCCCCGCCGGAAACAGTCAGCCACTCCCCGGACGCGGAAGCTGACGCCGTACCGAGCATCAGCGCGGCAGCCAGTATGGCCATCCCTCGCCGTATCTTTCCTGTACTCATTTCCGATCCCTCCGGGTCGCTTACATGTCAGCCAGCCGGTGATAACGGGTACCGTTGATATGGCGGCCGTCATTGGCCAGCTCCAGGCAGGGCAGGCGCTGCTGCCCCGGATTCCGGTCCAGCCGGATAATGGTGATCCCCGTGAACTCCAGATGGAACAGCCCGCAGGCGTAGGGGAACGGCAGGTTCAGGATATGCCCCATCGCTGCCGCGGAAGATCCGCCGTGGCTGAACAGCGCCACCGTTTTCTGCCGGTCATCCGGCCGGACACACCGGTAAAAAGCGCCATTGCGCTCATAGCCGAGGGAAAGCAGCCATTCATCCGTCCTTTGAGCTACCATATCCACGTTTTCCGTAACCCGGTTGTTCCTGAAATACGGATGCTCCCGCCAGCCCGGATTGGTCAGGTCCCAGCCATCCCCCGCCAGCAGGTCCGCCAGGTCCCAGGGATGGCCGTCTGACGGAAGCGGTGTGCCGTCGGTGCTTCCCCAATGCAGTTCCCGCATATAATCCAGCGTTTTCACAGGAAGCTTCAGCAGCTCAGCTGTCGCTGCCGCTGTTTCAGCCGCCCGGCCCAGGGGCGATGAAAAGATCTCCTCTATTCCTTCCTCCCGCAGGCGTTCAGCCGCCGCCAGCGCCTGCAGCTTTCCCTGCTCCGTCAGGCAGTCATGCGTGTAATCCGGTTCCCCGTGACGAACAAAAACAATTCTCATGTGTCCTTATGCTCCTTCGGCATACATCTTTCCTGCTCATACAATACAATGAAAAGCGAAGCTTGTCGAGCGGTATCTGCCCGGGGCTTGCGCGGGTCCCTTCCGCTCTGATAAAATCAGGAAAAGGAGCGTGAAGTCTCATGCCTTTTAAACTGATCCGGAATGACATCACCAAAATGAATACGGACGCCATCGTGAACGCGGCCAACCGCTCCCTGCTGGGCGGCGGAGGAGTTGACGGCGCCATTCACCGTGCCGCCGGCCCGGAACTGCTGGAAGAATGCCGCACCCTGGGCGGCTGTGAGACCGGGGAGGCAAAGATCACCAAAGGCTACCGGCTTCCTGCCCGGTATGTGATCCATACCGTCGGTCCCATCTGGCACGGGGGACAGGAGGGCGAAAGGGAACTGCTCTCCGCCTGCTATCGGAATTCCATGGAGCTGGCAGTCCAAAACGGCTGTGAAAGCATCGCCTTCCCCATGATCTCCGCCGGCGCCTACGGCTATCCGTCGGACAAAGCCATGGCTGTGGCCGTGGAAACGATCACCGGTTTTCTGATGGATCATGACCTGATGGTCTATCTCGTGGTTTTCGGGCATGATTCCCTGATGACCGGCAAAAAACTGTTCAGCGACGTGCAGGAATATATTGACGACGTTTACGCGGAACAGCGGCTGCGGGACAGGCGGAACAGGATCCGGGAACGCCGGCGGGAAGAAGAAATAAACATGCCGGAGCCGGACCTTCAGTCCGCCGCGCCGGTTTATCATGATTCCATCTGCGTCGCGCCGATGGAAGCCGGTTCGGCCTGTGAAGCAATGCCTGCTCCGCAGTCCGCGCCGGACTGGGAGCGCATCCTGAAGCAGACGGACAAGGGCTTTTCCGAAACCCTGCTGGATCTGATCGATGAACGGGGAATGACGGATGCCCAGTGCTACAAAAAAGCCAACATCGACCGGAAGCTGTTCAGCAAGATCCGCACCAATACGGAATACAGGCCCAGCAAAACCACCGTGTTCGCCTTCGCTGTCGCACTGGAGCTTTCCCTTCCGGAAACAAAAAAGCTTCTGAACAAAGCCGGTTTTTCCCTGACCCACACCAGCAAAACCGATATTATCCTGGAATACTTTATCACCCACAGGAACTACAACATCTTCGAGATCAACGAAGTTCTGTTTGATCAGGATCAGCCCCTCCTGGGCTCCGGCATGGGCTGAATTTGTCGCCTGCGGGGCGACCGTTTTCCCTCCCGTTTCCCGTATCCTCTGTATGCAGGGTTGAGAAACCCCGCCATGATACGAACGGGAGGGATTTTTGATGAAAAAGAACCTGACAGAAATGGTCTTCATCCTTGACAAGAGCGGCTCCATGTCCGGCCTGGAGGCGGATACGATCGGCGGCTTCAACGGCATGATCGAAAAGCAGAAAAAGGAGGAAGGCGAAGCGCTGGTCTCCACCGTGCTGTTTTCCGATGAAAGCGTGGTGCTTCATGACCGGGTGGACCTGGCGAAGATCGAACCAATGACGGACAGGCAGTATTATGTCGGCGGGTGCACCGCCCTGATCGACGCCATCGGCGGAGCCATTCACCACATCGGCAACGTCCACAAATATGCCCGGGAGGAAGACCGGCCGGAACACACCATCTTCATCATCACCACAGACGGCATGGAAAACGCCAGCCGCCATTATTCCAGCGACCGGGTCAAGGCCATGGTGCAGCGGCAGAAGGAAAAATACGGCTGGGAGTTCCTGTTCCTCGGGGCAAACATCGACGCGGTGGAAACCGCTGCCCGCTTCGGAATCAATGAAGACCGGGCCGTGACCTACCATTGCGATCCCATTGGCCAGTCCCTGAACTATGAGGAAATAAGCAAAGCCGTCAGGACCGTGCGCCGTTCCGAAAAGCTGGACCGCCGGTGGAAGCAGAAGATTGAAGAAGACTTTGAAGCACGGAAAAACGACTGATCTCCATATAAAAACGGCATGGCCGATGCATTCGGTCATGCCGTTTCTTTTCATTTACCCTTGTCCGGGAAACAGGATCTCATCAACAATCAGCTTCTTCCCGGCCGTATGCCCGGCACATTCCCGGAAGCCCAGCTTCCGGAGCAGGTTCCGGCTGGGTTCGTTTTCCTCAAAATGGCCGCAATGGATATATTCCACCGCCTGGAACAACTCCGGAACCAGGGTTTCCAGCGCCTCCTGCATGTATCCTTTCCGCTGGTACGGCGGAAACACGGCATAGGCCAGCGTCCGGCCCTTTTCCGGCAGGCTGGAAGCTGTTTCCTCCGGCAGTTCCGGGGCAAGATCCAGCAAGAATCCGATCATTTCTCCCGATTCCTTCCCCACCAGCGACAGCGCCCGGTTCAGTCCAAGAAAGTGCCGGAAGATCTGAACAGAAACGTCCTCCTCCATATCGACCGGAAAGCCATAAGCAGCCCGCAGGTCCCGGTCGGCTATGCCCCTGACAAAGGCGGATTCATCCCCGTCTTCCATGGGCCTGATCAGCAGTCTGGCACTTTCCATCTTTGTTTCTCCATCCGCGTTTTATTGGAACGCATTATACCATTGATCCGTTGATATGAATAGTATATGATGCTGCCTGTGTGCCCGGACGAAAAAAAGTTTCTCCAAAAGTCAAATCCGGGCGCTCCATTCCGTCTATATTGTCAGGAGGTGAAGTCTGTGACTGGAATCCAGGGCCCGGATTCTGTAAAACAGGAAAGACTTACTGTCCTGATCCGCCGATACGAAAAAGACATCCTGAGAATCTGCTACCTGTATCTTCATGACACGGAACAGGCCCGGGATACTGTACAGGAAACCTTCCTGAAAGCTTATACGCACCTGGACAGCCTGCGTGACGAAAAGAAGGAAAAAAGCTGGCTGCTCCGGATCGCGGTCAATCTCTGCCGGGATCATCTGCGAAGCCCGTGGGTCACCCGTCTCAACCGGTTTGTTCAGCCGGAAGACCTGCCCATCGCCGCGGAACAGCCGGATGAAACCCACGCCGCCCTGACAGCGGCTGTAATGAACCTTCCACGGAAGTACATGGAAGCCATTATGCTCCGGTATGTCCAGGGATATGACCTGCAGGAAACCTCCGAGATTCTGGGAATTACACCTTCTGCCGTATCAAGGCGGTGCAGCCGCGCCTGCGTCATACTGAAAAACGAACTGGAAGGGAGCGATAAAGACAATGCATGAAAGCAAAGCACAGGAACGCATTCATGAAGCTGTCCGTGACAGCCTCTCCTGGCTGGATGAGCTTCCTTCCCGGGAAACAGAAATCCTGGAACAAACGAAGAAGGAGGCCGAACCTTTGATCACAATATATAACGGCACCTGTGAAACAAGAATTGAACCGGCATACACGCCGGCAGTAAACAGAAACCCGTCAGTCCGCTTCAGGTCCCTGGCAGCGATAGCCGCTGTCCTGGTCCTTCTCACCGGACTGTGGACCATCCGGCTGAACCGGAGTGATAGCCTGCCGCTGGATACCGTAACACAGCCCATCGGCACCGAGGCCGCCCCCGGCACGCCGGGGCAGGATTCCCCCAAATTTCCCGCGGCAGTCAGCCTGCAGGATGAAAACCAGTCTCCGTCCCTGGATCGGATTGACCTGTATGTGGAGGAAGACCTGCTGTGGAACAAGGAAACCGGTATCCTGGCTGAGGGAGACAATGTGGATAAATCCAAAGGCATTCCCTTTCAAAACACGGTATACCGCCAGGTCGCCAGGGCCGGCGGCAGCGCTGAAGGAAAACTGGAATACCGGAACGGACAGGGATCACTCCTGTTCACGGATGACATCAGCCTGCAGCTTGATCCCGAAGACACGTTTTCCATGGACATGCCCCAGAAAAGCTTTCTCCTCAAAGCATCGGACGGATCCTTTGATTATCCGCTCTTTGATGACCGAACCGCCGATGCCTATCCCACCATCCTGCTCCGGAATGGCGGGAATGACAGCATGTGGACCCGCGTGATGGACGAAGTACAGCACCGGCTGATTGAAAGACATACGGACGCCCGCCTGCTGACCCAGGCCTGGAGACCGGTAAACGTCTACCTGAACGGGGAATACTGGGGCATCTACAATATGCGGGAAAACGTGGATGCCTACACCGTCTGCCGCTATGAACAGATTCCGGATGATCTGGCGGATGACATCACCATTCTGTATATCAACGGCACACCATTACAGGGCCAGAAAAAAAACTTTGTCAGCATGCGCGAACAGATCAAAAACAGCGATCCGGCCCATAATCCGGAAGATCTGGCATACCTGGAGCAGGAAATCGATATTGACAGTTTCCTGGACTGGCTCACCGTGGAAATGTATTTCGGAAACAGCGACATCGGGAACGGAATGGTTTACCGGGTGCCCGGCGGCAAGTGGAAATGCCTGATCCAGGACCTGGATTACGGACTGTTTAGTTCCGGTTTTAACTCAGTCGAAAGCTACCTGAAAGAAAAGGGAATGGGTGAGGTAGCGATCGACAACAGTATCTTCCTGAAGATCCTGGAGGTGGACAAATACCGGGAGCTTTTCTTCACCAAGCTGGGCAGCCTGTTCCATTCCCTGACCACCGAAGTGATGCTGGCCGAACTGGACGAATGTGTCGAATGGATCGAGCCAAGTATGCAGGCCCATTTTGACCGCTGGGGTCCGTTGAATGACAAAGCTATCATTTCTGAACTCCCGACCACATCCGAAGGCGCATGGCAGTACTGGCAGCAGCGGATCAAGCGGCTGCGGAAGACCATGCTGAAGCGTCCGATCCTGCTGTACGGCTACATCCAGGAATTTTTCGGAATGAGCGATACAGAAATGGCTGTATACTTCCCGACAGACATCCCAAAGGAATTACCGGACTCTGCCACTTAACGGCCTTTCGCAGAAAAACCGCCTGATGAAAATCAGGCGGTTTTCTTTGTTTTACGAGAGTTATTCACTTTCCGCTCCCCAATCCTCCCATGTGCTGTAACTGAATGCCCATTTGACTGTTTCCTCATCCAGCGGTTCCGGCTTTTCCCCGATCCAGGGCTGCAGTTCCGGAAGATTAGCTTCCAGGGCATACAGGTGCTGCTGCATCAATTCACTGCGGCGTTCAGCATCCGGAGCAACAGCCACATAGCCCCTTGCCTCTGCGCTGTATTCAAAGATCTCGTCATGGATACGCCTGTACTCCCTCAGATACCGGTAATATGTCTCCAGTTCCTCTGATGCCGCCGGCAGGTCGTCCCCCAAGGACCAGACAAGCCGGTCATTGCCTTTCATGACATGATATCCAAGGCAGGTATTTTCCGAAAATTCCCCGGCACGTATAAACTTCAGGATTTCATTATGAACCAGTTTCTGTCCTTTATGGAGCACTTCCTGCCTTTTACGGCCCAGGAAGAATTTCTTCGCCGTATACTTCTCCCGCTGGGTATACCGGAAGAAAACAGTATCATCATGGCGCACGGCGCGTCCCGCTTCTATCAGTTTCTCCATCTGTTCAGGATCCGAAGGATCACAATCTTCCGGCAGGGGATCTTCTAAATCTCCTTCAATCCACATATTGATCCACTGGTCGCTGCCGTTCAGTTCCTTATAATCCGCGATCACAGCCACATCCCCGTTCTCCATCCGGAACAGGCGAATATCATACTGATCCGGATCCAGCGGCACCTGAAGGTCCGACAGATACTGATATCCGAAGATGCCGCCGACAGCCAGCGCCACGATCAGCATGCCCAGCAGGAACGGCTTCAGGAAACGGCTTACCTTCTTTTTCTTCAGCACCGTCTTCAGGGAGCGTTCCACATCCTTTTTCTCCTGCTTTTCGGGAGATTTCTGATGAAAAAGATCCTTTTTCAGGTCTTCGTAAACCGCCGCGCACTCCGCGCACTCCTTCACATGGGCTTCCACCGCTTCCCGGCTCTTGTCACTGCAAACGCCGTCGATCACCAGCGGCATCAGATCCTGGATGATCTCACAGTCTTTATTCATTCTTCGTTTCCTCCTTCATTTGCTCAACGATCATGCGCTTCGCCCTGAAGCACATGACCCGCGCCCAGTCCTCTGATCTTTCGAACAGTTCCCCGATTTCCCGGTATCCCAGTTCGCTGAACAGGCGCATGGTCAGGATCTCCCGGTAAGGTTCCTTCAGCCGGTGAAGGATCTTATAGGCATCGAACGCCGTGATCCGGTCCATCAGCTTTTCGGTAAAATCATCCTCAGCCGCTTCCGCCTGCTGCTTTTCCAGCAGCTTCCGCTGCTTGTCGGCTTTTCGCAGCAGCAGGTAATACTGATTCCGGGCGATGGAACAGAGCCACGTTCCCGTGTCACTGTCCTTCCGGAACGTATCCCACTGCCTGATCGCGGCATAAAAGGTCTCCTGTGTCAGGTCTTCCGCCAGGTCCCGGTTCCTGCACAGGCGGATCAGATATCCGAACACCAGGTCCTTATACTGATCATAGATCACTTCAGCCTCAGGCAATCCTTCCACTCCTTTCTCCCGTATTCATAAGGTTAGTAACAAAAAAAGGAGAAACGTAACAGTAAAATATAAAATCTTTTTTATTGTACAGAAAACAACCACAGATGACCATAGAGATAATTCAGAATTAAGAATTCAGAATTCAGAATTATATATACTTAAACCATCAACTATTCAACTTCGCAGCCCACCAGTGTTCGGTATGGAACAGATATCCTTACTGATTTATAAAAGCACGCCAGAAAGCACACTTCTGTCATCCGGTCAAGGGTTTCACAAGTGGCCTGCGGCCACCCTTGACCAGCTGCCATCAGTGTGCTGAAAGGCAGTCAAGGAGGGTCAGATCAATCTGCCCTCCCGGACCAATACCAATCAAATACCACCGACATCTCATAGCTTAACTTCTGTGTTCAACATGGAACAGATACTCATACAATTGTACAAAGTAATTCAGCAGTTGCGTTAGCAACTGCCTATTGGAATCCGGGGAGCGAAGGAAGCGGTAGCCCAGTGGGCTATCCTGCGAAGCAGGAAGCGCCCTGAGCGAGTCAATCGAAGCAAGCAGCGGGTTGAAGCGTCAGCGATACCCGCTGCGCCGACTGAGATTGCGGCAAACGACCTACTCTCCCGGACCGTTGCCAGTCAAGTACCATCGGCACTGAAGAGCTTAACTTCTGTGTTCGGTATTGAACAGATACCCATATGTTTTTACAAAAGCGAATAAAGTAATTCAGCAGTTGCGAAAGCAACTGCCTATTGGAATCTGGGGAGCGATCCGAGTGGCAGCCCAGTGGGCTGTCCATCGAAGATGGAAACGAGGTGAGCGAGTCAATCGAAGCAAGCAGCGGGTTGAAGCGTCAGCGATAACCGCTGCGCCGACTGAGATTGCGGCAAACGACCTACTCTCCCGGACCGTTGCCAGTCAAGTACCATCGGCACTGAAGAGCTTAACTTCTGTGTTCGGTATGGAACAGGGGAGCGAGCCGAATGTCAGCCCAGTGGGCTGTCGGCGAAGCCGAAATGAGGCGAACGAGTCAACCGAAAGGGAGAGCTAAGCCCGCTCCAAGGGCTTAGAGCGACCATTGAGGTTGCGGAGGAACCTCTTCGTCTCTCCCCCTCCCACCTGTTCCCGAAGCTTCCTACACTGCTCGCCTGGATTCCATTTATGGAATCCGTGAGTGAGCCTTATAAAGGCGAACGAAACAATCTGGGTGATCGCTTCTTTTGCATATAATGCAAGGATAGAAGCGATCACCCAGATTGAATAAGGCGAGCGTCTTATCTTTTATACCAATACTCTATATCTTCAAATACCGCCGGATTCCATGAAAAAAACTCTGTAGTTTTCACTACAGAGTTTATTGGAATCCGGCGGCGACCTACTCTCCCGGACCGTTGCCAGTCAAGTACCATCGGCACTGAAGAGCTTAACTTCTGTGTTCGGTATGGGAACAGGTGGAACCTCTTCGTCATAGCCACCGGAAATTGTGAGCTATTTAGGAAATCACTTTCGTGATTTCTTCGTCCCTTTAGCGGAACGATTGGCCCTTTCCGTCGTTCTTTTCTTCCTCTTCCAGGGCCCATCGGATTGCCTTACGCAACCCTGACAACTGCACAGCCATAAGATTCAGGAATTGGTGACCTGTTTTTCTGTTCTAATTGATCTCAAGATCTTTCTGAAATCAAGCCCTCGACCTATTAGTATCATCAAGCTCCATACGTTACCGTACTTCCACCGATGACCTATCTACCCGGTAGTCTTCCGGGGGTCTTACTTGCTTGCGCAATGGGAGTCTTATTCTTGAGGTGGGCTTCACGCTTAGATGCCTTCAGCGTTTATCCCGTCCGCATTTCGCTTCCCTGCTGTGCCGTTGGCACGACAACAGTTGCACCAGTGATGCGTCCATTCCGGTCCTCTCGTACTAGGAACAGCTCCTCTCATGACTCCTACGCCCACGATGGATAGGGACCGAACTGTCTCACGACGTTCTGAACCCAGCTCGCGTGCCGCTTTAATTGGCGAACAGCCAAACCCTTGGGACCTGCTTCAGCCCCAGGATGCGACGAGCCGACATCGAGGTGCCAAACCTCCCCGTCGATGTGGACTCTTGGGGGAGATCAGCCTGTTATCCCCGAGGTAGCTTTTATCCGTTAAGCGACGGCTTTTCCACTCAATACCGCCGGATCACTAAGCCCGACTTTCGTCTCTGCTCGAATTGTCACTCTCGCAGTCAGGCACCCTTCTGCCTTTGCACTCTTCGAATGATTTCCATCCATTCTGAGGGTACCTTTGGGCGCCTCCGTTACTCTTTCGGAGGCGACCGCCCCAGTCAAACTGTCCACCTGACACTGTCCATTACCCGGTTCACGGGTCCATGTTAGAATTCCAGTAACAGAAGAGTGGTATCCCAACAGCGGCTCCACTAAGACCGAGGTCCTAGTCTCCAAGCCTCCCACCTATCCTGTGCATCCGTTACCGAAATCCAATATCAGGCTACAGTAAAGCTCTACGGGTCTTTCCGTCCAGTCGCGGGTAATGGGCATCTTCACCCATACTTCAATTTCACCGGGCCCCTGTTGAGACAGCGCTCAAATCGTTACACCATTCGTGCGGGTCGGAACTTACCCGACAAGGAATTTCGCTACCTTAGGACCGTTATAGTTACGGCCGCCGTTTACTGGGGCTTCGGTTCGATGCTTCGATTGCTCTAACATGTTCCCTTAACCTTCCAGCACCGGGCAGGTGTCAGCACCTATACGTCAGCTCTCGCTTTCGCAGATACCTGTGTTTTTGCTAAACAGTCGCTTGAGCCTATTCTCTGCGGCCTCTCTCGAGGCACCCCTTATCCCGAAGTTACGGGGTCATTTTGCCGAGTTCCTTAACAAGGGTTCTCCCGTTCGTCTCAGGATTCTCTCCTCGCCCACCTGCGTCGGTTTCCGGTACGGGTACCTTCAGATATACTAGCAGCTTTTCTCGCCAGCGTGAACTCATCTGCTTCCCTACTTTATTTCGGTCCACATCACACCTTAGCTTAGAGGGATGCGTACTTCACTACATCCCAACCTCAGTGCTTGTACGGAGTTGACCATCACCCCGCTCAGACTATCCTTCTGTGTCACTGCTTCATTCTTCGGTAGTGCAGGAATATACACCTGCTGTCCATCGCCTACGACTTCCGTCCTCGGCTTAGGCCCCGACTTACCCTGGGTGGATGAACCTTCCCAGGAAACCTTGGGCTTTCGACGGCGAAGTTTCTCGCTTCGCTCTCGCTACTCATACCGGCATTCTCTCTTCTGTACAGTCCACTGTGCTTCACAATACAGCTTCAGCCCGTACAGAACGCTCCTCTACCACGCGCATTCGCGCATCCATCGCTTCGGTGTCACGTTTTAGCCCCGGACATTTTCGGCGCACAACCACTCGACCAGTGAGCTATTACGCACTCTTTAAATGTGTGGCTGCTTCTGAGCCAACATCCTGGTTGTCTGTGCAATTCCACATCCTTCTCCACTTAACGTGTACTTTGGGACCTTAGCGGTTGATCTGGGGTGTTCCCCTTTTGCCCGCGGAACTTATCTCTCGCGGACTGACTCCCATGGTTTGCATTGTATGGTATTCGCAGTTTGATAGAGTTTGGTAGGATTTGAGTCCCCCGCGCCCATTCAGTGCTCTACCCCCATCAATTATCCATGAGGCTAGCCCTAAAGCTATTTCGAGGAGAACCAGCTATCTCCGGGTTCGATTGGAATTTCTCCCCTATCCACAGCTCATCCCCGCCTTTTTCAACAGACGTCTGGTTCGGTCCTCCATGGGATTTTACTCCCACTTCAACCTGGCCATGGATAGGTCACCCGGTTTCGGGTCTACGTCATGCAACTATCGCCCTATTCAAACTCGCTTTCGCTTCGGCTCCGGACCTTCAGTCCTTAACCTCGCTGCATAACGTAACTCGCCGGTCCGTTCTACAAAAAGTACGAGATCGTACATAACATGTACTTTCTCTGCTTGTAAACACAGGGTTTCAGGTTCTCTTTCACTCCCCTCCCGGGGTTCTTTTCACCTTTCCCTCACGGTACTATGCGCTATCGGTCACCATATCGTATTTAGGCTTGGAAGGTGGTCCTCCTGCTTCCCGCCGGGTTTCACGTGCCCTGCGGTACTCTGGTATCAGTTAGCTGGTTGACTCTTTCGCTTACGGGGCTGTTACCCTCTCTGGCTGAGCTTTCCATCTCTCTTCGGCTAAAGTCTTCCATACACGTTACTGACCCACAACCCCGGGAGCATGCCCCCGGTTTGGCCTCTTTCCCCTTCGCTCGCCGCTACTTAGGAAATCATTATTTATTTTCTCTTCCTGCGGGTACTTAGATGTTTCAGTTCCCCGCGTGCCCTCCTGTAAGACTATGGATTCATCTTACGGTGACAGCCTCTTCGACTGCCGGGTTTCCCCATTCGGATGTCTACGGATCGGTGCCTGCTTGCGGCTCCCCGTAGCTTTTCGCAGCTTGCCACGTCCTTCTTCGGCGTATGGTGCCAGGGCATCCACCCTGTGCTCTTTGTAGCTTGATTTCTCGTCGTTCTGATCCTGAGACCAATCGGTTTGGTAAAATCTTCATTTTACCCTCAAACTGGTCTTTCCTGAATCTTTTTCTTTGCTGTGCAGTTGTCAAGGTGCGCTGCTCGTCAGCAGATCGAGCCTTGAAGACGATACAGAGTTTCGCGCGCTGTTAAGGATTAGCGACTATTCTTTTCGAACGTTCGTTGACGTTCCGTTTTGCTTCTTTGAAGCTTTTTAATGATACGGACTTTCGTCCGCAATCGACCTCGGTTTCGGCGTCCACCTTTCGGCTTCTGCTTTCTCCCTAGAAAGGAGGTGATCCAGCCGCACCTTCCGATACGGCTACCTTGTTACGACTTCACCCCAGTCATTGGTCTTGCCTTAGGCGGCTGGCTCCTTGCGGTTACCTCACCGACTTTGGGCACTCCCAACTCCCATGGTGTGACGGGCGGTGTGTACAAGGCCCGGGAACGTATTCACCGCGGCATGCTGATCCGCGATTACTAGCAACTCCGACTTCATGTGGGCGGGTTGCAGCCCACAATCCGAACTGGGACCACTTTTTTGAGATCCGCTCTCCCTTACGGGTTCGCTCCTCTCTGTGGTGGCCATTGTAGCACGTGTGTAGCCCAGGTCATAAGGGGCATGATGATTTGACGTCGTCCCCACCTTCCTCCGAGTTGTCCCCGGCAGTCTCTTCAGAGTCCTCAGCTTTACCTGTTAGTAACTGAAAATAAGGGTTGCGCTCGTTGCGGGACTTAACCCAACATCTCACGACACGAGCTGACGACAACCATGCACCACCTGTCTCAGTATGTCCGAAGACACGATGTATCTCTACAAGTTTTACTGGATGTCAAGACCTGGTAAGGTTCTTCGCGTTGCGTCGAATTAAACCACATGCTCCGCTGCTTGTGCGGGCCCCCACAATTCCTTTGAGTTTCAACCTTGCGGCCGTACTCCCCAGGCGGAATGCTTATTGTGTTAACTGCGGCACAGAAGGGGTCGATACCCCCTACACCTAGCATTCATCGTTTACAGTGTGGACTACCAGGGTATCTAATCCTGTTTGCTCCCCACACTTTCGCGCCTCAGCGTCAGTTACAGTCCAGTAAGTCGCCTTCGCCACTGGTGTTCCTCCCAATCTCTACGCATTTCACCGCTACACTGGGAATTCCACTTACCTCTCCTGCACTCAAGCCCGACAGTATCCAAAGCAATTCCCACCTTAAAAGCAGGACTTTCACTTCAGACTTACCGGGCCGCCTACGCGCCCTTTACGCCCAATCATTCCGGACAACGCTCGCCCCCTACGTATTACCGCGGCTGCTGGCACGTAGTTAGCCGGGGCTTCCTCCTTGGCTACCGTCTCTTTCTCTTCACCAAGGACAGAGGTTTACGATCCGAAAACCTTCTTCCCTCACGCGGCGTTGCTGGGTCAGGGTTTCCCCCATTGCCCAATATTCCCCACTGCTGCCTCCCGTAGGAGTTTGGGCCGTGTCTCAGTCCCAATGTGGCCGATCACCCTCTCAGGTCGGCTACCGATCGTCGACTTGGTGGGCCGTTACCTCACCAACTATCTAATCGGACGCGAGCCCACCCCTTACCGGATTACTCCTTTGACCCCTAAGCGATGTCGCTTTGTGGTCTTATGCGGTATTAGTACAACTTTCGCTGTGTTATCCCCCTGTAAGGGACAGGTTGCTCACGCGTTACTCACCCGTCCGCCGCTAGAACATTACATCTTCAAATCCATCCGAAAACTTCATATCTGTCGCAATGTCCCCGCTCGACTTGCATGTGTTAGGCACGCCGCCAGCGTTCGTCCTGAGCCAGGATCAAACTCTTCCGTTTAATCCTGTTAACATCTTTCGATGTTTCACTCTTTGGAATCTTCGCTAGTCTTTCCTTAATGTTTGCGCGTTTCTTCTCTGTATCGTTTTCAAGGTTCGCTCTGCTCTATTTCTTACGATCTCTCGCAAGCGAGCTTGGATAGAATATCAAACGGCAAGGCCTTTGTCAAGCACTTTTTGGCGCTTTTTTTCAAAAAAATTCAGGTAAATCAACGCTTCCGTACGATGCGTCATTTACCTGAACGAATGTTCGTGTTTTGGCCAACGTATTGGGGTTTCTTCTATATATATACACCAATATGTTCGGATACATTCCCGGCTGCTTTACAGCTTCATCAGCACTGCCCGGCAGGGAGCCCCATCCGCTCCTCCCAGGTTCAGCGGAGCAGCGTTCAGCAGGTAGATTCCTTCCTTAACTTCTCCCAGCCGGATGCCCTCCAGCAGCACGATCTCCGCTCCCAGCATGATCAGATGCACCCGCATGGGAGCGTCCTCCGGCCCCACGGTCTGGGATTCATTGCCAAAGAGCAGGATCCCCGCTTTCGCGAAAACCGCGGCAGCCTCTTCCGTTACCACCGCCGGGCCCTTCACCAGGATCCGCTTTGCCGCCTCCGGATCGATTGCTCGTGCCTTCTCCAGGATGGCTTCAGCGTCCGCCGCAGAAAATTCCCCGGAATGCTCCGCCACATACGCGGATCCGATGAACCGTTCCAGGGAAACGGCATCAATCGTTCGTCCTTCATTGATAAAATGAAAAGGCGCGTCCACATGCGTTCCGTTGTGGGCACACATACGGAACGCTGTCAGGTTGCAGACAGCGCCTTCCGGGATTCGCATCATAACCTGCCGCTCCGGCGAGGGATCACCGGGATACACACAGCAGGTAAACACTTCCTGGGAGATATCATAGATCTTCATCCGTTTTCTCTTCTTTCTTAATATATGTGATGCAGCACAGTCCTGTCTCTCATGATTTCTCCGCCGGCCGCGTCTTTTCCTTTTGCAATGGAAAATGCCCGCGGGAGCCATTCAGCTTCCCGCGGGCATCTGTTTGTTTTTTATCAGGCAGCAGCTTTCTTCGCCGCTTTTTTACGCTGGAGGTTGGAAACAACAAGCGCGCAGGAGGCGTCGCCGGTGATGTTCACCACAGTACGTCCCATGTCAAAGATCCGGTCCACACCCGCCACCAGCGCAATGCCTTCCACCGGCAGGCCAACGGACTGAAGCACCATGGCAAGCATGACCATTCCGGCGCCGGGAACACCCGCCGTACCGATGGAAGCCAGCGTAGCCGTCAGCACGATGGTCAGCATCTGGGAGAAGGTCAGGCTGATACCAAAGCAGGAAGCAATGAATACGGCGCACACACCCTGATAAATGGCAGTGCCGTCCATGTTGATGGTGGCGCCCAGCGGCAGCACGAAGGAGCTGACTTCCTTATCCGCGCCCAGCTTCTCACTGCACTCCATATTCAGGGGAAGCGTTCCCACAGAAGAGGCGGAAGAGAATGCCATCATGATCGCCGGCAGCATGCCCTTGAAGAACTTCAGAGGGCTGACGCCGCCCATGGTCTTCACGGAAATGGAATACACCACAACCGCGTGCACGATATAGCACATATAAGCCACCAGCAGCACCTTGGCCAGAGATCCCAGCACGGCCGGTCCGTTCTCAGCCACCACCGGGCAGAGCAGGCAGAAGACACCGATGGGGGAAAGCTTCAGGATCATTTCCATGGCCTTCATGCAAACATCGTTGCAGACATCCACCGCCTTGAACTCCATATCGAACCGGTGGCCGATCAGGATCAGGGCAAAACCGATGAACAGGGAAGATACGATAATCTGCAGCATATTCGCGTCCACAAAGGGCTTGATGAAGTTGGACGGGAAGATGCCCACCAGGGTATCCATAAAGTTGACAGAAGTCGCGGCCGGTTCATAGGACAGCTCCGCTGTGGACAGAACCGGGAAAATGCCTTTGAGCAGATTGGCAAACAGCAGGCCGATCGCTACCGCGAAAGCGGTGGTGCACATATAGTAGAGAATGGTCCGGCCGCCGATGACGCCGACCTTTTTGATGTCCCGCATGGACACCACACCCGCCATGATCGAGAAGAAAACCAGCGGACATACGATCCATTTGATCAGGTTCAGGAATATCGTACCGAAGGGTTTAATATAGCTTTTAGCGAAATCAGGGTTTCCCGTCAGCGCGATACCTGCGCCTATCGCCAGTACCAGGGCGATAAAGATCTGCGTGGATAGAGCCAGTTTCTTCCGTTTTTCCATGGTTGTCCCTCCAAAGTATTAGTTTATCTGCTTATCCGGGTCAACACAGCCCGGATCAACAACCTCGGTTACGATTCCCCCTCCCAGGCATACATCATCTTTATACAGTACGGCGCTCTGGCCGGGCGTCACCGCCCGCTGCGGCGTGAGGGAATGCAGCAGCAGCTTTCCGCCCTTCAGGGTCGCCTCCACCGGCTGGTCCGGCTGGCGGTAGCGGTAGCGGGCGGTGCAGGTCATGGTTTCGCCTTCCTTCACGGGGGCTTCCCCAACCCAGGTCACGTCTTCCGCAATGCTGCGGGTGCTGTAGAGCATGGGATGATCCTCCCCCTGAGCCACCAGCAGACGGTTCTTTTCCAGGTCCTTGCCGATGACAAACCAGCTGCGGCCGTCTCCCCGGCCGCCGATGCCCAGGCCTCTGCGCTGGCCGAGGGTGTAGTACATCAGCCCGTCATGCCTGCCCACCACCTCGCCCTCCGGCGAAACCATATCGCCCGGCTGGGCAGGCAGGTATTCCGAAAGGAACTTCTTGAAATTGCGTTCACCGATAAAGCACACACCGGTGGAATCCTTCTTTTTGCTGACCGGCAGGCCCCGTTCCTCCGCGATCTTCCGCACCTGTTCCTTGGTCATGCCGCCCACGGGAAAGACAGCCTTCTTCAGCTGTTCCGCGTGCACCATATACAGGAAATAGCTCTGGTCCTTGTTCGGGTCCGTTCCCTTCAGCAGCTGTCCCGCATCATTCGTGCGGACAAAGTGTCCGGTCGCCATGCGGGTCGCTCCCAGCGTCATGGCAAAATCCAGGAACGCCCGGAACTTGATCTCCCGGTTGCACAGGACGTCCGGATTCGGAGTCCGTCCGGCGCGGTATTCTTTCAGGAAATAGGAAAAGACCCGGTCCCAGTACTCTTTGGCAAAGTTCACGCTGTAGTACGGAATACCGATCAGGTCGCACACATCCCGAACGTCCCGCCAGTCTTCCTCCGCGGTGCAGGTGCCGTTTTCGTCCTCTTCCTCCCAGTTTTTCATAAAGACGCCCACGACATCATAGCCCTGCTCCTTCAGAAGCAGGGCCGCAACGGAGGAATCCACGCCTCCGCTCATACCAACCACAATACGCTCGCTCATTTGTCCTCCGATTCCATCAGACGGGCCAGCACTTTTTCCTGTATCTCCGCGGCAATCTCCTCACGGGTCTTCGCCGCGTCCACCACCACAAAACGTTCCGGATTCCGGGCGATCAGCTCATGATAGCCGTTTTCCACCCGGGCATGGAAGCTTTCCGCCTCCATCTCCAAGCGATCCGGTTCGCTTGCCGCGCAGCGGCGCCGCAGCGATTCACGGTGGTCTATATCCAGATAAACCGTCAGGTCCGGCAGGGTGCCGTCCACCGCCGGCGCGTTAATCTCCAGTACCTTATCGATTCCCAGATTCCGTCCGCCGCCCTGGTAGGCCACAGAGGAATCCAGGAACCGGTCGCAAAGGACAACCTTGCCTTCCTTCACAGCCGGAAGGATCTTCTCCCGCACATGCTGTGCCCGGGACGCCGCGTACAGGAGCGCCTCCGTCACATCGGTCATGCCGGTATTCTCCCGGTCCAGCAGGATCTCCCGGATCTTTTCCCCGATGGGCGTGCCTCCGGGTTCCCGGGTATGCACCACTTCAAAGCCCCAGCGGTCCAGGGCATCGGAAAGCCGTTCAATCTGGGTTCCCTTGCCGCTGCCATCCAGCCCTTCCACAGACAGGAAGGCTCCGCGTCCCCGTTCAGCGTCCGGACAGAGGATATCCAGGATCTCCACCGGCGTATGGGCAATCTTTTCCGCGCCCGTATCCAGCAGTTCCTGTTCACTGCCATAGCCGTAGGTCACGCCCAGTGTATGGATCCCGGCAGCTTTGCCGCCTTCCATATCAAAGCAGCGGTCGCCGACCATCCAGGCCTCGCCGCAGTTTTCCGGCAGGGCGTCCCGGATCAGGTGCACCTTTTCCGCCCGGGCATCCGTGGCACAGACCACGGTCGAAAGGAAACGGTCAAAGCCGAAATGTTCCAGGATCTTCCCGGTGGGATAGGCAGGTTTGCCGGTCACCACACCCAGCTTTGCCCCCTGCTTCCAGAGGGTCCGGAGCATGGTGCGGACACCCGGATACACCCGGTTCTCGTACATTCCGACGGTGGTATAGCGTTCCCGGTAGATCCGCTGCGCCTCCTCCGCCTGTTCCCGGGTCATACCCAGGAAGGTCTGGAAGGAATACAGAAGCGGCGGCCCGATAAACTTGCGCAGGGTCGCGGCGTCCGGTTCCGGAAGGCCCATCTCCTTCACCGCGTGTTTCGCGCAATTCCAGATGCCTTCTTCGGACCGGGTCAGCGTTCCGTCCAGATCGAACAGGATCCAGGTGTCTTTCAATTCACAATTCATCATTCACAATTTATCATTCTGTAGGTCTGCAGATTACAATGAATCAATTATCCTTCTACCCGGATAACATTCTCCACTTTGCAGATTTCGGGATTCAGCGCCTTCACCACGCGCTGCACAGCCTTTTCAGGCGCCATGTGCGTGATGATGATCAGGGTCGCTTTTCCGTCCGGACCGGCGTCCTTCTGCGTCATGGCGGAAACGGAAATCTCTTCCTTGGCCAGCAGACCCGCCACTTCCGCCAGCACGCCGGGGGCATCCTTGGCCTTCATGCGGATAAAGTACTTGCTGTACCAGTCATCCGCCACAGGCAGCGGATCCTTCCGCATCACGGGCATGGGATGCACCGCGTTCTGTGCCGCCTGGACAATGTCGCCGACAATCGCGCTGGCGGTCGGAGCATCTCCGGCGCCGCGGCCTTCCAGCATCATGTCCTTAAAGGAATGGCCATAGAGATAAACCGCGTTCAGGGAACCGTCCACACGGGCCAGCGGATGATCCGCCGGCAGGAAAGCCGGATGCACACGGGCTTCAATGGAATCGCCATTGTCCTTGCCGATGGCCAGGAGCTTCAGCACATAGCCCATTTCCCGTCCGAAAGCGATGTCTTCGGAATTAACCTTGGTAATACCCTCGCGGTACACGTCTTCCACAAGCACCCGGCTGTGGAATGCCAGGGAGCCCAGGATGCTCAGCTTGTAGGCCGCGTCAAAGCCTTCCACGTCCGCCGTGGGATTGGGTTCCGCAAGACCCAGGCGCTGGGCGTCCTTCAGTACCGCTTCATATTCGGCGCCTTCCGCCGCCATCCGGGTGAGGATGTAGTTGGTCGTGCCGTTGACAATACCCATGATCTGCTCAATATGATTGGCGATCAGAGGGGTCTGGATCGCGTTGATAATCGGGATCGCGCCGCCGACGCTGGCTTCGTAGTACAGGCCCGCGCCGGTCTTCTTTGCCATCTCCCGCAGTTCGTCAAAATGAAGGGAAAGCGCCATCTTGTTCGCGGTGACAACGGACTTGCCGTTCTCCAGCGCGCGCAGCATCATGGACGCGGCAGGCTGTTCGCCGCCCAGGAATTCGCAGACGATATTGATCTCCGGATCTTCCAGGATATCGTTCTTATCTGTAGTCAGTACCTCATCCGGCACTTCCTTGCCGCCATGGATCTTCTTGTCCAGCACGAGAGCCTTCTTCACACGGAGCTTCACGCCCGTGCGCTTTCCGACTTCACCGCCGAATTCCCGGATCAGATCCCAGACGCCTCCGCCGATGTTTCCCAATCCCAGCAGTCCCAGCACTACCTCTTTCATTGTCCCGTTTCCTCCGCAATCTCATTCTTCGCGGCTCCACACCGTGGCGACCGCTCGTTTCGCCCGGCCTTCTTACCGAAGGCCTTCAGCGTTTCACGCATCCATATGATTCCGTTCATAGATGATCCGCAGGCCCTTCAGGGTCAGCAGGCCGTCGAGCTTGTCGATGACCTTGCTCTCATCGGCGATCATCAGCGCCATGCCGCCTGTGGCAACCACCAGCGCTTCCTCGCCCAGCTCCTGCCGGATCTTACGCACGATGTTGCGTACCAGGCCTACATAACCATAGTACATACCGCTCTGCAGATTGGTCAGGGTGGACCGGCCGATGACGTTGTCCGGCTTGTTCAGCTCGAACCGCGGCAGCTTTGCCGTGCCCGTCACCAGGACCTCACTGCTCAGCTTGATACCGGGGCAGATCGTGCCGCCCAGGAAAGAACCTTCCTGGTCCACCACGCCAAAGGTGGTGGCAGTACCGAAGTCGATGAAGATGCACGGTCCTCCGTATTCCTCATAAGCCGCAACCGCATTGGCAATCCGGTCGCTGCCGAGCTCCCGGGGGTTTTCATATTTGATATTGATACCCGTTTTGACCCCGGGAGCCACAAACAGCGGAGCCTTGCCGATGTAGTTCTGCAGCATGTACTCGATCGTATAGTTAATCGTCGGAACAACGCTGGAAACCACTATGCCTTCCACCACTTCCGGCGAAACGCCCTCATGGGCAAACATGGACATCAGGCGTACACCGTACTCATCCGAAGTGGATGTGATATTGGTGGACATACGCCAGTATTTATACATTTCTTTCCCGTCGAACAGAGCGGTCTTGATATTGGTGTTCCCGATGTCCATGGTCAGAATCATGATGGTTTTCTCCTTTAAAAGTTCACGGTCAGATCATCCGGGCCTTTTTCAGCGCGACTCCCGCAGCGCCGGTCACAACAGCCGCGACAACCATTTCCACCACGGCGTTGATACCCACAGAAGTAATGATATACATCAGGACACCCTTTTCCGCAATGGGGCCGGCCAGTTTCTCCGTGCTGCCGAAGAACAGAACCAGCAGGCTCATAAAGAACAGGGTGTTAAAGAAAGCAGCGGAAAAACCCGTAACCACACCGCGGATATACAGCGGGGCCTTTGTTTTGCACATGGCACGGTAAACCACCGCGGCCAGCACGCCCACCAGCACCCGGGAAACAAAACGCTGTACGAACATCAGGAACGGGCTCACGTTAACCAGTGCCGCGCCCAGTGCGCTGGAGCCGCAGATGCCAAAGCACTGCAGGAAACTGATCAGGCCGAAAGCCCCGCCGATGATCACACCGCCGGGCAAGCCCATCGCCATAACCGCAATCGCCACCGGAATCATGTTGAAGGTGATCGAAAGGCCCATGGGCATGGGAATGTTCACATAAGCCAGAACGATCAAAACCGCTACCAGCATGGCCAGCAGCGTCATCCGCGCGATCTTTGTGCGTCTTGTTGTGTTTGTCATAAGAATACCTCCGTTCGGGTTCGCTCAGGATACCCGTCGTCAAAATGTATTTCCGCGTTTTTCTGCGTCCGGTGCATATGCTCCCGGCGCTCAACATATGCGGATGGATTCATTATACAATTTTTTACCGGATTGTAAAGAAAAGAAGGACTGCCAATACATCAGCAGTCCATACAGGCAGCCAGAATATTCCGGCACTTCCGGGTCACCGGCGCCGTTCCCGTATCCGTAACGTTCTGCGCCAGCAGGAAGGTGATTCCCCGGTCCGGCAGGTTGGCGAAATAAGTGCCCAGCCAGCCGTCCCAGCCATATTCATTCTTTTCGGTAAACAGCACCGCCCGGCCCGGATGGTCGCACACCCGCATCAGGCAGCTGTAATTGTATCCGCTGAGGTTTTCCCACATGTCTTTCTGCTGGTTTTCATTCAGCTGCGGAGCTGTCATAAACCGCACCGCCGCTTCCGAAAGGATCCGCCGGCCCTCCGCCGTTCCGCCGTTCATCAGCATCCGGGCAAAAGCCGCGTAATCATCCAGCGTGGAGACCAGACCGGCGCCGCCGGATTCAAAAGCCGGTTCCACATCATACCGTCCCACAGCCAGGTGGAGACTGTTGAATTCCTCCAGCCCGCCGGGTACGCGCCGGTAACAGGTCACCAGCCGGTCCCGCTTTTCTTCCGGCACCCAGAATGCCGTATCCTTCATGCCCAGTGGTTCAAAGATCTCTTCCCGCAGGAATTCCCCAAAACGTTTTCCGGAGGCCGCCTCGATCACTGCGCCAAGAATATCCGCACTGGTTCCGTAACGCCAGTGAGCCCCGGGATCAAACGCCAGCGGCAGTTCTCCCAGCCTGTTGCAGAACTCCAGGGTGCTCATTCCTCCGCCGGCCAGAATCTGCTCGTGATCTTCCCGGAAAACACGGTCCGCGCACTGTCCTGCCGGATCCAGGTCCGGATAACACAGGCCGGAAGTCATTCCCAGCAGATCGATGATCCACGGTGCGCGAAGTGCGGGACGGATCGTTCCGTCCGCTTCGATCACCCGGGGATTCGCGAACCCGGGCAGGTACTGGTCCACCGGAGCCATCAGGTCAATGACACCTCGGTCCGCCAGGATCATCGCGGCGGCCGCGGTGACCGGCTTGCTCTGGCTGTACAGGCGGAAAATAGAATCCCGCCGCAGCGGTTTGCCGGACGCGGTATCCGCGAAGCCTTCCCGGACATGGCAGAGCTCTTCTCCGTCCTTCAGGATCAGCAGGCTCACACCGGCTGCTTCATGGTTTTCCACCGCCTGCCGCAGGCAGGCGGACAGTTTGTCCTGTAAGCTCATTGTTCTGTACCCCCTGGTTATACCAGAAGCAGGAATCCCTGGGCCAGCGCCACCGCGCAGCAGGCGGCAACAGCCACCGTCAGCAGGCTCCGTCCCCGCCAGGCAAGCAGCACCGCTACCGCGACGCCGAAGATAGCTGTGCGCATATCCCCCGTGGAATAAAACACATCGGGGAATGTCATGGCTCCCAGCACCGCGTAAGGGATATACGCCAGGAAAGACCGGACAAACCGGCTTTTGATCTCCCGGCGGAATACCGTCAGCGGCAGCATGCGGATCAGGTAAGTCACACCGGCCGTAACGGCCAGGTAAGGCAGAAATACACTCCAGTTCATGCGGCATCCTCCTCCGCCGGGTAGCGCCAGGCTCCCAGCGCAGCGGCAAGCACGCCGCAGATAATGATCACAAATCCGGAAGAAACGGTGTTCAGTCCCGGAATGTAGTGGAAACAGAGGCTCAGCGCCACCGCGACCAGCACCACAAAGCGTACCGGACGGCTCTTGCGCGCCGGCGGCAGGATGATGGCCAGGAACATGCCGTAGATCGCGATCCCCAGCGCCGTACGGACAAAGGCCGGAAGCAGCGTTCCCGCCGCCGCTCCGAGGAAAGTTCCCAGGGACCAGCCGATCCAGGGTGTCAGCATCAGGCCGTAAAGATAATACTTGCCGACCTTTCCGGGCTGGGAGGAAGCAACGGCAAAAATTTCATCGGTATTCGCAAAGGAAAAGATCACGCGCTGCAGCGTTCCCATGGATCCATCCAGTTTTCGGCTGAGGGACAGGCTCATCAGCGCGTAGCGCAGGTTAATCGTCAGCTGGGTCAGTGCCATTTCAGCCAGGGAAGCACCGCTCACCATCAGCGGCACCGCCGCGATCTGGCCCGCGCTGGTCACATTGGTCATGGAGATCAGCACGGCCTGCAGCACGGTCAGTCCGTCTCCCACCGCCTTCATGCCAAAGGCAAAGGACACACTCAGGTAGCCAAGGGCGATCGGGATCCCGTGACGGATCCCCTGCCGGAAAACCTTGTTCATTCATCCGCCTCCAGCCTGCGGATGCCATCCTTTGTCACCACCGCGAAGAAATTGGGCACCCGCCCGCAGGGTTCCTGTCCGAACGTGATGGCGGCACGGACGGCAGCTTCCGCCCGGTCCGCGTCCTCCTCGCTTTTGGCATGCAGCACGCACAGCGGCGTATCGGCTTCCACCCGGTCACCGATACGAACCTGCAGCACAAAGCCCACAGAATAATCCAGTTTATCATCCGCCGTCAGCCGTCCGGCACCCATTGCCTGGGCAGCCAGGCCCAGCGCCATGGTATCCATCTTTGTCACCCAGCCGGACACGCCGCAGGTTACAGGACGGATCACCTTCGCCTGGGGCAGGCGGGTCACATCATCACAGACAGACGGGTCGCCACCCTGGGCCGCGATCATCTGCTTCAGCTTTTCCAGACCGGTCCCGGAGTCGATCGCCTGTTTCATCATCGCCTGGCCCGCTTCCGGCGTTTCCGCCTTTCCTGCAAGGTGCAGCATATAGCCTCCCAGGGTCAGGGAAACCTCCAGCAGGTCCCCGCCGGCACGGCCGGCCAGGATATCAATGGCTTCCTTCACTTCCAGGGCATTGCCCACATGGGTTCCCAGCGGCTGGTCCATGCCGCTGACCAGGGCCACGATCGGTTTCCCGGCCAGTTCACCCACCCGCACCATGTTCTGCGCCAGGGCAAGGCTGTCCTCCAGGGTATGCATGATCGCGCCGGAACCAGTCTTCACGTCCAGCACGATGGCATCCGAACCCGCTGCCAGCTTTTTGCTGAGAATGGATGAAACGATCAGGGGCAGGGAATCCACGGTGGAAGTCACATCCCGCAGGCTGTAAAGCGTCTTGTCCGCCGGCGCGAGATGGCCTGTCTGGCCTACCACGGCCACACCGATCTCCTTTACCTGGCGGATAAAATCCTCCACAGGCAGCCCGACACTCAGTCCGGGAATGGATTCCAGTTTGTCCAGGGTGCCGCCGGTATGGCCCAGGCCCCGGCCGCTCATCTTGGCCACAGGGGCTCCGCAGGCCGCCACCAGGGGTGCCAGAACCAGCGTGGTCGTATCTCCCACGCCGCCGGTGGAATGCTTATCCACTTTGATGCCGGGAATGCCGGAAAGATCGGCAATATCTCCGGAATCCCGCATTGCCAGGGTCAGGTCCGTCGTTTCCTGATCCGTCATGCCGTTCAGACGGATCGCCATCAGCAAAGCGGAAAGCTGGTAATCCGGTACAGAATGATCTGCGGCCGCCTGCGCAAAGAAAGTGATCTCCTCTTTTGTCAGCTCCCGGCCGAATTTTTTCTTTTCGATGATTTCCACCATTGTCATGCGAAAATCCCCCTTCGTTTCCGATAGAAAGAACAAGCCGATATCCGTTGCCCGGATATCGGCCTTCATGCCCACTCTCGGGCTGTATATATACTCATAACCATTCCAACGTTCCGATATCAGATGATCGGGTACATTGTCATGTTGAGCAATTCATTCTGAATTCTGAATTCTGAATTGACGAATGCTTATTCGTCCTCGTCTTCCTCCGGCAGGTCCGCGTTGTGATACACGTTCTGCACGTCATCGTTCTCCTCCAGCAGGTCCAGCATCTTCTGGATCTTCTGGATGGTGTCCGGATCGCTGACAGCCACGGTGTTCTGCGGAATCTTGGCCACTTCAGCGGACAGGAAGGTGATTCCCTGCTTTTCCAGGTTCTCACGAACGGTGCTGAATTCACTGGGGGCGGTCACGATCTCGAATACATCGTCATCCACCTTCACGTCTTCGGCGCCGGCATCCAGGGCGATCATCATCATCTCGTCCTCGTCGCTGCCGGGTTCCCGTTCCACCACAAGCACGCCGCGCTCATCAAACATGAAACCCACGGAACCGGTGGTGCCCAGGTTTCCGCCGTACTTGGCGAAGCAGTGACGCACATCGCTGGCAGTACGGTTACGGTTATCGGAAATGCAGTCCACGATCACCGCAACGCCGCCGGGAGCGTAACCTTCGTAGGTGATCTCTTCGTAGACCACGTTGCTCAGTTCACCGCTCGCCTTTTTGATGGAACGCTGAATATTGTCATTCGGCATATTGTTGGCTTTAGCTTTGGCGATAATATCGCGCAGCTTGCCATTGGACTCAGGATTGGCGCCGCCTTCACGAACCGCGATGGCGATCTCGCGGCCGATCTTTGTGAAAATCGCTCCGCGCTGCGCGTCTGCCTTGCCCTTCTTAGCCTGAATATTGTGCCACTTGGAATGCCCGGACATCGTATCCCTCCCAGAAATCGTACCTCATATCGGTCAAAAATACATAGCATTATAGCACCGGTGTTGTTGTTACGTCAAGAAAAACAAGCCTTCCGGGCATGAAAAACAGCCTCCCGCAGTGCGGGAGGCTGTATAAAACTCTTTTTTCCTGACAGGTCAGGCTCAGGCCTGGCCCTTCTCCAGGGCAAGCGTCCGGGTGGTCAGATCGCAGACTTCAGCAGGTCCGAAGTACTGGATCGCGCCGGGGTAGGTGAAGGAAGTCTTCACTGCCCACTCTTCCCTGTGCGCCGCGAAGAACTTGAAGGGAGCTCCGTCCAGCTCAACCAGGGCCTTGCGGATAACGGGCTTGTCCTCGCCGTTTCTTCTTTCCATGTTCATCATCTTGGTGATGGGCATACCGCCGGCAACCCACTCTTCAGCAGGCTTGGAGATATTGGAAACCTTGGACAGGTATCCGGTGTAGCCATACTGGATCAGCATGAAGGCATTGTAGCCGAGGGAGTAGCAGTAGTCCGCGTCGAAATTGGACGGGAAAGCGCATCTTCCTTCGTAACCGAAGAAGTGATGCTGCGCGCCGAACTTGCCCTTGTAGGTGCCGGCAGCCTTTCTCTTCGCCAGCTCGTTCTTCACCATTTCGGAGAACAGCTTTTCGGACTCGATCAGGGAAACCTGCACGTTGCCGTGGGGATCGCGTTCCAGGAACAGCTGCTGCTGCACAAACTGGGGCAGGATCTCGAACACCGCGAAGGATTCGCCGGAGAGGCCCTTCTTAATGAACTCATACTTGGCAGCCCAGTCCGGAAGAGCGTTGAACTCTTCGGTCTTCTTGCCGGCAAGCAGTTCATTGATCTCAGCGATCAGCTTGGAGAACTCGGGAACGAATTCCACGATACCTTCGGGGATGATCGCAACGCCGAAGTTTTCGCCGTTGTTGCCGCGCTTTTCGACGGAATCGGCAATGTAGTTCGCGATAGCGGCCAGGGACATCTTCTTCGCGGCCACTTCCTCACCGATGAGGCAGATGTTGGGCTGGGTTTCCAGGGCGCACTCGAGGGCGACGTGGGAAGCGGAACGGCCCATCACCTTGATGAAATGCCAGTACTTCTTGGCGGAGTTGGCATCACGCTCGATGTTGCCGATCAGTTCGGAATAGGTCTTGGTGGCGGTGTCGAAACCGAAGGAGGCCTCGATGTCCTCATTCTTCAGGTCGCCGTCGATAGTCTTGGGGCAGCCGATGACCTGCACGCCGGTGTTGTGGGCAGCCATGTATTCCGCCAGCACAGCAGCGTTGGTGTTGGAGTCATCGCCGCCGATGATCACGATAGCGGTCAGGCCATGCTTCTTTGCCACTTCAGTAACAATCTTGAACTGTTCTTCAGTCTCAAGCTTGGTACGGCCGGAACCGATGATATCGAAACCGCCGGTGTTCCGGTAGGCGTTGATGTACTCGTCGGTGAACTCGATGCAGTCATCATCGATCAGTCCGGAAGGTCCGCCCTTAAAGCCCAGGAGAACGTTGTTCTTATCGGTGGCCTTGATCGCGTCATACAGGCCGCAGATGACGTTGTGTCCGCCGGGCGCCTGTCCGCCGGAAAGGATAACACCCACAACCTGCTTTTTGGCGGCAGAGGTGTTGCTGCCCTTCACGAAGGTGATCTCTTCCTTACCGTAGGTGTTGGGGAAAAGGGCCTTGATTTTGGCCTGGTCCGCAACGCTTTCCGTAGGCGCTCCGACCTTGACGGAAATCTCAGAGATACCGCCGCGCAGCATTCCCGGAAGCTTGGGGCTGTATTCATATCTTGCTTTCTGAAGTGGTGAGAGATTCATCTTGTGCCTCCTAAAAGATTAATGTTTTTTGTATGATATCCATTGTTATGGATGAACCATCTGTTTTATCCGCGGCGGATGATGCTGTGGCGTTCCGGGCCAACAGAGATCCACCGGATCACGCATCCCACGACATGTTCAATACGGTTGACATAGGCCTTTGCTTCCTCCGGCAGGTCCCACCAGTTGCGGACACCGGAAATGCTGCACTTCCAGCCCTTCATGGTCTCATATACCGGTTCGCATTCATCCAGCGCGGAAGCGAAGGGCATATCCGTGATCACCTTGCCATCCAGCTTGTAGCCAACGCACAGCGGAATCTCATCCAGGTCGCTGAGCATGTCCAGCTTGGTCAGCGCCAGCTCCGTGGCAGCCTGGACCTCGGTTCCGTATTTGCTTGCCACCAGGTCGATCGGCCCGATCCGGACGGTGCGTCCGCCTTCGGGTTCATCCTCGCCGCACATCTTGCGGAACTCGTCACCCTTTTTGCCGGTATACTCACAGACAAAGGGACCGTCCCCCAGGCAGGTCGAATAGGCTTTGATGACACCGATCACCCGGTCGATCTCCACGCCGGGCATGCCCGCCCCGATGGGGGCATAGGACGCCAGGGTGCTGACAGAAGTGGTGTAGGGATAGATCCCGTAATCCAGGTCCCGCAGGGCCCCAAGCTGCGCCTCAAACAGGATGCGCTTGTGGTCGCTCTCCGCCTGTATCAGGTAATCCCTGGTGTTCTTGATATACGGTTTGATCTGCTCGCAGTAGTCGTTCAGCCAGGCGTTCAGTTCCTTTTCGCTGACGGGCTTCGCACCGTATATCTTTTCCAGGGTCAGGTTCTTCCAGGCGCACAGCTCTTTCACATGGCGCTTCAGCCGATCCGGATAGAACAGTTCCCCGGCCAGGATGGTCCGTTTCTGGTTCTTGTCGGAATAGAAAGGCGCGATCCCCTGTTTGGTGGAACCGAACTGCTTTTCCTTCTGGCGGGCTTCCTCCAGCATGTCCACTTCACGATGCCAGGGCAGCAGCAGGGATGCCCGCTCACTGATCATCAGGTTTTCGGGAGTGATCTCGATCCCCTTCTGGTCTTCAATTTCCTTCACCAGCGTTTCAGGATCCAGCGCAACTCCGTTTCCCAGGATGTTGACCACCCCGGGACGGCACACGCCGGAAGGCAGCAGGTGCAGGTCGAATTTGCCGAATTTATTGATGATCTTATGTCCCGCGTTGGCGCCGCCCTGAAATCTGACGACGATGTCGAAGGCTTCCGCCAGCAGGTCAACCATTCTGCCTTTTCCTTCGTCACCCCAGTTGATGCCTACGAGTGCGGTACAAGCCATTGTTTCATCTCCTCCCGGATTTTCCTCATGTTCTGTTCCGGTTACAGCCTCAAAAAAGCGCCTGTTCGCGCATGATCATTGTATTCGTCCAGGCCGTACTTGTCAATGCATACAGCGTTTCCGCCCTGTATCCTCAAAGTACTTTTTTCAGGTATTCACCGGTATAGGATCCCTTCACGGCAGCCACCTGTTCAGGGGTGCCTTCCGCCACCACCGTACCGCCGCCGGAACCGCCTTCCGGACCCAGGTCGATGATATGGTCCGAGACCTTGATCACGTCCAGGTTATGCTCGATCACCAGAACCGAGTTGCCCGCGTCCGTCAGCCGCTGGAGCACCAGGATCAGCCGGTCCACGTCCGCCATGTGCAGGCCGGTGGTCGGCTCATCCAACAGGTAAATGGTTTTCCCGGTCGCCCTGCGGCTGAGTTCCGTGGCCAGCTTTACACGCTGGGCCTCGCCGCCGGACAGGGTGGTGGATGCCTGGCCCAGTTTCATATAGCCCAGGCCGACATCATACAGGGTTTCCAGCTTCCGCATGATCTGGGGATGGTTCTCAAAGAAGCCCAGGGCTTCCTCCACCGTCATATCCAGCACTTCGCTGATGTTCTTCCCCTGCCAGGTGACTTCCAGGGTTTCCCGGTTATACCGGTGGCCGTGGCAGACGTCACAGGGTACATAAAGGTCCGGCAGGAAATGCATCTCGATCCGCTTCATACCGTCCCCCTGGCAGGCCTCGCAGCGGCCGCCCTTGACGTTGAAGGAGAAACGGTTTTCCTTGTAACCCCTGGCCTTGGCTTCCGGGCTGAGCGCAAACAGTTTCCGGATCAGGTCAAACAGACCGGTATAGGTTGCCGGATTGCTCCGGGGTGTCCGTCCGATGGGGCTCTGGTCGATCATGATGATCTTGTCCAGCTGCTCCAGGCCTTCCATGCTGTCAAAACAACCCGGGCGGGTCTTGGCACGGTTCAGTTTCCGGGCAAGGTTTTTATAAACAATCTCGTTGACAAGGCTGCTCTTTCCGCTGCCGCTGACACCGGTTACGCAGGTCAGTACTCCCAGCGGGATCCGCACGTCTATATGCTTCAGGTTATGCTCCGCGGCACCCCTGACCGTCAGCCAGCCGGTCGGTTTCCGGCGGGTTTTCGGCACAGGGATCACCTTTTTGCCGCTGAGATACTGGCCGGTGAGGCTTTCCGGGCACGCGCGGATATCATCCGCCGTCCCCTCCGCCACGATATAGCCGCCGTGCAGTCCCGCGCCGGGGCCCACATCCACAATCCAGTCCGCGGCAAGCATGGTTTCCTCGTCATGTTCAACCACGATCACGGTATTACCCAGGTCCCGCATCCTGCGGAGCGTCGCGATCAGCTTCGCGTTATCCCGCTGGTGCAGGCCGATGCTGGGCTCATCCAGGATGTACATGACACCCATCAAAGCGCTGCCGATCTGCGTGGCCAGGCGGATACGCTGCGCCTCGCCTCCGGACAGGGTGCCCGCGCCCCGGCTGAGGGTCAGGTAATCCAGGCCCACATCGCACAGGAAGCCCAGTCGGGCATCTATTTCCTTCAGGATCTGCGCGGCAATAATCCGGCTGTTCCCGTCCAGTTCCAGGGAAGCGAAGAAATCCCGTGCCTGCCGGATGCTCATATCGCTGACCTCCGGCAGGCTCTTTCCGCCCACCGTCACGGCCCGGGCTTCCGCCTTCAGGCGCTGCCCGCCGCATTCCGGGCAGGTTTCCTCCGCCATGTATTCCTCATAAGCCTGTTTCATGGCGTCCGAGGTGGTCTCCCGGTACCGCCGTTCCAGCGTTGGGATGATTCCTTCAAAGCTGGTGGTGTATTCCCGCTGCCCCCGGGCGCCTTCATAGGTGATGCTGATCTGTTCATCCCCGGTGCCGTACAGCAGGGCATCCATGCCGGCCCCGCTGATATCCTCCAGGGGCGTATCCAGCGAAAAGCCGTATTTCTTTCCCATAGCCCCGAAGTACTGCGCCGCGATGCCGCCGTCCTCCGAGGCGTTGAACCCCATCAGGTTCATGGCGCCTTCCCGCAGGGTTACCCGCTCGTCCGGGAAGATTGCTTCCCGGCTGATCTTCATCCGGATTCCCAGGCCGCTGCAGGCCGGGCATGCCCCGTAGGGACTGTTGAAGGAGAACATCCGCGGCTCCAGTTCCTCAATGGAAACGCCGCAGTCCGGGCAGGCATAGTTCATGCTGTAAAGGGTTTCGCCCAGTTCCAGGCAGTCCACGATGACCAGTCCCGCTCCGCGGACGGAAGCGGTCTCCACATCTTCTGCCAGACGGTGGCGGAACTCATCCGTATCCCTGCGGATCAGGCGGTCCACCACGATCTCAATGGTATGTTTTTTCTTTTTATCCAGTTCCGGAGTGTCCTCCAGGTCATACATTTCCCCGTCAATACGCACCCGGACATAGCCGCTCTTCCGGGCGGAGGAAAGCAGATCCCTGTGTTCCCCCTTGCGTCCCCTCACCAGCGGGCTCAGGATCTGCATCCTGGTCCCCTCCGGCACAGCGCATACCGCGTCCACGATCTCGTCCACAGACTGTTTCCGGATCTCCCGGCCGCAGACCGGACAGTGGGGAACACCGACGCGCGCCCAGAGCAGGCGCAGGTAGTCATGGATCTCCGTCACCGTACCCACGGTGGAGCGGGGATTCCGTCCCGTTGTCTTCTGGTCAATGGAAATAGCCGGACTCAGCCCTTCAATGGCATCCACATCCGGCTTGTCCATCTGTCCCAGGAACTGGCGGGCATAGCTGGTCAGGCTTTCCACATAGCGGCGCTGACCTTCCGCGTAGATTGTGTCGAAGGCCAGGGAGCTTTTTCCGCTGCCGCTCAGTCCCGTAATAACCGTCAGCTTGTCCCGCGGTATCCGGAGAGAAATGTTCTTCAGGTTGTGCTCACGTGCGCCCCTGATTGTCAGAAATTCATTCATGGTTTCCCTTTTCCCGTTATCTCAGACTGTTGATCTTTTCTTCATCCACCGGTTTTCCCAGCATCTCTTCTGAATAGAACAGCGCCTTGTTTCCGCCGCTGTTCTTGGCGTTGTACATAGCTATATCCGCGGCGCGGTACAGATCGTCATACGTCCGTCCCACCATATCTGTCATGACGATCCCGACACTGGCCGTTACCCGGACGGCATCAGGGCCTTCACCCACCGTACGGCCGATCTTCTCCACCATGGAAGTGGCACGCTTCAGTGTCCATTCCCTTCCCGGAACGCTCTTCAGATAGACGACGTATTCATCTCCCCCGAGCCGGCTCAGCACATCGGAATTCCGGAACATCTTCCGGATATCCGCGGCCACGTCGATGAGCACCTTGTCTCCCGCCTGGTGCCCGTACCGGTCGTTCACGCTCTTAAAGCAGTCCAGGTCCAGCAGCATCAGCACGCCGTGCTCATCCGTCTGCAGGTGATCTTCTATTTCCTGCTGGGCAGCCCTCCGGGCTGTCAGTCCGGTCAGCTGGTCCGTATCCGCCACGCGCCGGAATTCTTCACGGCCCGTAATCAGGGAGGCCCTGGCCCGGTTCAGCGTATACACCGTGATCAGGCTGATCAGCAGATACAGAAGGCAGAAAATCCTCTGGGTCGGATCCTGCAAAGCGCCTTTTGCCTTCCAGGAGACCTCCAGCGCCACATAGCTGAGAACCTGCAGACCGAGCACGCGCCAGGCATAGTCAAACAGATAGCAGCCAACCGCCAGGTGGGTTCCGATCCAGAAAACGCTTGAATCATAGTTCACGGCGCCAAAAACCGCAAACGCGTAAACAGCAGCTCCCAGAATATAACCGACAATGAGCATCTGTGCCCATGTGGACTTTCTGTAGAACGCGATCACCTCACCGGCAAGGCCCACAATCAGCAGGATCTGGCAGTATGTCCCGCCGCCCTTGGGCTGATTGCTCGTCACGCCGTATATATAAACCAGCAGGGAAGAAACCACTGCCACGATGCACATCACTTTCAGTGATCCGCGGTTACTGCGGGCAACAGCATCCCTGTATTTTTTGAACACATCAGGTTGGTATCCGTATTGGTTCCAGAACCTCAGCTGCTCCATCATATCTGTCTACAACCTTCCGGATTTGTCTGTTCAGTTCAATCTTTACACCAGTCTCAGCGCGGGCATGGCATTCAGGTCCAGGCCCGCCAGTTCCCCGTTTCTCAGGCGGTAATAGGCGGCGCTGCCGATCATGGCACCGTTGTCCGTGCACAGATGCAGCTCCGGCATGAACAACGGGATTTTCAGTTCCTCACACATCGCCGATGCCATCCGCCGCAGTTCCCGGTTGGCGGATACCCCGCCGGCCAAAGCAAATCCGTTATATCCGTCCCTGCCGCGTTCCTGCAGCAGGAGCCGCGCCTTATTCGTCAGTTCCCGGCATACCGCCCGGCGGAAGCTTGCCGCCAGGTCTGCCTTCGGCAGGGTTTCGCCCCGCTGTTCCAGCGTGTGCACGGTGTTCATGAAAGCAGTCTTCAGTCCGCTGAAGCTGTAATCATACCTTCCGTCCGTCTTCGGGCTGGGCAGGGTAAAGGCTTCCGGGTTTCCCTCTTCCGCCAGTTTGTCGATACGCGGGCCGCCCGGATAAGGCAGTCCCAGCGCCCGAGCCGCCTTGTCAAAGGCTTCGCCGGCCGCATCGTCCACTGTCTGGCCAAGCAGGCGGTAGGTGCCGTAATCCGAAACCTCCACCAGGTGGCTGTGGCCGCCGGAAACCACCAGGCACAGGAACGGCGGCTCCAGATCCGGATGGCTCAAATAGTTCGCGCTGACATGTCCCTCAATATGGTTGACACCCACCAGCGGCTTTCCCGCCGCAAAGGCCAGGCCCTTCATGCAGTTGACCCCTGTCAGCAGCGCGCCGACAAGGCCGGGGCCCTTTGTTACCGCCAGGGCATCGATCTCCTGCAGGCTCATCCCGGCTTCCCGCAGCGCCTGGTCCACCACCCGGTCGCAGGCTTCCATATGGGCCCGGCTTGCGATCTCCGGCACAACGCCGCCGTAAAGCTCGTGCAGGTCGATCTGGCTGAACACCACGTTGCTCAGGATCTTCCGGCCGTTCTCGATCACAGCTGCCGCGGTCTCATCGCAGCTGGTCTCCAGTGACAGGATACGGACCGTTTCCTTCGTCCGCAGCATTTCCGCCTGGCGGCGGGAGTTTTGTTCGTAATTCATAATCCGTGATGCATAATTGTTCTTGTCAGGCCATTATGCATTCCCTTGCCTTTTCGTCTTACAATTCTGAATGATCAATGCCGCTCCCAGCAGCACAAGCCCGGAAATCAGTATCCGGACCAGTATCCCGGTTCCCAGGGTAATAAAGAAGTTCAGCGGCATCAGCCGGATCAGCAGGTCCGTCCGGGGATCCAGCAGCCAGCCCTCATTGGTGAAAGCCACGCGGTGAAACGTGACAAACAGGCCGTCGAAATCCGCAAGCGCCCAGGCCGCAATCCCGCTAAACACCAGAGCCGCCGCTCCCAGGCCCGTGAACATACCGCCCGAAAACGCCTTGCGTTTCCGGAGCAGCACGCCCGCTGCCGCCAAAAGCAGTGCCAGGCCTCCGGTGATCCACCTCAGCGTTCCCGCCAGGCCGATCAGGTTCCGGCAGTCCGCCATGTGGTCCGCCTCATGCGGCTGGAAGCAGGTGTATTCCCGTCCCTCCGCGTCGGAAAAGACATACTGGAAAACCGGTTCCCGGCCGGTCAGATATCCGGCGGTCATCCGGCCCGCGCCTTCGTATTCCGTTTCCGGCAGGCCCGTAACCTCCGGCGGCGCGTGGCGGAGCATTTCCCGGGCCAGCAGGTCCCCGTTCCCGGCTGTACCGTATACCGCGGCAGCCAGTGTGAACAGGATCACCGTCCACACCAGCAGGAAACCCAGGGCCCGTCCCTTTAATTCATAATTCATAATTCATAATTCACAATTCATAATGTTTTACGGTGCTCCATCCTGTCATGCTGAGTCGGCATCATAACATTGTTCATTATTCATTGTTCATTATTCATTGGTTTTGTTACTGCATCTTCAGGTATGCGGTGACAAAGCCTTCCAGGTTGCCGTTCATCACATCGTCAATGTTGCCGCTTTCATAGTTGGTGCGGTGATCCTTGACCATGGTGTAGGGCTGGAAAACGTAGGAGCGGATCTGGCTGCCCCATTCGATCTTCTTCATCTCGCCCTTGATGTCAGCCATCTGCTGTTCCTTTTCCCGTTCCTTCAGTTCCAGCAGCTTCGCTTTCAGCATCTTCATACAGGTGGCACGGTTCTGCACCTGGTCGCGTTCCGTCTGGCAGGCCACCACGATGGTCACGTCATCCTTGACATAGGTCATCCGGACAGCGGAGCTGGTCTTGTTGACGTTCTGTCCGCCGGCGCCGGAGGAGTGGTAGGTGTCCACCCGGACGTACTTCATATCAATTTTGATCTCATCGCCGTCATCCTCGATCATCGGGGCGACGTCCAGGCTGGAGAAGCTGGTGTGGCGGCGCGCGTTGGCATCAAAGGGGCTGATGCGCACCAGGCGGTGCACGCCCTTCTCACCGCGGAGATAGCCGTAGGCATGATCGCCGCTGACCTCAAAGGTCACGCTCTTGATGCCCGCCTCATCCCCGTCCAGGAGATCCAGCACTTTCACTTCAAAGCCCATCCGCTCACAGTAGCGGGTGTACATGCGGAAAAGCATCTGGGTCCAGTCCTGGGCCTCGGTTCCGCCGGCACCGGCGTGCAGGCTCAACACGGCGTCGTTGTCGTCATAGTCACCGCGCATGAGGGTTTCCAGTTCCAGCGCATCCGCTTTTTCCTTCAGGCTGGCCAGTTCGGTACCGACTTCCTGTACCATTTCCTCGTCATTTTCCTCACGGGCGAGTTCCATCATCGTATCGATGTCGTCAGCGGACTGCAGCAGGCCTTCATAATGGGCCAGCTTGTTCTTCAGGTGACCCAGCTTCTGGTTCACCCTGGTGGAACGGTCTGTATCGTTCCAGAACTCCGGCTGGTTCATTTCCTCTGTCAGTTCATCGATCTGCTCCTTCATATGATCAATATGAAGCGCTTCCCCGGCAGCCAGGATGCTTTTCCGGATGCCCACGATGTCCTGGGCATATTGTTCAAGCTCTAACATTTCACACCTCCGGCAGAATTCAGTTCATGATTAAGTGTTTTCTTTCAGCATGCAGCAGTTCTTGTACTTCTTGCCGCTTCCGCAGGGGCAGGGATCGTTCCGGCCGATCTTCTCGGACGGCTTCACCCTTCTCGGCTGCCGGGGACCGTCTCCCGCGACCCGCGCGTCGATCGGCCTGGCGGTCTGTACCCGTTCCGGCGTCACTTCCACCTTGGTCTGGTAAACCCGGCGCACCGTATCCTCCCGGATCAGGTGGTTCAGTTCCTCAAACATATGACCGGCTTCGATCTGGTATTCCGTAACCGGGTTTTTGCCGCTGGACTGCCGGAAACCAATGCCGTCCCGCAGCTGGTCCATAGCGTCAATGTGGTCCATCCAGCGGGAGTCAACACTGCGCAGCAGCATAACCCGCTCCAGTTCGCGCATGTCCACATGGATGTCCTCCATGAGCTTTTCACGCTCTTCGTAGAACGTCCTGGCATCCGCTTTCAGGGCTTCAATAAACTCATTCCGGCTCTCACCGGTACCGGCAGCGGCGCGGTTCGCCTCCAGCGCGCCATGGTGGCAGCAGAGGTTCTCCAGGTAGTTTGCCGCTTCCTTCCATTCCCACTCGGCGGTGTTTTCGCCGTTCATCCAGCGGCCCGCCGCAAAGTCAATCACATGGTCCGCCATGCGCAGGATGCTGTCCCGCACATTTTCGCCCATCAGCACCCGGCGGCGCTGACCGTAGATGATCCCGCGCTGGCGGTTCATCACATCGTCATACTCCAGCACGTACTTACGGGATTCAAAGTTCCGGTTCTCAATCCGCTTCTGCGCGTTTTCGATCTGCTTTGTCAGCAGGCCGGCAGTCAGCGGTTCATCGTCCCGCAGGCCAAGCCGGTCCACCATCACGCCGATCCGCTCGCTGCCGAACAGGCGCATCAGGTCATCCTCAAGGCTGATGAAGAACTGGGTGGAACCCGGGTCGCCCTGACGGCCGCTTCGGCCGCGCAGCTGGTTATCAATCCGGCGGCTTTCATGGCGTTCCGTACCGATGATATGCAGGCCGCCGGTCTGCAGCACCCGCTCATGCTCCCGATCCGTATCCGCCTTGAAGCGGCTGTAGTGCTCCTGATAGCGCTTCCGTGCCTCAAGCACCTCATCGCTCACATGCTCATTGTGACCGACAGCTTCCTCGATCACTTCCTCGTCCACGCCCTCCTGGCGCAGGGCGCGGCGGGCCAGGAACTCGGGGTTGCCGCCCAGCAGGATATCGGTTCCGCGGCCGGCCATGTTGGTGGCGATGGTCACAGCGCCGTAATGACCCGCCTGGGCCACGATCTCAGCTTCCTTGGCGTGGTTCTTGGCGTTCAGCACTTCATGGGGAATGCCTTTGCGCTTCAGCATATCGCTGAGCATTTCACTGACCTCAACGCTGATGGTACCGACCAGCAGCGGCTGTCCCTTGGCGTGATACTGCTCAATGCTCGCCACCACCGCGTTGAACTTCGCGGCTTTATTCTTGTAGACCATATCTTCCTGGTCCACACGGATGTTCGGCTTGTTGGTGGGGATCTCCACAACGTCCAGCGCGTAGATGCCCTGGAATTCCGTCTCCTCCGTCTTGGCCGTACCGGTCATACCGGACAGCTTTTCATACATACGGAAGTAATTCTGGAAGGTGATGGTGGCCAGGGTTTTGCTTTCCCGCTCCACCTTCACATGTTCCTTGGCTTCAATGGCCTGGTGCAGGCCTTCCGAGTAGCGGCGCCCGATCATGAGGCGGCCGGTGAACTCATCCACAATGATAACCTGGCCGTTCTGGACCACATAGTCCACATCCCGCTTCATCAGGTTGTGGGCACGCAGGGCGCAGTACACATGGTGGTTCAGCTCGCTGTTTTCCGCGTCGTTGATGTTGTCGATGCCGAAGGCGGTTTCCACTTTCCGGGCGCCTTCATCCGTCAGGGTGACGGCCTTTTTCTTTTCCTCAATCTCAAAGTGGATCTCCGGTTTCATGGTACGGACCACCGCGTCCACCTTGTCATACAGCTCGGTGCTCTTTTCTCCCTGGCCGGAGATGATCAGGGGCGTCCGCGCCTCATCGATCAGGATCGAGTCCACCTCGTCCACGATGGCGAAGGCATGGCCCCGCTGGACCAGGTTGTCCTGGCGGATCACCATGTTGTCCCGCAGGTAGTCAAAACCCAGCTCATTATTGGTACCGTAGGTAATATCGCAGGCATAGGCAGCCCTGCGTTCTTCCGGCTCCAGGTCATGCACGATCAGGCCAACGGTCAGGCCCAGGAACCGGTAAACCTTACCCATCCACTCACTGTCGCGGCGGGCCAGGTAATCGTTGACCGTCACAACATGGACGCCTTTGCCGCACAGGGCGTTCAGGTAAGCCGGCATAGTTGCCACCAGCGTTTTACCTTCACCGGTCTTCATTTCCGCGATCCGGCCCTGATGCAGCACAATGCCGCCCAGCACCTGTACCCGGTAGGGACGCATCCCCAGCACGCGGTCAGCCGCCTCCCGGACAGTGGCAAACGCCTCCGGAAGGATATCGTCTTCTGTTTCCCCGTTCTGCAGTCTCTGTCTGAATTCAGCGGTCTTTGCCTGCAGCTGCTCATCGGTCAGCGCGCGGTATTCCTCCTCCAGCGCCATAACCGCTTCCACCGGTTTGTTCAGTTTCTTCAACTGGACTTCGTTTCCCGAGCCCAGCACTTTCTTCAAAAATTCAAGCATTTGTTTCTCCTTCACCGCCCGTCCCATCCTTTCCGGAAACGGGCAAAGCATTACAGGTTAGTATATCACCGAATACGGCCGCGGCGCAAGTTTACGGAAAGGATTCCCCGGATCAGTGCCCCGGAAAAACAATGCGCCGGGGTCTCAGCGACCCCGGCGCGGGAAAATCGGTTATTCAGTTACTGTTTACGGCCCCTGCGGCGGCGGGAGGAAGCATCCTCCGCGGCAGACTTGACATCCTTTGCCGCATCCTCAACGGCTTCCACAGCTTCCTTTGCTTCTTCAGCCACGGTTTCCGCGGTTTCTTCAACCGCCGCTTCCGCGTTTTCCACCGTTTCCGTCACGACTTCCGCCGCGGTTTCCGCCGGCTTGTCAGAATACAGCCTCCGAAGGGTTTCCGCCATCAGCTCACTGCTCTGGGCGGTGTTCTCCGGTTCTTCCTCAGCAGGCTTCTCTTCAGTTTCCTCCGGCTTTTCCTCTTCGGTTCCGCCGTTGGAGATCTCACTCCTGCGGTTGCGCTTCGGCGCGGTGCTGTAGTCACGGTAGTTGGCGCCTTCCAGGTGATCCATGGCCTTTTTCGATTCGCTCCGGCTCTTGCCGCGGCGGACCGCGCCGATCAGCAGCAGCACCAGCAGCACACCGGCCACAGCCGCGAAGATCCACTTGGCGGTATCAGCAACAGTTTCAGCCTGCTCCAGCCACGCGGGTTCAGGCTCTCTGGTCGGAACATCCTCATACTGGGGTTTCATCGGCGTAACCAGCGGTGCCTTTGTGGGTTCCGGTGTCGGCTCCTGATAGTCAATCCGGATATCATTGCTTTCGAATTTCAGCACCTGATCCAGCTGATCCTTGCAGGAAGCGGTAAACCGGAAAGTGCCCCAATACGTTCGCCCATCCCTTTCAGGCAGGTTCGCGTCCACATCCCGAATGAAGGAGGCGCTTTCTCCCGCGGGAATGCTGTCAAAGTGATACAGGGTGGTGTCCACCGCCTTCACGGTGATGTCCTTCACTTCCATGGTGCTGTTGTTGCTCACGGTAACTTTCACCCTGGCCGTTCCGGGATTGGTATATACGATACTGCGGTCCGCTTCAGCTTCCACGCTCAGCGCGATCTGCTGGTTCGGATCCAGGGAAGTGACCGTAACCCGTCCGGTGGCGGTTTCAATGCCTTTGCCGGTGGTGTCTTCTGCCTTAACCGTAAACTGGATGTCCTGGGTCTTGGTGATCACCAGTTCCGTTTCCTTGGTTTCGGTCTTTCCGGCCGCAACAGTCAGCCCTTCGAAAACGGTGCCCAGTTCAGGATCCGTTACGGTAACATTGGTGAAATCAACCGTACCGGAGTTCTTCAGTGTCAGCGTCAGCTTGATCGTGTCGCCGGGCACGCCGCCCTTTTTGTCCGCCTTCAGGGTAGCGGAGAGGTTTACCACGCCGTATTTGACAGTGGTGCTTTCCACCTTTGTATTGAAAGTCTTTCCGCCGGCTGTATAGGAGATGGTCGCCGCACTGGTCAGGTCTTTCTTGGCCATCTTGGCGGTGAAAGTATAGGTTTCCGTTGTCCCGGGCGCGATGGAATCGATCGTGCCGGTTTTGGAAGAGATACTGGTGTTTTCCTTGATTTTGACGGCAGTCACAGCCGCTGTTCCGGAGTTTGTGATCTCGTAAACAACGCTGACTTCCTGATCTTTCTGGGCCGTTGTGGGGGTAATGGTTCGTTTGACGGAGATTTCAGGAGCGGCTTCGGTATAGACGATCTTCTTGCGCAGGTTGCTCTTATGGCCCTGCAGCTTCGGTTCCCCGTTCTCATCAAGCGGACCGTCATAAACGGAATACCGGACCGCAAAGACAACCTTTCCCGCGTCCAGTTCTTCCTGGGTAACAGTCCACTGGCCCTTCCAGGTCTTGCTGGCGCCCACGGAAAGCGTCGGAGAGCCGAACTCATCAATCTTCTTGCCGCTGGGATAATACAGCGTTACCGGAGCAGGCAGGTCGCCTTCCCCGACATTGGTCACGGTAATGGATACATCAATTGTTTCCGGACCGGAAAACTTGGTTTTGCTGAAATCCACGGAGGTTTTTATCGGACTGTCCGCCGCAAGCGCCGCGGATACGCATACCAGGACCAGCGCAATCCCCAGTACCAGTGCAAGGAACAAGTGTTTCCTGTTCATATTGTATCGGAGCGCGAAGCTCCTTCCTCCTTCCCCCTGCCGGCAGGACCGGCAGACGTGTCAATATGGATGGATACAGGATATCTACAATATTTTATCGGGAAAGCACAGACCTGTCAAGAATACAAAGAACGTACAAAAAACAAGCCTCCGGCGCTTTACTCGCCCCAAAACAGGTGTATAATGAACGATACAAAGTAAAGGGGCTTTGTTACTTTCATATACCTTAATATACGAGGAGGAAAACCCAATGAAGAAGCTTGTTTCTCTGGCCCTCGCCCTGGTACTGGCCCTGACTGTCTGCTCCGCCTTCGCGGAAGAAACCGTCACCCTGAAGATCGCCCATATCGGCCCCACCACCGGTGCCGCTGCCCTGTACGGCCTGGCCACCCAGCACGGTGCCGAAATCGCCGTGGATGAAATCAACGCCGCCGGCGGAAAATATCAGATTGAACTCATCACCGAAGACGATGAGCACAACGTGGAAAAGGTTATCAACGCCTACAACGCCGCGCTGGACGCCGGTGCCCAGATGATCCTGGGTTCCACCACCTCCAAGCCCTGCGAAGCAGCGGGTGCCCTGGGATACACCGAACGCGTGTTCTTCCTGACCCCCTCCGCTTCCTCCACTGCTGTCATCGAGGATAAGGACAACGTCTTCCAGGTTTGCTTCACCGACCCTAACCAGGGTTCCGCTTCCGCCCAGTACATCGCCGATCACAAACTGGGCACCAAGATCGCCGTGATCTACAACAACGCCGACGTGTACTCCACCGGTATCCGTGACACCTTTGTTAAGAAGAGCGCGGAACTGGGCCTGGAGATCGTCAACGAAGAAACCTTCACCGATGAAACCACAGACTTCACCGTTCAGGTTGGCAAGGCCCAGGAAGCCGGTGCTGAAATCGTCTTCCTGCCCATGTACTACACCCCCGCTTCCCTGATCCTGAAGACCGCCGCCGACAAGAACTACAAGCCCATCTTCTTCGGCGTTGACGGTATGGACGGCATCCTGAGCGTGGACGGCTTCGACACCTCCCTGGCGGAAGGCGTCATGCTGCTGACCCCCTTCGTTGCCACTTCTGAAGATGAGAACGTGAAAAGCTTCGTTGCCAAGTATCAGGAAAAGTTCAACGAGACTCCCATCCAGTTCGCCGCGGACGCTTACGACGGCATCTACATCCTGGTTGCCGCCGCTGAGAAAGCCGGCATCACTTCCGATATGTCCGCTGAAGAAGCCTGCGACCTGCTGATCGCCGCCATGAAGGAAATCGAAGTGACCGGCCTGACCGGCACCATGACCTGGGACGAGTCCGGCGCTGTTACCAAGACGCCTATGGCCGCCACCATCGTTAACGGCGTATACGTTTTCGAAGACTGATCTCCCCTGCGTTTTTTCGCGAACCGGTCCTTCTGGACCGGTTTCGCTTGTTTCCTGAATGAATATTCATTTTTTCCGGAGAGGAAAATACCTGTATGATTTTTCTGGATAATCTGATTAACGGCCTCAGCCTTGGCAGCATCTATGCCATCATCGCCCTGGGCTATACCATGGTGTACGGCATTGCCAAGATGCTGAACTTTGCCCACGGCGACATTATCATGGTCGGCGCGTATGTGGCTTTCTGCGGCCTCCAGTACTGGGGCTTCCCCCCGGTCCTGGCTTTCCTGCTGGCCATGCTGGTCTGCACCGTCCTGGGCATCACCATTGAAGGACTCGCCTACCGTCCCCTCCGCCAGGCCACGTCCCTGGCCGTGCTGATCACCGCCATCGGTATGAGCTACCTGCTGCAGAACATCGCGCTGATGATCTGGGGCGCCAATCCCAAGGCCTTCCCCACCACCTTCATCAACAGCACCTCCCTGCACCTGGGACGGATCAACATTTCCTCAGCCACGCTGATCACCATCCTGGTCAGCATTGTGATCATGGTCCTGCTGACCCTGTTCACCTCCAAGACCAAGCTGGGAAAAGCCATGCGCTGTGTTTCGGAGGATCGCGGCGCCGCTGAACTGATGGGCATCAATGTGAACCGGACCATCTCCCTCACCTTTGCCATCGGCTCCGCGCTGGCTGCCATCGCGGGTATCCTGCTCTGCTCCTCCTACCCCATCCTGCAGCCCACCACCGGTTCCATGCCGGGTATCAAAGCCTTCACCGCCGCCGTGTTCGGCGGGATCGGCTCCATCCCCGGCGCCATGCTGGGCGGCATCCTGCTGGGTATTATTGAGATTTTCGGTAAGGCTTATATTTCAACCGAACTGGGAGACGCCATCGTCTTCGCCGTGCTGATCATCGTACTGCTGTTCAAGCCGGCCGGACTGCTGGGCAAGCCCATGCGTGAGAAAGTGTGAGGTGGGGAAAATGACAAAAGCAAAACGCAAACGCCTCATCTACAACCTGATCACCTTCGGCCTGGTCATCGCCGCCTTCCTGATCCTGCAGAACATGATCGCCGCCAAAGCGATCAGCCGTTCCCTGAAGGGACAGCTGGTACCGATCTGTGCCTGGATCGTGATGGCGGTTTCCCTGAACCTGGTCATCGGTTTCTCCGGAGAGCTGAGCCTCGGCCACGCCGGATTCATGAGTATCGGTGCCTACACCGGTGCCATCATCAGCGGCTGGCTGCTGGCTGCCTTTGATATGCAGGATCCCACCCTGCGCCTGGTCCTTGCCATCCTGGCCGGCGGTATCATTGCCGGAATCTTCGGCGTGCTGATCGGCATTCCCGTGCTCCGGCTGCGGGGCGACTACCTGGCCATCGTCACGCTGGCCTTCGGTGAGATCATCCGGAACCTGGTCAACGTGCTGTATGTGGGCACGGCGGACGGAAAGGTTCACTTCTCCTTCCTGAACAAAGACCTGCCCGCGGATGTCACAATGCTGGTGGACGGCGCCAAAGGCGCAGTTAAGATCAAGCCGATCTCCACCTTCACCGTGGGCTTCGTTCTGGTCCTGGTCACGCTGGTGATCGTGCTGAACCTGGTCAATTCCCGGGCAGGCCGGGCCATCCAGGCCACCCGTGACAACCGGATCGCCGCTGAATCCATGGGCGTATCCGTAACCAAATACAAAATGATGGCCTTCGTTACCGCCGCAGTGCTGGCCGGCATGGCCGGAGCGCTTTACGGGCTGAACTCCTCCACCGTGGTGCCGACACAGTTCACCTTCAACCAGAGCATCAACGTGCTGGTCTTCGTCGTGCTGGGCGGCCTGGGCAACGTGCTGGGTTCCATCATCTCCGCCACCTTCCTGACGGTTCTGCCGGAAGTCCTGCGTGAATTCGCGGACTACCGGATGCTGGTTTACGCGGTGGTGCTGATCCTGGTGATGATCTTCACCAACAATCCCACCACCCGGTCAATCGCCAACCACCTGTTTGCTCCCGTCAAAAACCTGTTCCGTGGGAAGCAGAAGGAATCCATCGGAGGAGGTGAAGCCAAATGACACAGGTAAAGAAACACCGTTCCGATACCAAAATGGTTCCGGTGCCTTCCCATTCCATCGTTCCGGAGCGGGATGTCAATGAAATCCCGGTGCTGGAAACCCGTCATCTGGGCATCGAATTCGGCGGCCTGAAAGCCGTGGATGACTTCAACCTGACCATCGGCAAAACCGAGATCGCCGGCCTGATCGGTCCGAACGGTGCCGGCAAGACCACCGTTTTTAACCTGCTGACCAAAGTGTATGAGCCCACCAGCGGCGCCGTCCTTATCAACGGCCAGGACCTGCACGGCATGAGCATTGTGCAGGCTTCCCGGCTGGGCATCGCCCGGACCTTCCAGAACATCCGCCTGTTTGACAAAATGACGGTGGAAGAGAACGTCCGGATCGGCCTGCATAACCAGATCAAGTATGATATGTTCAGCGGCATCCTCCGGCTTCCGCGCTACTGGAAACAGGAAAAGCGCCAGCATGAGCGGGCCATGGAGCTGCTGGATATCTTCGGCATGCAGGACCTGGCGGACGAGGTGTCCGGCAGCCTGCCCTACGGTGCGCAGCGCCGGCTGGAGATCGTCCGGGCGCTGGCCACAGAGCCCAGGCTCCTGCTGCTGGATGAGCCGGCCGCGGGCATGAATCCCCATGAAACGGAAGAGCTGATGGAGAACATCGCCAAGATCCGGGACCAGTTCGGTATCGCAATCCTGCTGATCGAGCATGACATGAGCCTGGTCATGGGCGTTTGCGAAGGCATCTGCGTGCTGAACTTCGGCCGCGTGATCGCCAAGGGCACCGCCGATGAGATCCAGGCGAATCCCGCCGTCATCGAAGCCTATCTGGGCAAGAAAAAGGAGGGCTGAAGATGAGCGAAGTCAAAAACCAGGATCTGCCCCTGCTGAAGGTAAAGGACCTGCACGTATACTACGGGGCCATTCATGCTGTGAAAGGCATCAGCCTGGAAGTCCGCGAGGGTGAGATCGTCACCCTGATCGGCGCCAACGGCGCCGGCAAATCCACCACCCTGAACACCATTGCCGGTCTGCTGAAGCCCCGCCAGGGCTCCATCGTGCTGGGCGGCGTTCCCGTGGACGGAACCAACGCTAATAAAATGGTCTACAAAGGCCTGAGCCTCTGTCCGGAAGGCCGCCGGATCTTCCAGCACATGACCGTGCGGGAAAACCTGGAGATGGGCGCCTACAGCCGTCCCAATGAAGAAATTGAAGCCTCCCTTGAGGATGCGTTCCGCCGTTTCCCGCGCCTGAAGGAACGGGAAAAGCAGATCGGCGGCACCCTGTCCGGCGGCGAGCAGCAGATGCTGGCCATGGCCCGGGCCCTGATGAGCAAGCCGAAGCTGATGATGCTGGACGAGCCCTCCATGGGTCTTGCTCCCATCCTGGTGGACCAGATCTTCGATATCATCCGGGAGCTGCACGAATCCGGCGTTACCATCCTGCTGGTAGAGCAGAACGCCCAGATGGCCCTCTCCGTAGCGGACCGGGCATACGTGCTGGAAACCGGCCGGATCTCCATGTCCGGCAACGCCGCCGAACTCCTGCAGAACGACGACGTCCGGAAGGCTTATCTCGGAAACTGATCCCTGAATATCAAACGCCCTGCTGTCTTAAACAGCAGGGCGTATACTTTTTCTGTTCAGTTCTGTTCCGGATCATCCGGCGGCGCGTCAAACAGGGAATCCATGCTGATCTGTCCGGGTGAATCCTCCGGTTCCGGGGTATAGACAGGCCTGGAAGCCGGACGCCTTGTCCGCGGTTCCGCGGGGATCACCAGCGAGGCCGGAAGCCGGACCTTCCGTTTCTTTCCAAGCTTGTCCCGGGTGACAGACATCACGTCATCCCAGATAAAGGGCGTGCAGGCGGCCGCGATCCGCAGCCACCAGGACGGCGCGTAGTACAGGATCATACATTTCTCGGGCCACAGCTGCACACGGGCTACATCCTTCCATGCCAGGTCCTTCTCGCTCAGTTTCAACACAGGCGCGCCGTTTCCCCCGGCCATGTTCCGCAGCAGCGCGGGAGACCGCAGCCTGGCGATCAGCTTTACCGGTGTGGGATCCGGCAGGTAGTGGATTTCATGGATTCCGCGGTTATCCACCACATAATCCGTCAGTTCTTTTCCCTGCAGAATCAGGGCCGCGAGGGCCAGCACCAGGATCGTTCCCAGCAGGACCAGCAGCACCACGGGGAACCCGGAAACCAGCAGCTGTTCCACCGCGCCGATACCCCCGGATATCCCCTCCGCAGCCAGCACCAGCAGCAGGATAAACAGCGCCGCGGGCAGCAGCACCCGCATCAGCGCGTTCCAGCACATCCAGTCCTTCACCGGTGTACGCTCCACGCACCAGGCGGCATGGGCGGAATTCTTTCCCAGCCTGCTTCCGCAGAAAGGGCAGACCTCCCCGGGATCCACTTCCCTGGCGCATTTTTTACAATAGGCTGTCAGTGCCATCCTTTTCGCTCCGTTCCGGTTGATACCCTTATTGTATCCTTTCCCGGACGGCATTTCAAGGCGAACAAAATCCGGCTGTTTATCATACAGCCGGATTAATAGTGATGGTAAACGGGTGATTCAGCAGCCGATCTGCAGGCCGTAATCCTCCCCGCTTTGATCCAGCAGGAAGAAAGGAATCGCCGCAGGCCGGATCACGTCCGGATGCTCCCGGTTATACAGGAATACCCAGGGTGTACCGTTCGGAGCCAGGTAAATATCCGCTTCACATCCGTTATAATCCGGATCGATATCCCGGACATCCAATGCCGTTACGTTCATATTCTCATCCAGCGTCATCGCAAAAACCGAGCAGACTTTCCGGTCCGGTTCCACAGCGCTTCCATACAGGATCCTGGTTCCTGTTCCGGGATCTGTATATATCCTCTGGGGCGTGACAAACACACGGTCACCCTTCATCTGATATACCCGGTCACACTTTCCGTCCCTGTCATAATGGGTCAGCCTGACCGGGGAATAATCCCTTTCCAGCGTCCACTCAGCGATATCCCATTGCGAAGTAAAGAATCCGCCCTGTCCGTCCGGCAGGAACCGGTCACACCAGAGAGGATCCTCTATCCTGTACCGGATGTTCCCGTGATCCAGGCACAACACCGCCGTATCCTCCTCTTCCAGATTGAAGTACCGCGTCAGGAAAACTTCATCCGCAAGGGCTATACAGCTCCCATTCCGGAGTATATCCGCCAGTTCACGGGAAATACAGGTGTCTTTTCCGTTATACCGGATCCGCGCGTATTCATCCGTCCGATAGAAAACAATCCGGTTATCCCAGCGCGTCGCGTATACCCGCTCTTTCAGCGGAGTGATCCGGGTCAGTCCTTCCTCCGTCCATTCCGCCTGTGCGTTGGGCGGCGGAAATTTATCCGTTGACTGTTCCTCCGAAGGGATACGGCACAGCATGGAAAAAGACCCGTCGCCCTCAAAAACCGGTTCAACCGGTGTGACGCTGTCATAATCCCCCTCCGGCACCAGTGTCCTGAGCAGCTTCCCGTCCCGGTACCAGCTGACATGCCAGGGCAGCGGATTATACACACGAACAATCACATTATGGGCATCCAGCGGAAAAATCTCCCACTTCTGCAGGTTCTCCAGCTTATCCCCGACCGTCAGCCGGTACTGATCGTATTCCGCCAGCGCGGAAGCAGAGAACAGAAATACCATGATCAGACCTAAACAACACAGTTTTCGAAGCACAAAAACACCTCCTGTCTATACAGACGAATCAGAGGGATATTTTGATGCCCCTGTTTCACTTTTGACTGACCATTTCCGGGACTGATCCAAAAAAGTTTTATATTTTTTCTTGTTAGATATTGCTAACTATGGTAAATAGTAGTAAACTGCTTCTGTGCTATGAATGATCCTGAAGGAAGGAATGAATCTGTTATGAAACTCAACGCGCTGCATCCCGGCCAATCCGCTGTCATCAGGGCCGTCGGCGGCGAAGGCGCCCTCCGGCAGCATTTCCTGGATATGGGCGTCATTCCCGGAACGGAAGTTACCGTTATCAAACTGGCTCCCATGGGAGACCCCATGGAGCTCCGGATCCACGGATATGAGCTGACCCTCCGCCTGGCGGACGCGGAAAAGATTGATATCGAACCGGCGGACCGGAAAAACGAAGCTGAGGATAAGAAAAATCTGCGTTCTCCGGAGCATCCCGGTCTGGGTGAGGAAGGCCGCTTTCACCCCAAGGGCAGCGGAGATCCCCTGCCGGATGGCACAAAGCTGACCTTTGCCCTGGTGGGAAACCAGAACAGCGGCAAAACCACCCTGTTCAACCAGCTGACCGGTTCCAACCAGCATGTGGGCAATTTCCCCGGCGTTACCGTGGACCGGAAGGACGGCGTCATCCGCGGCCACAGCGACACGCTGGTCACCGACCTGCCGGGCATCTATTCCATGTCCCCCTATTCCAGCGAAGAGCTGGTCTCCCGGGACTTTGTGCTGCGCGGGCATCCCAAAGCGATTATCAATATTGTGGACGCCACCAACATTGAGCGCAACCTGTATCTGACGATGCAGCTGCTGGAAATGAACATCCCGATGGTCGTCGCCCTGAACATGATGGATGAACTGCGCGGCAACGGCGGCACCGTGGACGTGAACGCCATGGAAGCCATGCTGGGCGTTCCGGTCGTGCCGATCTCCGCCGCCAAGAACGAAGGTGTGGACGAGCTGATCCGCCATGCCATTCATGTAGCCAAGTATCAGGAGAAGCCCCTGGTACAGGATTTCTGCGGTCCGGAAGATCATAACGGCGCCGTTCACCGCGCTCTGCACGCTGTCGAACACCTGATTGAGGACCACGCCGTACGGGCGGAGCTGCCCGTCCGCTTCACTTCCAGCAAGCTGATTGTGGGTGACCCGCTGCTGGCTGACCAGCTGGAACTGGACGAGAATGAGCGGGAAACCCTGGACCACCTGGTGCTGCAGATGGAAAAAGAGCGGGGCATGGACCGCAGCGCGTCCATCGCCGATATGCGCTTTGCCTTTATCCGGAAAGTCTGCGACGCTTCCGTGATCAAACCCAGAGAAAGCAAGGAGAGGATCCGGAGCGAAAAGATCGACCGTGTCCTGACCGGAAAGCATACCGCCATCCCGATCTTTATCCTGATCATGGGCCTGGTCTTCTTCCTGACCTTCTTCCTGATCGGGCCTTTCTTCCAGGATCTGCTCCAGAGCGGCATTGACGCCCTGAAGAACGTAACGGAGCAGGGAATGGAAGCTGTTCACATCAACGAGACGATCCAGAGCCTGGTACTGAGCGGTATCTTTGAAGGTGTAGGCACCGTGGTCAGCTTCCTGCCGATCATCGTGATCCTGTTCTTCTTCCTGTCCCTGCTGGAAGACAGCGGTTATATTGCCCGGGTAGCCTTTGTCATGGATAAACTGCTGCGGCGCATCGGTCTGTCCGGCCGGAGCATCGTTCCGATGCTGATCGGTTTCGGCTGCACGGTGCCGGCGGTGATGTCCACCCGCACCCTGCCCAGCGAACGGGACCGCAGGATGACCATCCTGCTGACACCCTTCATGTCCTGCACGGCCAAAATGCCGATCTACGGTTTCTTTGTCACCGCCTTCTTCCCGCAGTACAGCTGGCTGATCATTACAGGCCTGTACCTGCTGGGCATCCTCACCGGAATTGCCGTCGCCTTCCTGTTCAAGAACACCCTGTTCAAAGGAGAAGCCGTTCCCTTTGTGATGGAGCTGCCGAATTACCGGTTCCCCAGCCCCCGGAATGTGGCCCAGCTGCTGTGGGAAAAGTCCAAGGATTTCCTGCACCGTGCCTTCTCCGTTATCCTGATCGCCACCATCGTCGTCTGGTTCCTGTCCAGCTTTGATTTCCGGCTGAACCTGGTGGCCGATTCCCATGACAGTATTCTCGCCGCTGTTGCCGGACTGCTGGCTCCTCTCATGAAGCCTGTCGGTCTGGGAGACTGGCGTATCGTCACCTCGCTGATCAGCGGCTTCATGGCCAAGGAAAGCGTTGTCTCCGTTATGGAAACCCTCTTCGGCGGCGGCCTCGCTGCCCTCGGTTCTCTGACCGCTGCTTCCATGCTTGCCTTCAGCCTGCTGTATACCCCCTGTGTCGCCGCCATCGCCGCCATCCGCCGGGAGCTGGGACGGAAGTGGGCCCTGGGTGTGGTGCTCTGGCAGTGCGCCATCGCCTGGGTTGCCGCGCTGATCATCCGGCTGATCGGTCTGCTGTTCTGAGGAGGAAGGTTTATGAATCTCTGGGATATCCTGATCCTGCTGGTAATCGCCGGCATCGCGGTTTTCGCCTTCTTCATGAAACAGAAAAGGAAAGCCGCGGGAAAAAGCAGCTGCTGCGGATGCAGCTGCGAAAGCTGCGGCCTCTGCGGGGATCAAAGCAGAAAACCGCAATGAGCCTTCCTGTATATCCTCCCCCGTTCGCCCGAACGGGGGATTTCCTTTTCACAGCCGGATCCATATGGTATACTCCTGATATCACGAACCGTTTCAGAAGAATACAACCGTAACGGAAAGGATGAACCTGATGCGTTTAGGCGGAACCGTATGCTGCAACAATCCCGCGGAATGGGAGGAGAAACTGGTACAGTCCGGTTTTCGGGCCATTACTGCACCTTTTACCTGTGAAACTCCCCGGGAGGAAATCCAGCGGCTCCTGCGGATCACGGAAAAACATGATGTGGCCATCGCGGAAGTGGGCGTTTGGAAAAATGTGTTTGATCCCGCCGAAGGCCGCACGAACCTGGAATATGCCGTCCGCCAGCTGAAACTGGCCGATGAATTGTCCATTCCCTGCTGCGTCAACATTGCCGGTACGGAAAGCACCGCCGGCTGGGACGCGGCGGACCGCGGCAATTTCACGCAGGCCATGTACGACCGGCTGGTCTCCTCCCTCCGGGAGATCATCGACCGTGCCAGTCCGAAAAAGGCCTTCTACTGCCTGGAACCCATGCCCTGGATGCTCCCGGACAGCCCGGAAACCTGCCTTCAGCTGATGAAGGATGTGGACCGGAAACAGTTTGCCGTCCACATGGATTTTGTGAATATAATCAACTGCCCGAGACGGTTCCTGGACGCGGAGAGGTTCATAGAGGAGTGTTTCCGCCTGCTGGGACCGTATATCAAAAGCACCCACCTGAAGGATTCCCGGATGGATCTGATGCGGCTGACTACTGTCCTGGAAGAGTGTTCCCCCGGAGAAGGATCCCTGGACTTTGTACAGATCCTGAAAGCCATCGACCGGTATCTTCCCGCGGATGCTCCGGTGCTGCTGGAGCACATGACCACCTTTGAGGAATACCGCCGCGCCTATGACTATGTGGCGGGAAAAGCCGCCGAAGCAGGCGTCGGTATCTGATCCGTACACATATAAAACACCTTCCCGGCACACCGGGAAGGTGTTTTGTATGCTGTTTACAGGTTTTCCCCGTTGGTACGTACCATCTCCGCGAACCAGTCAAAACTGTCCTTCGGGGTGCGTTTTCCGGTAGTATAGTCCACATAGACCAGGCCGAAGCGCTCGGAATAGCCCCTGGCCCACTCAAAGTTGTCCATCAGGCTCCAGCAGAAATAGCCGCGGATATCCACGCCGTCCTCCACTGCCCTCCGGAGTTCCCGGATATACCGGCGGAGATAATCGATCCGGTGCGGATCGTGCACCTTTCCATCCGACATAACCCAGTCATGGGAGGACATGCCGTTCTCCGTCACGATAAAAGGCAGTTTGTACCGCTCTGTCAGGAAACGGGGCGCCCAGTACAACGCCCTGGGTGTCACAGGCCAGCCGCAGGCGGTACGGGGATGTCCCGCCGGATAAGGGGCGTCTTCCCAGCCGTTCTCATTGTCTGCTGCCCGGACTTCCCGACCTTCATAAAGATTCTGGGCATAGTAGTCCAGCTTCTGGCAGATCAGCTTCATGTCCTCCTGCCAGCCTTCAGGCAGGTACTGCCCGAAATACTCCAGCCCGTCCGCCGGATAAGTGCCCAGGACCACCGGGTCGCTGAACCACGCCACGGAAAAAGAAGGGCTGTTTTTCTCCATGGCAAAATACGCCTTGCGTGCCGCTTCCACATCCGCCGGATTATTCTCATCCTTCGGGATCGCCGAAGCTCCGCAGGGAGCATAGCCGATACGGACATCCTTCACCTTTTCCCGAAGCACCTGGCAGGCACGCCCGTGGCTCTTCAGCAGGTTATGACAGGCAATGACCTGGTCCTTCAGTTCCAGTTTCAGCCCCGGCGCAAATCCGCCGGTCATATAGCCCAGGCCGATAATGCACTGGGGTTCATTGATCGTGAAGAAATCCTTCACCCTGTCTCCAAAGCGGTCTGCCAGAACCCCGGTATATTCCGCGAACCATTCCGGAATCTGGTCGTTCACCCAGCCGCCTTTCCGTTCCAGACAGGCAGGCAGATCCCAGTGATAGATCGTCATCCAGGGACGGATACCATGCTCCAGCAGGCAGTCGATCAGTTCATTATAAAATGCAACACCTGCTTCGTTGACTTTTCCCGTTCCCTCCGGAAGGATCCTGGGCCAGGAAACAGAAAAACGGTAATTCCGGATACCGCGGTCCGCCATCAGGGCCACGTCTTCCCGGAACCGGTGATAGTGATCACAGGCGGTCCGGCCGTTGGAATGATCGCTGATCGCGCCGGGCTGTTCACAAAACTCATCCCAGATGCTCGGGGTTTTCCCATCTTCATCCCACGCGCCTTCAATCTGAAAAGAAGCAGTCGCTGTGCCCCAGATAAAATCCTTGGGAAAGCTCATTCGGGCATTCTCCTTTTTTAACCGTATTGTTGTCATTGTAACGTTTGCAGGATGCATATTCAAGTGACATTCTCACATATTTTTGCATTTTTCACGTACGTTTTCATTTTGCGCGAGCGTTTGCGTTGCGTTTCACTTTCATCCTATCATAAAAACACCCGCCGGATTATCCGGCGGGTTCATGGTTTCATTTCCGGGCATGGAGCCTGTTATGCCTTGCGTAAAAATACCCTCGCCTCATAAGGCTGGAGTTTTCCGCCCTGGTGTGTCGGGTAATTGGAGATCAGTTCCTCCCCGAGCTCCTCCTCTGCCAGCGGGCAGGTAATGGTCCGGTCCGTCCAGTTCAGCAGGACCGTCAGCCGGTCTCCGTCCAGCACACGCGCATAAGCATATACCTTCGGATCCTCTTCCAGCAGCGGAACGAATTCTCCGTACACAATGACCGGATAGCTGTGTCGGAGCGCGATCAGTTTCCGGTAATAGTGATAAACGCTGTCCGGATCATTCACTTCCCGTTCCGCGTTGATGATCGGATAGTTCCCCGTTACAGGAAGCCAGGGTGTACCGGTAGTAAAACCTGCATTTTTACCGGCGGTCCACTGCATAGGCGTCCTGGCGTTGTCACGGGCAATCCGCGCAAACCAGCGCATCATATCCTGACCGTCCACCAGGCCGCTTTCCACCCACTGGTGCCACGCGTTATGCACTTCCACATCCTCATACTGATCCAGGCGGGTGAAATAGGCATTGGTCATGCCCAGTTCCTCTCCCTGGTATACATACGGGGTGCCGCGCATCATATGGATCATGGTGGCCAGCATTTTCGCGCTGACCGCTCGGAAAAGCTCACTGTCATTGCCGTAGCGGCTGACCTGGCGTGGCTGGTCATGGTTGCCCAGGTAGACGGTGTTCCACGCCCTTCCCTGCAGTCCCGTCTGCCACCGGTTGAAAGCCGTGCGGACATCCTTCAGCGGCGCACCGTGGTCGCTCCACTTGCCCAGCTCAGTACCGTCGTTCAGGCCATCGTTATGTTCAAAGGAAAAGATCATATCCAGCTCGGAACCGTCCTCATTGGCATAGCGGATCGCGCCTTCCACGGTGCCGCCGGCCTCACCGACAGTCAGCAGGTTATACCGGTCCAGCACCTCCCGGCGCATTTCCCGGAGATAGCGGTGCGTCGTCTCCGTATGCTGGCAGGAGGGCTCAAAACTTCCATACAGTGCGCCGGGAGCTACCGGCCCGTCATCGAAGTTTTCCTTGCCGATCATACTGATCACGTCCATGCGCCATCCGTCCACGCCTTTGTCGCACCACCAGCGCATCATGTCAAATATGCCTGCCCTTACTTTGGGATTGGCCCAGTTCAGGTCCGGCTGTTCCTTTGTGAAAAGGTGCAGGTAGTATTGCCCGCTGGCTTCATCCTTTTCCCAGGCCGATCCGGAGAAACAGGATCCCCAGTTGTTGGGCGGTCCGCCGTTCTTTCCGTCCTGCCAGATATAATAATCCCGGTACGGATTATCCTTTCCTTTCCGGCTTTCAACAAACCAAGCGTGCTCGTCTGACGAGTGGTTTGCCACCAGGTCCATCACCAGTTTCATTCCCCGGGCGTGGATCCCCTCCAGCATCCGGTCGAAATCCTCCATGGTGCCGAATTCCTTCATGATAGACCGGTAGTCGGAGATATCGTACCCGTTATCGTGGTTGGGGGAGGCATATACCGGCGAAACCCAGATCACATCGATCCCCAGGTCCTTCAGGTAATCCAGATGGGCCGTGATGCCGTTCAGGTCCCCGATCCCGTCTCCGTTTGAATCCGCGAAACTCCGGGGATAGATCTGGTAAACCACGGCTTCCTTCCACCATACACGCTTTTCGTTATTCATTCCGTTCACCTCATTACATTCCCTGAAAAACGGCAGACTGAATACTCAGCCTGCCGAAGAAGACCTGAGATTATTTGATAGAACCGTCCACCATGCCCTGTACAATATACTTCTGGGCAAAGAGATACAGGATCACGATCGGGAGCATAGCCAGCAGCGTAGATGTCATGATCAGGTGCCACTGCTTGACATAAGCACCATTGAAGCCCTGCACCGCCAGGGGAATCGTCCGGATATTGCCGCTGGCGCCGAGCACCAGCAGCGGAAGCAGGTAGTCATTCCAGATCCACAGGCCGTTGAGCACCAGCACGGTCACAAACACCGGCTGGAGCAGAGGCAGCACGATCCGGAAGAAAGTCCCCGCCCTGGAGCATCCGTCGATGTCAGCCGCCTCTTCCAGTTCCAGCGGAACGCCCTTGATGAATCCGTGGAAAATGAAGATCGACATGGCCTCGCCAAAGCCCAGATAGGCAAAGATGATACCCTGATAGCTCCGGAGCATCGGAATGCCCAGGAAATCTCCCACGTTCTTGAACCAGGTCAGCAGGGGGAACATAACCACCTGGAACGGAATAACCATGGCAGCCACATAGCTCATAAAGAGCAGGTTTGACCACCGGGTCTTGTTCCGTACCAGCACCCAGGCCGCCATGGAGGAGAAGATCGAGATCACAGCCAGGGAGATCACGGTGATGATGACAGAGTCCTTCAGGGCAGAGAGGAAATTGAAATTGGGGTTATTCCAGATCTCCGCCACATTCCGTCCGAGCTGGGAAATATCCGTTGGAACGCCGACCGGGGCATTGATAATGTCCTGGTTCGTCCGCATGGAGTTGAACAGCACAATGACAAAGGGCATCATGAAGAGCACAAAGAGAATGAATGTAACAATCTCCAGTGCGATCCTGCGGCCGTTATGCGGTTTATAACCCGCCATACGCTCAACATGAGCAGCAGCCTGCTTAGCCATTATGCTTCCACCTCCTTACTCTTGTTCCAGGTGACCTGGATCACAGAGAAGATCGTCAGCACAACAAAGAAAACAACAGCCTTCGCCTGGCCCTGTGCCATGTTGTTATACTTGAAGGCCGTATTGTAGATGTTCAGGGCCAGCAGTTCGGAAGCCTGCACCGGCTTCATCATGAAGATGGAAACCGGGCCGCCGTTGGTCAGGGCCACGTTCACATCATACATCTTGAAGGAATTGGTCAGGGTCAGGAACAGGGAGATGGTAAACGCGTTTGCCATCAGCGGAATCTGGATCTTCCTCACCCGCGTCCAGTAGCGTGCGCCATCCACTTCCGCCGCTTCCATGACCGATTTGGATATGCCCTGGATAGATGCCACATAGATCAGCATGATGTATCCGGCATACTGCCAGGTATTCACCGTGACCATGGTGATCATTACCGTATCTTTGTTGGAGATCAGGGATTTGCTCAGCGTCGGCAGGCCGAGGGTTTGTCCGATGGACGGCAGGATATTGGAGAAAATAAACTGCCACACCAGGCCCAGCACGATACCGCCGATCAGGTTCGGCACGAAGAAGCCTGCCCGGTATACATTCCGTCCCCGGATCTCACTGGTCACCAGCAGGGAGATAATGAACGCAACCACATTCACCGTGATGATGTTCAACACCGTAAAGAGCAGCGTTACCAGGAAGGAATGCAGGAAACCGGGTTCCTGGAAGATCGCCTTATAGTTGGCAAAACCGACATTCTGGGACACCGCGCCGGTTCCCTGCCAGTCGGTAAAGGAATAATAGATACCGAAAATAAAGGGAATGATGATCACCATCAGAAAGGCGATCAGCGTGGGGAGCAGGAACAGAAATTCTGTCAGCTTCCGCTTTTGTCTGCTGGTCATGGAACCCCTCCCGTATTATGAATAATGCATGATCAGCTTTCCGCTGAAAAAGGGGATGGCGCCGGAAAGCATCCGGAACCATCCCCGGGGAAAGAGTCTGGATTACTTGGCAATGCCCGCGATCGCGTCCTTCATCATGATCTCGAAGGTGTCCACATCGATCGCTCCGGAAGCAAACAGTTCATAGATCTGGCCCAGGGTGCCCATACCGAAGCCATCGGGGAGCTTGTACTGCTGCCAGTCATAGGTCTTGCCGGCGGCGTTCCATTCCATGACGGACTTGGACAGGGGGGAGGAGGGAGCCAGCGTCACGTTGGTGAATGCGGGCACCATGGCGGCCTTGTTCACCATGTAGTCAGCGCCTTCTTCGGAGGTGGCCAGGAAGTTCAGGTAAGCCAGGGCTTCATCCTTGTTTCCGTTCTCGTTAATCACGTACCAGGACGGCGGATTAACCAGGATGCCGTCGGTTTCCTCATGCAGGAAAGCATGGGGCGCGTAGGCGATTTCGAAATCAGGATTCATCGCCACCAGGGACGGATCCATCCAGTTGCCCTGATGATAGAAGGCAGCCTTGCCGTTGGCGAAAGCAGCCAGCTGGCTGTCCTGGGTGCCATTCAGCAGCATGTCGGGATCGCTGTACTTGAAGATCAGCGCCACATACTGGCAGTACTGATGGAACCGTTCATCATCCACCTTGCCTTCCAGCACCTGGTCGATGTAGGTGGTGTCATTGCGCTCATTGCCCACGGTCAGGTACACGTTGAAGTTATGCAGGCCGGTTACCCAGGTCATACCGGTGGTGGTGCCGGCCACCATGGAGACGACCATATCCAGGCCCAGTTCTTCCTTCATGCTGTCCAGTTTCTCAAACGCGGCAGCATAGGCATCATAGGTGGTCAGGGTCGCGGGGTCGATCCCGGCCTTGTCCAGGATACTCTTGTTGTAGGCCAGTCCGTAGCCTTCCACAGCCACCGGGAAGCCCACGGCCTTGCCATCCACCATGTAGGCGGCAGCGGTGTACTGAGTCCACTCCGCGCCGGTCTGGTCCGCGATCTTGTCCTTCCACAGCTCATAGCTGCTGGGGCCTTCGATGACGAAGATGTCAGGTTCACGGCCGGACTGCATTTCGGCTTTCAGTACGGTGTTGTAGTCGGAAGATCCGCCGCCGGTGATAACCTTTACCGGAACACCGGTCTTCTCTTCATACAGCTTGGCAAACTCTTCCATCTGGGAGGTGATTTCCACCTTGTTCTGGACGATCACGATGTCGGCCAGCGCAGAGACGGCAGTCATCATCAGTGCCAGGGTCAGCACGATAGCAATAAGTTTCTTCATGGGATAAAATCCTCCTTCATTATTTAGCAGTCAATGACTGCCTGTTAAAACGGATCTCCGCCGTTTTAATCCGATTTATTAAAAATTGTCTTTATATTTGTATTGTATTTGTATTGTTTGTTGTATATGGTGTTTTGGAAACGTTCCCGATGACATGTTGATTCTATATGAATGATCAATTCTTGTCAATAGAATTTGACCAATTGTTCCTATACATTTTTGATATGCCCCGGGTTCCCGAAACCTGTCAGGAACACCTCCGGATCCGGGCAGCAAAAAACCCCCGAAGCAAATGCTTCGGGGGATGTGAATCACAGGATGACTGTAATCAGCCCTTGACCGCGCCTGCGGTAGCGCCGCGGATAATCGCCCTGGACAGGATAATGTACACGATGATAACCGGCAGGATCGCCAGCATGATGAACATGTAAACCTTACCCATATCAAATTTGGAATAGTCAGCGGAGCGCAGCTGGGCCACCATGATCGGGACCGTCTTCAGTTCCGCCTTGTCCAGGATCAGTGCGGGAATGAAGTAGTTGTTCCATGAAGCCACAAACGCAAAGATCATCTGGACAGCAATGGCCGGCTTCATAATCGGCAGGATGATCTGGTTGAATGTCCGGAACTCGCCGCTGCCGTCGATCCGGGCTGCTTCCACGATTTCCATGGGCAGCACGCTTTCCAGGTACTGCTTCATATAGAAGAACACAACCGGGGCGGCAATGCTGGGGACGATCAGCGGGATATAATTGTTGTTAAGGCCGTAACGGTAGCACAGCTGAACGAAACCAACCGCGGATACCTGGGGCGGGATCATCATGACTGCCATGATGAAATAGAAGGCAAACTTCTTCAGTTTGAAATCATATACATGGACACCGTAGGCTGTCAGTGCGGAGAAATACGTGGTCAGCAAAGCGCAGGCCGCCGCGATCAGGAAGCTGTTCAGCATGCCGCGGGGAATGTTGATGGACGCGTCATTCCAGGCATTCTTCAGGTTGTCAAAGAAATGCCCGCTGAACCAGAGCTGGAATCCTCCCTGCAGCTCGGCATTCGAGCGGGAGGAGTTGATGATCAGCATATAGAAGGAGAACAGGCAGAGCACAGCCAGGAAGATCAGGATGAAATAGACCACAAACCTTGCGCAGAAAAGCATCAGGCGGCCTTTGGCATTCTCTTTGTTTTGCATCTTTCTCTCCCTCCCTTAATTCTTATACGGCTTGGACAGCGTTTTGTAAACGACCAGGCTCAGAGCCGATGAAATAAGGAACAGCACCACGCTGACCGCTCCCGCCATGCCGTAATTCTTGCTGGGTCCTAGATAGCTGTTCAGGTACATCACCATCGTGAAGCTGGTCCGGTTCGGCGTGCCTTTGCCGTTGGTCAGAACCTGCGGTACATCGAACATCTGCAGGCCGCCGATCATGGCCGTGATCACCGTATAAACCAGGATCGGCGCCAGCAGCGGCAGCGTCACCCGGAAGAAGACCTGCAGCGAATTCGCGCCGTCAATATCCGCGGCTTCAAACAGGCACTGGTCGATACCCTGGATACCCGCCATCAGCAGGATGGTCGTATTGCCAAACCACATCAGGAAGTTCATCAGGGCGATCAGGATACGAACTGAAATCCGGATGCCCAGGAAATCAATCGCCGAATCCGCCCACCCGGATGACAACAGGATCTGATTGACCGGCCCCACCGGGGAAAACAGCGTAAAGAACAGCATGGAGAATGCGGCGGCCATGATCAGGTTGGGCATATAGATCACGGTTTTGAAAAACTGCTGCCCTTTAATGTTCAGGCGGTAGCTGGTAAAGAACACCGCCAGCAGCAGCGCGACCACAACCTGGGGAACGGCGCCCATCACCCAGAGGACGATCGTGTTTCCGAAGTATTTCAGGATATCAATCGATCCACTCTTGCCTACTGAAAACAGCTTCTCAAAATTGGCGAATCCGACAAAATTCGGCCCGATCTGTTTCAGCCCGCTCCGATAATTCTCAAAGAAAGCATTATAAAAAGTGGTCAGCTGCGGTACCAGGGTAAAGAGAATATATACAACAAAAAACGGGATAATAAATATATATCCCCACTTGGCATAGCTGACACCCTTATGTCTTCTCATGGCGTATGCTCCTTCTCGCGATAATCGGATTTCTGCCGGCGGCGTACGGCTTTCGTGCGCTGGCGGCAGAAATCCTTTTGGTGACTCACAAAGGCAAGGCCTTTGCCTTGCCTTTGTGAGCTAATACAATTATATCAGTCAGGATTAATCGGGGCAAACCACGTCGGGGCACTTTTCAGCCAGTTCAGTGTAGAACTTAGCATAAGCTTCTTCCTTGGTAGCGGTTCCCTTGAAGTATTCCTGCATCGCGTTCTGCAGACCTTCGTTCATGAACTGATCATAGATCGTGTGGTTTTCCCACTTGATGTTGTCAGTCATGGCGGCGAAGACAGCCACATCGTTCTGGCCGCCCAGGAAAGCGGAACCATAGGACTCGTCAGCAGCGAACTTGGCGTTCACAGCCTTGTTGTTGGAGAACTGAGCTTCGTTGGCCACCAGAGCGGTGCAAACTTCTTCATTGTTGATGAAGGTGTTCATAATGTCAGCCACGATGTCAGCATTCTCGGTGCCGGCAGGAGCCATCAGCCAGGTGCCGCCCCAGAAGTGAGCAGCGGGGCCTTCGCAGATCGCCCAGTCGCCGGGGCAGCCCTTTTCGGGATCCTGAGCATTGCCCATGCAGAAGTTGAAGTACCAGGCGGGTCCGAAGAAGCACATGGTCTTTCCGTCAGCGAACATCTGGACATTCTTTTCTTCATCCCAGATACCGGCGGTCAGGGTGTAGCCGTTCTCGATGAACTTCTCAGTCTGGGCGATCCAGGCTTCGATCTGAGCGTCATACTGCAGGTTGTTTTCTTCATCAACCCACGGGCTGGTGCAGTTGTTGGAGAAGGGACGATAGGTTTCAGCGAAGGAAGCGGTCATGTAGTAGCCCTTGGCCTTGGCGTCAGCAGCCACAGCTTCGAACTTTTCCCAGGAATCCAGAGCAGCCTGGACCTCAGCGGGATCATCGGTGCCCAGCACGTCCTTGGCGATGGAGCGGCGATAGATCAGAGCGGAGGGGCAGCACTGGAAGGAAACACCCTTCACAACACCATTGGCATCGGAAGCGGCCTTCACGGTGTACTCATAAGCATTGGAGAAATCGGTCACGCCCATGGCAGTGATGTCCTGGGTGAACTCGGAATCAGCGTACTTCTGGATGTAGTCAGCTTCGGCCAGGAACATATCAACCTGTTCGCCGTTCATCAGAGCATCATCCAGCTTCTGCTGATAGACGCCGCCATCGCTGGGGTTGATAACCCATTCAACGGTAACGCCTTCCGGCAGGGTGTAATACTTTTCGAAGAATCCTTTGAATTCTTCATTCCAGGCATAGAACTTCAGGACTTTGCCGGATTCTTCAGCCAGCGCGAGAGACGCGACGCTGAACACCAGCATCAGAGCCAGGACCAGGGACAGGATCTTTTTCATTCAGGGTCTCCTCCTTTTTAATATGCGTTCTAACCGCATTATTCTCAAACAGCGATCCCGCTGTTGTCGACTGTTCAATTTCCTTCTCTTCTTTTATGACGGGGTTAGTATACAGCCCTTAAAACGTTTGCGCAACTACAACATGTTGTATATGTTTCCATTCCTCCCCATTTGTAACATGTCCGTGCATTTTCGGTAACGTTAACAATCGTTGTTAATCAACGATTTTGCTCCAGCCGTTGATTTCATTGTATCCAGGAGTATTCGCTCTGTTTTTTTTCACGGAAACGATACCGATGGTCGAATTTCATTTTTCGGAAACGTTACCAATTGACAGATTCGTCTTTTTGGGGATTGCATACCACAATATATAGTATATCTGCCATGCAATTTTATGTATCTAAAGCAAAAAATAAAAATACTTTCTGAAAATTTCCGGAAACTGTTTTCAATCATTCAGCTTCTTTTCCCTGTCCCTGCTTTCCGGAAACGGTTCCATTGAAAACGTACAAAAAAACTCTTTCCGGAGATATCCGGAAAGAGTTTTTGAATCAGTATAAGTTGTCTTATCCCTTGACCGCACCGGCAATAAAACTGTCCTGGATGCGTTTGCTCAGGAAGATATAGACAATAATCGTCGGCATCGTCGCGATTGTCAGCGCGGCGCCGATGGGACCCCAGTCTGTGGTATACTGGCCAAACAATTGCTGTACGCCGACCGGCAGGGTCCGGTACTTACCGGAGCTGACAAAGATGGTCGCAAACAGCAGCTCGTTCCAGCACTGGAGGAAGGTATAAATACCCACCGTCGCGATAGCCGGCATCATCAGCGGTGCGATAATCCTGCAGAATATTCCCCAGACGCCGCAGCCGTCCAGGAACGCCGCTTCATCCAGGTCATAGGGAATATCACCCATGAAACCAACGCTGATCAGAATACCCATCGCCAGCGCAAACGCGGAATACGGCACGATCAGCGCGGTGTATGTGTTCAGCAGTTTCATCTTCGACAGGATCGTAAACACCGGAACAATAGCCGCGTGGATCGGGATCGTGAGACCGAGCATGAAGAACTTATTCATGGCCTTTCGGCCTTTCCAGACAAGTCTGGTCAATGCGTAAGTCGCCATGAATGACGCTATGATCGTGATCACGATCGCGGACACGGAAACAATAAGGCTGTTGATAAAATACTGTCCCATGTCGCCGGTATTCATCGCCCGGGTATAGTTGCTCCACGCCCAGGTATGCGGAAGACCGACGTGATTCGGCGGAACAATGACCCGCTCGCCTTCTTCAGTCTTGTATGAATAGCCGAGGATCTCATCGTTGGATTTCAGGCCGAAGGTGACCATCCAGTACAGCGGGAACAGGTTGATCACGACCAGGACGATCAGAAGCAGATGAACAATAATGTTCGAGGGCTTGAATTTACGCGCTTCTTTCATGCTACTTTCGCCCCCTTATCTCTGAACGCCAGGCTGATCAGCACCGCAAACAGGAAGCAGAGAATAATCAGCACCACAGCGACCGCACTGCCCAGTCCATATCTCTGATGCAGGAACAGCAGCTTGTACATCAGCGTACTCGGCAGCTCCGCACGGGAGGTATCCTTCATCAGGGCATAGACCAGGTCGAATGATTTCAGGGAACCGGTCACGGCGAAAATCACGCAGACCTTCAGAATCGGCTTGATATACGGGATAATGATAAAACGGTTCACCTGTCCCTCAGTACATCCGTCCAGCTGGGCCGCTTCAAGCAGATCCGCCGGAACACCCTTGATACCCGCGTACATCAGCAGCATATGATATCCCACATACTGCCACAAAATCGGGATAAAGGCCGCAAGCAGCGCGGTCTCCCGGAAACCGGTCCACTGTCCCGTAAATGGCAGTTTGGAAGAGGTAATTCCGTTCGTAATCGCCGGGAACAACCACTTGTCGATTCCCAGCGCCCGGAGTCCGGCATTCAGCAGACCGGCCTGGCCCGGATCATAAATATTCATCCACAGACGACCGATAATAACTGTGGAAATCAGCACAGGCATGAAGTAAATGGACAGATATGCCCGTTCACCCCGGATACCCTTGCTCAGCTTGAGCGCGATGATCAGCGCCAGCGGGAGCTGGATAAAGGTGGAAAGCGCGGCCAGGATCAGGGCGTGCCCAAGGGCGTCTCCCATATACATGCTGTTCGCGTATAGTTTTCCTGTATTCGGATTGGTCAGCATACTGCTGAACAGGATCCTGTAGTTTTCAAATCCCATGTACTCCATATCAGAGTTTGAGACCAGATTGAACTCATGGAAGCTGTAATATGCTGACATAATAATCGGCGCAATCAGAATCCCGATAAACAGGACCAGCGCCGGCAGCAAAAACAGAAAAATATGCAGCTTGTAGGTAAATGTTCTTTTCATCTTTCGTGATCCTTTTTAACAAAAGAGGGAGACGGCCCCTCGGAATATCCCCTTCAGGACCGTCTCCGGATTGATTTGTTCAGATCAGGCTGATCTTACTGAAGTTCGTTGGCCAGAGCTTCAATGAATCCAGCACCGTCGATCTCGCAGCCGTAAACCTTAGCAACATAGCTCAGGTAGACGTTGGCGGGGTCAGCGCTCATAGCGGTGTCGCCGAACAGAACCATACCATCAGCAGCAGCAACCATGGCAGCCACGTCGGTGGTCAGGTAGTTCACAGCAGAGGTGTCGTAATCCGGGGTCCAGGCGGGCAGACCGGAACCGGCATCGATGAAGCTGTACTGGCAGATCTTCTTGCCCAGCGCGAAAGCGACCTTCGCAGCCAGTTCAGGATTCTTGCCGTTGGCGGAAACAGCCAGGGAGTCGGCGGGGCCGCCGATAACCTGAGCGTAGGTAGCCTTTTCAGCATCCATGACGGGGAACAGAGCAACCTTGAAGTTGTCGCCCTTCTTCGCGATGTCGCCGCAGTTCCAGGTACCATTCTGATAGAACGCGTACTTGCCGGCGATGAAGTTGGCCTTCACGGTGTCGTTGTCCAGGGACACGCCAGCGGGATCGAAGTAGCCGCCCATGACCATCTTCTGGAAGTTGTCAACAGCGGTAGCGATCGCGGGGTTGTTCCAGGTGGACTTGCCAGCGAAGATGTTGCCCAGTTCTTCATAACCGATGGTCTTTTCGATGATGGGCTCGAGGTACTCGGTCACGCACCAGGTGGCGTTGCCGGAGCAGCCGAAGGGGATGATTCCCTTAGCTTTCAGAGCGTCGCAGCAGGCGATCAGGTCTTCGTAGGTTTCCGGAACCTTGTCATAGCCGACTTCGGCCAGCAGGTCCATGTTGGCGAACATAGCCACGATGTTCATGGTCAGCGGCACAGCGTAGCGCTTTCCATCGTAGGTGGCGTTCTTGGTCATAACGTCCGGCAGAGCGTCAGCATACTCAGCATACGCTTCGTCCAGGCAGTAGACCTTACCGGCAGTGGCGAAGTCGCCGCAGAAAGCGCCGGCCCAGGTGAAGAAGATGTCGGGCAGCTCTTCAGCGCTCGTGCTCTTGATCTTGGTCTTGTAGGAGTCATTCTCGAAAGCTTCCCACTCGATTTTTACGTTGAAAGCTTCTTCGATTTCGGGGATAGCCTTTTCATAGGCAATGCGGTTGGAGTCGCTCTCGGTAGCGATACACCACAGTGTCAGGGTGGTCTTTTCTTCTTCAGCGAACACGGAAGTCACGGAGAGAAGCAGGACCAGGGCCAGAACCAGGGACAGGGCCTTTTTCATAACGGGTTTCCTCCTTTTTATTTTGCGGCTTTGCCGCGTATTCTCAAACAGCGATTCCTCACTGTTTTCGACTGATTTAGCCGTACTTTTTTACACTTTCTCAAGCGAAGAACAGTATACCCTCCTTCATTTCATTTTGCAACCACAAAATGTAGGTTTTGCGGGCTTTTATACCCTTTTTGGACATGCTCCGACAGCAGCGCAATCGTTAACAGCCCTTGTAAACCAACATTTGCTTATTTCAGCACTCTCCCCAAAAAAGTATGTTTTTTTTTGGTTTTGTTTCATTATCATCCTGTCAACCCGTTGACAAGCATCAAAAAAACCGGAGCGTAACGTTCCGGTTTTGTATACGGCCACAACATATTGTGGTCGTGAATCTGCTCATCCGTTCAGCTTCTTCAGCAGCTCCTCCGCCAGCTCCGCAGATGCGTTCCCAAAGCTGAATGCACCCCGCAGGGGCATATAGTTGATCATCGCCGTTTTCATATCTGCCGTGATGGCTTCCTTTGCCGCATCCGACCCGTTTTCCTGCTCCTGATGGCCGAAGATGCCTTTATTCCGCCTCATAAACTCCCGCATTACAGGCGCCGCCTTGGGATCCGCCATGATATCCATGAAGATGCTGTCCATTGTGTAATGCCTGGGCAGTTCCGCCGTGGATTCAACGGTGACCTCCGCCTTCAGCGGCAGGTCACGGCTGGAAGCACCGGCTTCAATGGTGAACACGCCGGTCTCCACATGCCAGTCATGAATCTCCCTGTTCCAGTAAGCAAAGCTCCTTTTATCCAGGGTAAAGGTGACTTCCCTGCTCTCCCCGGGCTGCAGCATCGTCTTGGCAAACCCTTTCAGCTCCCGGACGGGACGGATAGGTGTGCTTTCCCTGTCGCCCACATACAGCTGCACAACCGCTTTCCCCGCACGGTTTCCCGTATTTTTCACCGTTACGGATACTGTCAGGGTTTCCGTATCCTTCAGTGTTTCCGCACTGAGTTTCAGTCCGCTGTATTCAAAGGTCGTATAGGACAGGCCGTGGCCGAAGGGGAACAGGACGTCCATATTCTTTTTATCATAATACCGGTAGCCGACAAAGATGCCTTCCCGGTATTCCGAGGTGTTGCCTTCCCCGCCGTAGAAAAGATAGGATGGATTGTCTTCCAGCTTCAGCGGGAATGTCTCCGGAAGATGCCCGCAGGGATTAACATCCCCAAAGAGAACGCGCACTGCCGCTTCGCCCACAGCCTGGCCGCCCAGGTAGGCTTCCAGCACCGCCTTCACCTTTCCAATCCAGGGCATCTCCACAGGCGCTCCGTTATGCAGGACCACAACGGTGTTGGGATTGGCTTCCGCCACAGCTTCGATCAGTTTGTTCTGGCAGGCAGGCATGCGCATGTGGGAACGATCATAAGCCTCCGATTCATAGGAACCCGGCAGGCCGGCAAACACCACAGCTGCCCTGGCCTTCTTTGCCGCTGCAACGGCTTCAGCGATATCCGCTTCGGACGCTTCGTCCTTCTCCACGGAATAGCCGCGGGCATAGGTAATCTTCAGCCCTTTTGCGGCCTCCAGGGCGCCAGTGATTTTAAAAGCATTGATATGGCTGCTTCCGCCGCCCTGGAAACGGGGTTTTTCCGCAAATTCGCCGATAAAGGCAATCTCATCCTCTTTATTCAGCGGCAGCAGAGCATCCCCGTTCTTCAGCAGCACCATACACTCCGCCGCCATTTCCGCCGCCTGCGCGTGCTGGGCGTCCTTGTCCCAGGGAGTCCCCGGTTTCGCGTTTTCCAGGTACCGGTACACAATGTTCAGGATCCGCTCACAGGCCAGGTCCACCAGTTTTTCATCCAGCTTCCCTGCCCGCACAGCGTCAATGATCTTCCGGTCGTTGACACCGCCGGAGGCCGGCATCTCCAGGTCCAGTCCGGCCGCCACACCGGCAACCCGGTCGGAAACAGCACCCCAGTCGGACATCACAAAGCCTTCAAAGCCCCACTCCTTCCGGAGCACATCGGTCAGGAGCCAGGGATCCTCTGAAGCATACACGCCGTTGATCCTGTTGTAGGAACACATAACCGTCCAGGGCTGAGCCTCCCTGACCGCCATTTCGAAAGCGGGGAAATAGATCTCCCGGATCGTCCGTTCATCCGCGTCAGAGGAGGAGCTCATGCGGCGGTGTTCCTGGCTGTTCAGCGCAAAATGCTTGATGCTTGTACCCACATTCCGGCTCTGGACCCCCTGGATCATCGCTGCGGCCAACCGGCCGGCCAGATACGGATCCTCGGAAAAATACTCAAAGTTCCGGCCGCACAGGGGGCTCCGCTTGATGTTCACCGCCGGGCCCAGCACCACAGACAGTTTTTCATGCTGGCAGCTGTCACCGATGGCTTCTCCCATGGCCCGGATCAGTTCCGGATCAAAGGAGGCCGCTGTGGCACAGGCCGTGGGAAAACAGACCGCTTTGATGCTGTCATTGATCCCCAGGTGATCTGCCTCCTCATCCTGCTTGCGCAGGCCGTGAGGGCCGTCGCTCACCATGACGCGGGGAATTCCAAGCCGTTCCACAGCCTTGGTATGCCAGAAATCGTCTCCGGAGCAAAGTCCCGCCTTTTCTTCCAGCGTCAGTTGGGAAACCAGGGCCTTAATATCCATATCAGTATTCTCCTTTATATACTGTAAACGTTCTCCTGTCAGCCGCGTTCATTATGTCATTCCCCCTGCGGGACTGTCAAGCAACGCCTGTCGGCTTCCCGTCCTTTGCCTGAACAAACCCCCGGATCTTCCGGAATACCAGCCGGAACAGCAGCGTCGCGGCAACGGCGCACGCCAGCACCGCGGCTATGTACAGCGGTACTGATCTGATATAGATGATGCTCTTTGAGATATCCAGGAAGTTATACCCGAACAGTTCCACGAAGACGCCGTGCATCAGATAGAATTCAAGCGTCACGGAACCCAGCCAGGCCAGCGCTTTGTTCCCAGGCTTCACCTTCATTGCCAGCAGAAACCAGAAGACGGTGAAGAACAGGGCCACCAGCCACTGCAGTCCCGCGCTCATCAGCCGGTGCGGCACCTTCAGGGGATCTCCCCATTCACCGTAATAACCCCATGCGTTGTTGTTGAGCCACTCCGACTGCTGGAACAGCAGGAAAATCCCCGCAAAGGAAAGCAGCAGCCAGAACCAGTAACCCTTGCGGAAGAAACCGGTCACGCGCTTCTCAAACTTTCCGAAAAGCAGCCCCAGCGGGAACAGGATAATGCTGTTGTACCACCACTCTCCCCGCAGCCACCAGTCGTTCTGGTGATCAATGAAAGCACAGAGCACTGTATAGCCCAGCGCAAACAGGAAAACCAGGAAAATGGCTGTTCCCTCCTTTTTACAGAAGCGGAAAGCCGCCCAAAAGGCCAGATAAAAGAAAACGATCACAACCGCATACCAGGCATTGAAATTCGCCATATGCAGGCCGGACAGATACCAGAGGATCGTCACCGGGGTCATCTTTTCGCCCATCAGCAGGCGGATACCGGTATAAATGAACTCCGAAAGGTAAAAAGCAATAATCACCGGCAGGATCCGCCGGCGGAAAAATCCTTTCAGGTAGTCCGGCTTGGTCCTGAAGCTTTTATACAGGCCCAGGCCGCTGCAGAACAGGAATACGCCTACCAGCATATAGCCGATGGGCACAAAAGGATCCAGGCCGTGCACCGTATACTTTGCCGGATGCCACGGAGCGCAGCTCTTCTGGGCCATATGATGCAGGGCTACTCCCAGTGCGGCAATCCCCTGCAGTATTTTCGTCTGCTTCAGGGAGGTATATTCCTCGTTCCATTCGCCCCGGCCGGTGCTCTTCGCGCCGAAAAACAGCAGCAGCCCCAGCGAAAAATAGAACAGATACATCCAGTCCATGGCAGGTTCTCTCCTTTATTCCTGAAGGATATTGGTGTATTGGATCCGAACAGGCTCCCGTCCGGGCAGAAACCCGGCTGTTTTCCCCGTTTTACACGGACGCAGGGTGTGATATAATGCAGCCACCCGAAACCCGCGGCGCGGAAGGAGCTGTCATTATGCTGTATATCATCCGGCACGGAAAGACCGACTGGAACGTCCTGCACAAACTGCAGGGCCGGACCGACATCCCGCTCAACGACGAAGGCCGGCGCATGGCCGAAACCGCCCGGGAGGAATACCGGAACGTCCATTTTGATATCTGCTTCTGTTCCCCGCTGGTCCGCGCCAGGGAAACCGCGGAAATCCTGCTGCGGGACCGGAACATCCCCATCGTGGCCGATGACCGGCTGATGGAAATGAGCTTCGGAAGCTATGAAGGAACCGAAAACAGCTTTCAGATCCCGGACTGTCCGATCAACCAGCTCTTCTACGCTCCGGACCAGTACACCTCACCACCCGGCGGCGCTGAAAGCCTGGACGACCTGTTCGCCCGCACCGGCGACTTCCTGCGGGAACGCGTGGACCCGTTGCTGGCGGAAGGAAAGGATGTGCTGATCGTCGGCCACGGCGCGATGAACTCCAGCATTGTCTGCCAGGTCCGCCATCTTCCCCGGGCCCAGTTCTGGAGCGCGGGAATTGAAAACTGCAAACTGATGATACTGCCCTGAACACACATCACGGCCGGCGGGATATTCCCGCCGGCTGTTTTGATGACCGGCAGACACAGCCGGCCCCGTCAGTCCGTCGGATTATCCCTTGTCAGGTTCTTCACCCATTTATATTTCCGGAAGCGGAACATCACCCAGGGAATTTTGCCCACCTCATCCAGGCAGGTACAGGCATACACCGCCAGCACCGGCCAGCCGAACACAAAAGCGCCCAGCAGCGCCAGCGGGATTGCCAGTCCCCACATGCATACCGCCAGGGAGTACATGTCGAAAACCGTATCTCCCCCGCCGTCCAGTACCCCGTTGATCGTGACGGTATTCACGCACCGGCCGATCATGTATACCGCCATAATGATCATCATCCCGGTCAGGTACTGCTGCGCCTCCGGCGTCAGGACCACCATCTGTACCACAACCGGTGTCAGCGCAAGTACCAGCGCCATGGACGCGAACCCGATCACCCAGGAAACATTCTTCAGTTTGATCCCGCAGGCCTTCCCCTTTTCCAGGTTCCCGGCCCCCAGTTCATTGCCCACCATGATCCCGGCAGCGGTGCCCACGCCGTTGCACACACAGCAGATCAGATCCCGGATCACCGCCGCCACCGCGTTGGCCGCTGCCGCATCCGTTCCCATATGTCCCATGATGGCCGTATAGGAAGTAAAACCAACGCCCCACAGCAGGCCGCCGCCCAGCAGCGGCATACACTGCCTGCGGAAATCCGCCGCCAGCTGCCTGCGGCGTTCAAAGATCCTGTTCCAGGCCGGCCGGATATAGGTTTTTCCCGCGGAAACGGTCACACACAAAACCAGCTCGATCACCCGCGCCAGGGTGGTGGCCAGCGCGGCGCCCCGTGCGTTCATGGCCGGCATGCCCAGGTATCCGAAGATAAACACCGCGTTCAGGACAATGTTGCTGACCACCGCCGATGAAGAGATCCAGGCTCCGGCCACAGCATGGTCCGTCACCTTCATGATCAGCAGGTAGCACTGGGAAACCCCCGCGATCAGGTAGGACCAGCCGGCAATCCGGAGATAGGCGCTGCCGGTCTCAATGATCGGATCATCATGGGAAAACAGGCGCATCAGCCGGTCCGGACAGCATTCGCAGGCTGCGAAAAACACCAGGGATATGATCCCGCACCAGCGCAGCATAATGTGGAAAACACTCCGGACCGTTTCCCTGTCTCCCTTGCCCCAGTACTGGGAACCGAGAATGGATCCGGCAGAGACAATGGAAAAGATGAACATGTTCTGCACAAACTGGATCTGCGTGGCAAGGGAAACCGCCGTCATCTCGTTCTGGGCCACACCGCCCAGCATCAGGGCATCCGCCGCGGCCACCGCCGCCAGCATAAAGCTCTGGAAGGTGATAGGCGCCGCCAGCGTCCTCAGTTTCCGGTAAAAGGCACGGTTGTCGATCTGCATGGGTACCTCCGGGCCGTTTGATTAAAGCCTGTAATCGATTACGATTCATTATCCGAAAAGGCTCCGGCTTTGTCAACGGTCTTTTGTTCGCTTTTCTTTCCATATAAAGTACGGTATAATAGGCCCATCGATGATGAAGGGAGGATAAGCCATGAGTGAGAATTCGCTGCTGCCGGAACAGGCTCCGTCCATGTTTGGCCAGCCCCTTGCCGCCCGGATGCGGCCCTCCTCGCTGGATGAGATCGCGGGACAGCAGCATCTGCTGGGCCCGGGTAAAGTCCTGCGCCGGCTGATCTCCTCCGACAGCATATGCTCCATGATCTTCTGGGGGCCTCCCGGCGTCGGCAAAACCACACTTGCCAGGGTCATAGCCCTGCAGACCAAGGCCTCTTTCATTGATTTCTCCGCCGTGAACAGCGGCATTAAAGAGATCCGCCAGGTGATGAACCAGGCGGAGGAAAACCGGGTCTACGGCATCCGCACCATCGTCTTTGTGGATGAAATCCATCGTTTCAACAAAGCCCAGCAGGACGCGTTCCTTCCCTTTGTGGAAAAAGGCAGCATTGTCCTGATCGGCGCGACAACGGAAAATCCCTCCTTTGAGGTTAACAGCGCGCTTCTTTCCCGCTGCAAGGTCTTCGTACTGCAGGCCCTCAGCCGGGATGATATCCTGATGCTGCTCCACCGGGCGCTGACAGACGAACGCGGTTTCGGCCGGGATCACGTCACGATCAGCGAAAACGCCCTCGAAGCCATTGCCGGCTTCAGCAACGGGGACGCCCGCAGCGCCCTGAGTTCGCTGGAGATGGTAGTCCTGAACGGCGAAGCCGGGGAAGACGGTATCCAGGTCACAGACGAGATCGTCGCCCAGTGCCTGAGCCGGAAAAACCTGATGTATGACAAAGACGGGGAAGAACACTACAACCTGATCTCCGCCCTGCACAAATCCATGCGCAACTCCGACCCGGACGCTGCCGTCTACTGGATGATGCGAATGCTGGAAGGCGGAGAGGACCCCCTGTATATCGCGCGCCGGGTGCTGCGTTTTGCTGCCGAGGATGTGGGGCTGGCTGACCCCCGGGCCATGGAGGTCGGCGTTGCCGCCTACCAGGCCTGTCACTTCATCGGCGTACCGGAATGCAATGTACACCTGGCCGAAGCCGTTGTATATATGTCCCTGGCTTCCAAATCCAATGCCATGGAGATGGCGGTGAATGAGGCGCGGGAGGCCATCGTTAAAGAGCCGGACGCTCCGGTTCCGCTGGTCATCCGCAACGCTCCGACCCGCCTGATGAAGGATCTTTCCTATGGAAAGGGCTACCAGTATGCCCACGACTATGAAGAAAAGATCACCGCCATGCAGTGCCTGCCGGATGCGCTGAAGGACCGGCACTTCTATCATCCGACGGATCAGGGACAGGAAAGCCGGTACAAAGAACGTCTGGAACAGATCCGGGCATGGAAAAAGGAGCACCGGAAAGAATGAGCATAATCCGAAAGCAGACCGTCCTGCACAAAGCCGTATTATTGCTTTTGTGCCTGGCTCTTTTGCTTCCGCAGGTTTCCCTTGCCGCGAAAAAAACGAATACCGCCTCTTCCGATATACGAGTGCTGCTCACCCGACTGAATCTTTCGGATGAGGCATGGATGACACTGGAAGGCCGTTACCTTACGCAATGCGCGGACGGCGGGGAAGTGCTGCTTCCCGCCGGGGCGCAGATCACCGTTCTCCTGCGGAACGGCAAAATGGTCCTTTTCCACAACGGGCTGTCCCTGTCCGCCGGAAAAGAGCTCAAACTGCTGCGCCGCCGTGACGGGGACACGGAACCCGGTATCCGCTTTAACCTCCAGGCCGGCGTTTATCCCGGAGACCTGACCCTCACCGTAAAGGACGGCGCGATCCGTCCCATCCTGACACTCCCGCTGGAATCCTACCTGAAGGGTGTCGTTCCCTATGAAATGAGCGACTCCTTCCCGCTGGAGGCCCTGAAGGCCCAGGCTGTCTGTGCCAGGACCTACGCGCTGAGCAAAATGAATCCCTCCGCCGAGTGGGATGTGGTGGATAACACCAATGACCAGGCCTTCAAAGGCACGCCGGACAACAGCGAAAACGCTTCCCTCGCCGTACTGGAAACCGAGGGGCTTGTGCTGACCTGGAACAGCAAGCTGATCACCGCCTGGTACAGTGCCTCAAACGGCGGCCAGACAGAACTGCCCGGCAACATCTGGAGCGGGGATAACATCCCCGGCTGTTTTGCCATGACCGATGACCCCTGGGACGTGCAGAATCCGGAAAGCACGGTCCGGACCGCCGTACTGCAGAAAGACGGTTCAGGCCTGTCCGCGGGACTCCTGCGGCTGATCCGCGCCGCCCTGGCAAAAGAACCGGAGCTGGATGATTTCCGGCTGACTGAAAAAGACGAGATCCGGGTGGATGCCATCCGCGGGGTTAAGCTGACAACGCCCCGGTATAAGGCGCCCAGCCGGCTGATGACCCGGCTGGAACTGACCGTATCCCTTTCCGCGGTCCTGAAGGAAGGCCGCACCCGCCGTAGCACGGATGAAGACGAGCTGAGCATCAGCGAGATCCTGTATCCGGACCGCACAGCCGAACCGACTGATACTCCTGCCCCTGCCGCGGAAGCCGTGTCGGAGCTCATTCCCGCCGGAACCTATACAGCGGTGCTGGACCTGTTTCCGGAAACCGTGTTCCAGCTGGGCCTGAGCGTCTACGGCGCTGACAATGAGATCATCACCGTTTCGGAAGATGAAACCAGCTTTACCCTGACCGCCGGCCGTTACGGCCACGGCGTAGGCATGAGCCAGCGGGGAGCCCAGCAGCAGGCCTCCGAAGGAAAAAAGAAATACACGGAAATCCTGGATTTCTATTATCCGGGAGCCAAACTCAGACGCTATACCGGAGAATCTGCTGCCCTGCCCACCCCGGATCCGCTGCTCGGGGAAACACCCGGCCCGATCCCCACTGCCACGCCGCGGCCCACGCTGATGCCTGTGACAACAGCGGAAACCGGCCTTCCGGAAGGCGCCTGGATGGCCACGGTGGAAAACATTGACGATGACAGCAGCCTGAACCTGCGGGAAAAGCCCTCTGCCGGATCAAAGGTCCTGCGCCGGCTGTATAAGCACCAGCCCCTGATCGTGCTGGAAGAGGCTGAAGTTCCCGGATGGGCCAGAGTCAAAACAGATGTGGTTGAAGGATACGTGATGCTCTCCTTCCTGCAGAAAGCAGAAAAGGAATAACCGAACGCGTAAAGAATCCCCCGCCGGATTATCCCGGCGGGGGATTTGTCATCAATTCGAAACGGCCACGCCTTTTCCCCGCGTTTCTGCCGCAAAAAAGCGCACCGGCTTGCTGCCGGCGCGCCGGGACTGTCCAACCGGTCAGCTGTCCCTGGTAACAACTGGCCGGACTACGCGATTTAGGAGGCCTGCACATCGGGCTCCAGTTCCCGAAAGCAGTGTTGAGCCGGTTATCGACCGCCTGGCCGGTCTCCGTAGCGGAGCGCCTTCCACAGGCAGCCTGCTCAATATTTTCCCGCGCGGAAAGTCCTTATGCGGAGGAGACCATCGGAATGAACTGCTTAATCGAAAAACGTCCGCCTTCACAGGCGAAAAATTCCTACCTGTCTCATTCTAATTCTATTATATATGGATCACACCTGATGAACAGTCCGATTTTTTATCTACCCGTACACGGCATGCGGAGTTCCCCCTGCCTCCGGCCGCAGGACAGGGTATATATTTTATATACCCTCACCCCGGGATACACGTCCTTGAAACAAACCCTTGTCTGTGTTAGCATACAGGAAGAAACAGTCTGCCACATAATCATGAAAGGGGAAAGGACCGCCTATGGCACTGAGCATCCTGATCCTGGCCATCTCCGCGGTTCTGCTGCTGGTCTTTTCACTCCGGAGCCGCTACGGACTCCCGCTGTTCCTGATGAACGCGGGAATCAGCATCGCCTGTGTGGCGGTCATGTTCCAGACAAGCAGCACCTCCATGTATACCACGCCGCGTATTTTCCCGCTCCGTTCCCTGGACCAGGCGCTTTTCCAGCTGATCTCCCGCATGCGTCTTCCCCTGAGCCAGGCACAGACGCTGCGCAACTGCGGCACCCTGGTCTTTTTCTTTGGAATCGTACTGATGCTGATGCTGATCGCGCGGAATATTAAAACAATCCATCACCGGATCTTCTGGGAGGTCCTGTGCGGTACTGCTGTTTTCCTGTTCCTGACAGCGTATATGGTCTTTTTCTCCCCCGCCTGTGCCTTCCGCCTGTACATGAGATACTACGAGCTCAGCGGGGCGGCACGCGCCTCTTTTGTACAGCTGATCACCCTTATCACCCGGCTTTTCAAGGGCCTGATCCTGCTGTTCGTGCTGTCTCCGGCACTGCTGCTGACCGTACAGTATATCCGAAAGAACGTCACATGCTTCAACGACACGTTCTTTCTGCTGCTGGGAATCTCCAGCCTGTACGGTTTTGTGTTCTTCATCGTTTTCCATACGATTCCGCTGGCATTGAGCAGCCAGGCTGTTTTCCTGAGTGCCTTCTGGTTCTTTGCGAACGGCACCTGGCTCCCCGGCTGGATCACCCTGTTCTTCCTGCTGTTCTCCCTCCTGACGCTGATCCTGATCCTGGCCAGTGCCAACCGCATCTTCAGCGGTGATCTGGTACTGCTGTCCCGCAAGCGGGCCATGAAAAACAGCATTGAGGACCTGAACCGGAACCTGAAGGACGTGTTCCATTCCGAAAAAAACCTGATGTTCAGCATCCTGATCCTGGCCAACGAGGCCCGGGATGCCTACGGCACACCGGAAGGGCTGGAAAAGCTGGATCGCCTGACTGAGATTTCAAAGGACCGGATGGAGATGATCACATCCTCCCTGAACCGGATCCGGGAACTGCATCTCCACGCGACGCCGACGGACATGCGTACACTGGTCAGCCAGGCGCTGGACAACCTGACCCTGCCGGAAGGCATCCGCATCGAAAAGCATTTCTGCAATGAAGCTGTCCTCTGCATGGTGGACGAATACCACACCCGGAACGCGCTCAAAAACATCTTTGTCAACGCGGTCGATGCCCTGCAGCTGACCGGCCGGGAGGACAAGGTGCTCTCCGTCAGCGTGGAAGCCAGCAAGGCCTGGGTCAGCCTGTCCATCCGGGATAACGGCCCCGGTATCCCGAAGCAGGAGCTTCGCCGGGTCATGATGCCCTTTGTGTCCACAAAATCGAAAACAAGCAACTGGGGAATCGGCCTGCCCTATGCCTTCCGTGTAGTCAACGCCCAGCTGGGCCAGATGCGGATCCGGAGCAGCGACCAGGCGGGCAGATCCTATACACAGGTGGATATTCTCCTGCCCAGAGAAAGGATTGACGTGTAATGGAGCGGATTCGAATTATGATGGCCGATGACAGCCCCGAAATCCGGAGCTATTTTTCCAACATCATCAGCCACGAAGCGGATATGGATCTTGTCGGAACCGCCGCTTCCGGCGCGGAAGCGGTCCAGATGGCCCATGAACTCCGTCCGGACATCATCCTGATGGATATCCAGATGGAGACCCGGATCGCCGGAATCTCCGCCTCCAAACAGATCCTGCGGGAGCATCCCGCGATGAAGGTCATCATCCTGACCATCCTGGAGGACGATGACCTGCTCTTCCAGGCCTACTGTGCCGGTGTGATCGATTATATTATCAAAACAGACTCCATCAGCCAGATCCTGACCTCCATCCGGAATGCCCACCAGAACCAGATGATCCTTCGCCCCAAATACGCGGAAAAGATCATCCAGGAGCTGAAGCGGGTCCGGGAGGAGCAGAGCGGCCTGCTCTACGGCCTGAACATCCTCACCATGCTGTCCAACAGTGAGTTTGAGGTGCTGAAATGCCTGTACCAGGGAATGAACGCCCGGCAGATTTCCGAATCCCGCTACGTTTCCCAGGGAACGGTTAAAACGCAGATCCACAGTATCCTGAAGAAGTTCAATATGAAATCGGTCAGCGACGTCGTCCGGCACCTGAAGGAAATCCGGTTCGACCGCATCATCGAAACAATGCACCCCGGAAGCTGAGCTTCCGGGGCGCTTTTTAATCTGTTTTCTTTTTTCTCAGAACAGGCCTCTGATCTTGCCGTTGTCATCCACGTCGATCCGTTCGGCGGCGGGGGACTTCGGCAGGCCCGGCATGGTCATGATCTCACCCGTCAGGGCAACCAGGAAGCCGGCGCCCGCGGAAACCTTCAGGTTCCGGACGGTAACGGTGAATCCTTCCGGCGCGCCCAGCAGGGACGGATCATCCGAGAAGGAGTATTGGGTCTTGGCCACGCAGACAGGCATCTTGTCAAAGCCCAGCGCGGTGAGGCGTTCCGCCTGCTTCTTCGCGGCAGGGGTCAGCACTACGCCGGCACCGCCGTAGATCTTCTTTGTAACCGCTTCCAGCTTCTCCTCGATGGTGGCATCCAGCTCATAGGAGAAGGTGAAGTTGCCCTGCTCCTCTTCGCACAGCCGAACAACCTCGCGGGCCAGGTCTTCGCCGCCCTTGCCGCCTTCCGCCCAGACGGTGGAGAGGACGGTGTTGACGCCCAGTTCGCGGCACTTGCGGATGATGAAATCAATTTCCGCGTCCGTATCTGTGGGGAAGCGGTTGATGGCCACCACGCAGGGAAGCTGATAGACGTTCTTGATATTGTTCACATGGCGCAGCAGGTTCGGAATACCCCTCTCCAGCGCCGCCAGGTCTTCGTTCGCCAGCTGCTTCTTGTCCAGGCCGCCGTGCATCTTCAGCGCGCGCACGGTGCCGACAACGACCACCGCGTCCGGCGTCAGGCCGGCCATACGGCACTTGATGTCCAGGAACTTCTCCGCGCCCAGGTCGGCACCGAAGCCGGCTTCTGTCACGGTGTAGTCGCCCATGCGCATGGCCATGCGGGTTGCCATCACGGAGTTGCAGCCGTGGGCGATGTTTGCGAAAGGTCCGCCGTGCACAAAGGCCGGGGTACCTTCCAGCGTCTGAACCAGGTTCGGCTTCAGGGCATCGCGCAGCAGCGCCGCCATGGCGCCGGTCGCCTTCAGGTCGCCCGCGGTTACAGGCTTGTCATCATAGGTATAGGCCACGATGATCCTGGACAGACGCGCTTTCAGGTCCGCCATGGAGGAAGCCAGGCAGAACACCGCCATGATTTCGCTGGCCACGGTGATATCAAAACCGTCCTCACGGGGAGTGCCGTTGGCTTTGCCGCCCAGGCCGTCCACCACAAAGCGGAGCTGGCGGTCATTCATGTCCACGCAGCGCTTCCAGGTGATCTTCTTCACGTCGATCCCCAGGGCATTTCCCTGCTGGATATGGTTGTCCAGCATCGCGGCAAGCAGGTTGTTCGCCGCGCCGATGGCGTGGAAGTCACCGGTAAAGTGGAGGTTGATATCTTCCATGGGCACCACCTGGGCATATCCGCCGCCGGCAGCGCCGCCCTTTACGCCGAAGACCGGGCCAAGGCTGGGCTCCCGCAGGGCCACCGTGACGTCCTTGCCGATCCGGGACAGGCCGTCCGCCAGTCCGATCGTCGTGGTGGTTTTGCCTTCACCCGCTGGAGTGGGGGTGATCGCCGTCACCAGGATCAGTTTTCCGGGTTTCCGGTCTGTTTCATCAATCAGGGCTGGATCAATCTTGGCCTTGTAGCGGCCGTACTGTTCCACGTACTTCTCGTCTACGTGGGCCTTTTTCGCGATCTCCATGATCGGCTTCATTTCACACTGCTGGGCAATCTCGATGTCGGTTAAGTACGCCATGGCTGCAACCTCCGGTTTCTTTTCTTTGATTATTCACAACTCACGCTGATGAAGTGTCCAGGTTCACCAGCATGAACTTGCATCGGGGATTATCTGAAGTACTTCACGGCGGATTCGAACATCTTAATGTCGTAGTTGCCGGGAACGTTCTTGTACAGGTCCTTCCCGACCCGCTCGCTGTGTCCCATCTTGCCGAAGACACGGCCGTCCGGGCTGGTAATACCTTCAATGGCATACAGGCTGCCATTGGGATTGAAGCGCAGGTCCATCGTCGGCTGGTCGTCCAGGTCCACATACTGGGTGGCGATCTGGCCGTTCTCCGCCAGCTTCCGGATCAGGCTTTCCTCCGCAAGGAAGCGGCCTTCACCGTGGCTGATCGGTACGCTGTAAACCGCGCCCTGCTGCGCGCCGCGGAGCCAGGGGCTCAGCGTGCTGGCCACCCGGGTGCGGACGATGCGGCTCTGGTGACGTCCGATGGTGTTGAAGGTCAGGGTCGGGCAGTGCTCATCGGTCTCAATGATCTTTCCGTAGGGCACCAGACCCAGCTTGATCAGCGCCTGGAAGCCGTTGCAGATACCGCACATCAGGCCGTCCCGCTTGTCCAGCAGCTCCGTCACCGCTTCGCTGACTCCCTTGTTCCGGAAGAAGGCGATAATGAACTTCGCGCTGCCGTCCGGTTCATCACCGCCGGAGAATCCGCCGGGGATGAAGATCATCTGGTTCTCACGCACTTTCGCGGCAAACGCTTCCGCGCTGCGGACAATATCTTCCGCGGACCGGTTCCGGACCACGAAGATCTCGGCTTTCGCGCCGGCATCTTCCGCCGCGCGGGCACTGTCCACTTCGCAGTTGGTTCCCGGGAACGCCGGGATCAGCACGCCGGGCTTCGCGATGTGCAGTGCCGGGGCCTTCCAGCCGGTCGCCTTGTAGTTGAACGCTTCCGTCCGTTCTTCCTTCCGGGCCGCGGGCCAGCAGGCATCCGCCTCCGCCCGGTCTTCCAGGGTCCATTCCGGATTCAGCGTCGGATAGACTTTTTCAAGCTTGTCCCGGCCGATCACGCGCAGCTCCTTCACGTCCGCCGCGCTGTCACGCCAGGTCAGCACCGGTTCTTCCGTAACGGTGCCCAGCTTCCGGCCCAGATCCATATCTTCCGAAAGCTCCGCAAGGAAGCTTCCGTAGCGGACCTCCGCCAGTTCCTGCAGTTCCCAGTCCTTTTCAAAGGCAAAGCCCAGGCCGTTGCCCAGCGCCATCTTCAGCACAGAGGCAATGGAACCGCCGACTTCCGCCGTGCGGCAGGAAACGATCTTCCCCGCACGGATCAGGTCTGTCACCTGCCGGTAGAGCGCCAGCAGGGATTCCGTTACCGGGAGGCCCTGTTCATCCCGCTCCGGCTCCAGCAGAATCACGGGATTGCCCGCCTTCTTGAACTCGGGGGAGATGATATCACCGGTTTTTGCCGTGGTGACCGCAAAGGATACCAGCGTGGGCGGCACATCCAGCTTTTCAAAGGAGCCGGACATGGAGTCCTTGCCGCCGATGGCACCCACGCCCAGGTTCATCTGGGCTTCAAAGGCACCCAGGAGAGCCGCCAGGGGCTTGCCCCAGCGTTTTCCGTCCGTACCGGGCTTTTCAAAGTATTCCTGGAAAGTCAGGTAGACATCTTCAAAGGAAGCGCCGGCAGCGATCAGCTTGGTGACCGAATCCACCACTGCCAGGTATGCGCCGTGATAGGGGCTGAAGGAAGTCAGCTCCGGATCATAGCCCCAGGCCATGAGGGAGCAGTCATCCGTATGGCCCTTTTCCAGGCTGATCTTCTGGACCATTGCCTGGATGGGCGTCAGCTGGTTCTTTCCGCCGAAAGGCATGAGCACTGTGCCTGCGCCGATGGTGGAGTCAAACCGCTCGGAAAGGCCCCGGCGGGAACAGACCGCCAGGTCCGCCGCTGTTTCCTTCAGCAGGCCGGCAAAGTCCGCGGGTTTCTGCTTCGGCAGGTCCGCCACAGGACGGGATGCCGCGGGAGTGATCGCCGTATGCTTCGGCGCGCCGTTGGAGTTCAGGAACTCCCGGCTGATATCCACAATGGTCTTTCCGTTCCAGTTCATGCGCAGGCGGGGCTCAGCCTTCACTTCCGCCACGATGCACGCCTGCAGGTTTTCTTCTTCCGCAAGGGCAAGGAAGGCAGCCGCGTCTTCCGCCGCCACAACCACAGCCATGCGCTCCTGGCTTTCGGAGATCGCCAGTTCCGTGCCGTCAAGGCCGTCATACTTCTTCGGAACCGCGTTCAGGTCAATTTCCAGGCCGTCTGCCAGTTCGCCGATGGCAACGCTGACACCGCCGGCGCCGAAGTCGTTGCAGCGCTTGATCAGCTTTGTCGCCTTGGGATTACGGAACAGCCGCTGGAGTTTGCGTTCTTCAGGCGCGTTGCCCTTCTGGACTTCCGCGCCGCAGGTTTCCACGCTGTGGGCGTTATGGGCCTTGGAGGAACCCGTCGCGCCGCCGATACCGTCACGGCCTGTGGAACCGCCCAGCAGGATGACCACGTCACCGGGAGCCGGACGCTCACGGCGGACATTCTCAGCGGGAGCCGCCGCGATCACCGCGCCGATCTCCATGCGCTTGGCGGCATAGCCGGGATGATACACTTCATCCACGATACCCGTTGCCAGGCCGATCTGGTTGCCGTAGGAGGCATAGCCGGCTGCCGCGGTGGTAACCAGCTTACGCTGGGGCAGCTTGCCGGGAATGGTTTCAGACACCGGTTTGGTGGGATCCGCCGCGCCGGTAACACGCATCGCGCCATAAACATAAGCCCGGCCGCTCAGGGGATCCCGGATAGCGCCGCCGATACAGGTGGCCGCGCCGCCGAAAGGTTCGATTTCCGTGGGATGGTTATGGGTTTCATTCTTGAACAGCAGCAGCCAGGGTTCCTTCACCCCGTCACGCTCCACGTCCATCTTCACCGTACAGGCGTTGATCTCTTCGCTCTCGTCCAGCTTGTCCAGCTTTCCGTGCTTCTTCAGGTATTTCACCGCCACAGTCGCCAGGTCCATCAGGCACACGGGCTTCTTTTCCCTGCCCAGTTCGGCACGGACATCCATGTAGCGCTTCCAGGCCTTCTCCAGCACCGGATCCTCAAAGCGGACGCTGTCGATCTCGGTCAGGAAGGTGGTATGGCGGCAGTGGTCGCTCCAGTAGGTATCCAGCATCCGGATTTCCGTGATGGTGGGTTCCCGGCCTTCTTCCCGGAACCAGGACTGGCAGAAAGTGATATCATCCACGTCCATGGCCAGGCCGTAGTCCGCCACGAACTTCTCCAGGCCCGCGCGGTCCAACTTTGTAAAGCCGTCCAGCGTTGCCACTTCCGTGGGCACCGCGTATTCGGTTTTCAGGGTTTCCGGCAGATCCAGCGAAGCCTCCCGGGCTTCCACCGGGTTAATCACGTATTTTTTGATCTCGGCGATCTCCTCCGCGGACAGGCTGCCGTAGAGCAGGTAAACCTTCGCGCTGCGGACCAGGGGCCGTTCACCCTGGGACAGGAACTGGATGCACTGGGCCGCGGAGTCCGCGCGCTGGTCAAACTGACCGGGCAGGAATTCCACCGCGAACACTGCGGCGGCGCCTTCCGCGTCAAACTGCTCCATGGTATCGTCCAGCTGGGGCTCAGAGAACACTTCCCGTACCGCCAGCGCGAACATCTCATCGGAAATGTTCTCCGCGTCATAGCGGTTCAGCAGGCGGATCTTCTCCAGGCCCTTGATGCCCAGGAATTTTACCACGTCATTTTTCAGGCCGCGGGCTTCATTGTCCAGGCCGGGTTTCTTCTCAACAAAGATTCTGTAAACCATATGTACCTCTTTTATTTATCATTCACAATGCAGTAATCATTATGAATTGAATTCTTACTGATTGATTGCGCTCAGCGCCCGCTGTCCGATATCCCGCCTGCAGTACTTATTCCCGAAGGAAATCGTATCCGCCATGGCGTAGGCTTCCTTCACGGCTTCCGGCAGGGAATCCGCCACAGCCGTCACGCCCAGTACGCGGCCGCCGGAATTGACCAGTTTCCCGTCCTTCAGGGCTGCGCCGGCCACATAGACATGCTCCTTCACAGCGTCAGGAATCGTGATTTCATATCCCTTGTCATAATGCACCGGATAGCCCATGGAAGCAAGCACTACGCAGCAGGCGTACGCGTCCCGGAATTTCACTTCACAGTCCGCCAGGGTACCGTTGGTAACCGCCTGCATCACTGTCAGCAGGTCGCTCTCCAGCAGGGGCAGCACCACCTGGGTCTCGGGATCGCCGAAACGGCAGTTGTACTCGATGACCTTCGGTCCCTTCTTTGTCAGCATCAGGCCGAAGTAGAGGCAGCCGCGAAATTCCCGGCCTTCTTTCTTCATCGCCCGGATGGTCGGCAGGAAGATCGTCTGCATGCATTCTTCCGCGATCCCCTCCGTGTAGAAGGGATTCGGAGCAACCGTTCCCATGCCGCCGGTGTTCGGACCATTGTCACCGTCCTCCGCCCGCTTGTGGTCCATGCTGGAAACCATGGGTTTCACAGTCGTTCCGTCGGTGAACGCCAGAACAGAAACTTCCGGACCTTCGAGGTACTCCTCAATAACGATCTTATCACCGCTCTTTCCGAATTTCTTGTCTTCCATGATCTCCCGTACGGCCGCCCGTGCTTCCCAGCGGGTCATGGCCACGGTCACGCCCTTGCCCAGGGCAAGGCCGTCCGCCTTGATCACCGTCGGGATCGGGGAGGTTTCCAGGTATTCAAGGGCCTTTTTCGGATCGGAGAAAACCTCGTACGCCGCGGTGGGAATGCCGTATTTCTTCATCAGGTCCTTGGAGAAAACCTTGCTGCCTTCAATGATGGCCGCGTTGGCACGGGGACCGAAGCAGGGAATGCCTTCCGCCTCCAGGGCGTCCACGCATCCCAGCACCAGCGGATCATCCGGAGCGACAACCGCGTAATCGATCTTCGTGTTCCGGGTGAAGGCCACAATTCCTTCAATATCCGTCGCCTTGATATCCACGCAGGTCGCGTCCGCGGCGATACCGCCGTTGCCCGGCAGGGCATAGATCGTTTCAACAGCAGGATTCTGTTTCAGCTTTTTGATGATGGTATGTTCACGGCCGCCGCCGCCGACAACAAGCAGGTTCATAGTTGATCTCCTCTGCGTACTTAATGATAAAAAGCAGGAGGTAGGAGGCAGGAGGTTTATTCCGCCTCCTGCTTCCTACCTGATAATAAGATTAATGATGGAAAAGCCTCATGTGGGTGAAGGCCATGGTCATGCCGTATTTGTCGCAGCACTCGATGACCGCGTCATCACGGATGGATCCGCCGGGCTCTGCGATATACTTCACGCCGCTCTTGTAAGCGCGCTCAATGTTGTCGCTGAAGGGGAAGAAGGCATCGGAACCCAGGGCCACGTTCTGCCGGGTGTCCAGGAAAGCGCGCTTCTCCGCGTCGGTCAGGGGAGCGGGCTGTTCAGTGAAATACTTCTGCCAGTTGCCGTCCGCGCAGACATCTTCCTCGTTCTGGTTGATGTAGCCGTCAATGACATTGTCCCGTTCAGGCCGGCCCAGGTCCGCGCGGAAGGGCAGGTTCAGGACTTTCTCATGCTGGCGCAGGAACCAGGTGTCCGCCTTGGAACCGGCAAGACGGGTGCAGTGGATACGGCTCTGCTGGCCGGCACCAACGCCGATCGCCTGGCCGTCCACCGCGTAGCAGACGGAGTTGGACTGGGTGTACTTCAGGGTGATCAGGGCAATGATCAGGTCACGCACGGCGGAATCCGGCAGATCCTTGGTCTTCGTCACGATATCCGAGAGCAGCTCCCGGTTGATTTCGAAATTGTTGCGGCCCTGTTCGAAGGTGATGCCGAAAACCTGTTTGCGCTCCTGCACTTCCGGCACATAATCGGGATCGATCTCCACGATGTTGTAGTTGCCCTTGCGCTTCTGCTTCAGGATCTCCAGGGCTTCGGGCTCATAGCCGGGGGCAATGACGCCGTCGGACACTTCCCGCTTGATCATCTTCGCGGTGGTCACGTCGCACACGTCGCTCAGGGCAACCCAGTCACCGAAGGAGCACATCCGGTCCGTACCGCGGGCACGGGCATAGGCGCAAGCCAGGGGAGAATCATCCAGGCCTTCGATATCATCCACAAAGCAGGCCTTTTTCAGGTCGGCGGAAAGCGGAATGCCGACCGCGGCGGAAGTGGGGCTCACATGCTTGAAGCTGGTCACGGCGGGCATGCCCAGGGCAGCCTTCAGTTCCTTCACCAGCTGCCAGCTGTTGAAGGCATCCAGGAAATTGATGAATCCGGGACGGCCGGACAGGATTTTGATGGGCAGTTCGCTGCCGTCATTCATGTAGATCTTCGCGGGTTTCTGGTTGGGGTTGCAGCCATACTTGAGCTCGAATTCTTTCATTTTTCCTGACTCCTTCACTTGTTTTTATTCACGAGGCGGTTTTCGGCGGTTCCGGTCTTCAGGTCCACATAGCGGACATAAAGGCTGATCTTGTTCTGTTCATTCAGGTTCTTCCACAGGATATCGGTCATCTCGTCGATATCGTTGCTGACCGCGATGCGCTCCGGTTCTCCCTGGAAAGTCGGGATGGGGTTGCCGTCGCACACATACGTGTGAATGAAGTGGCCCAGTCCGTTCAGCGGCGCGTAGCTGTAGGTGTAGCGGTTGCAGGCGCTGCCTTCCGCGTCGGCGCTCTTGAGGATGCTCATCTGGTAGGTGAAATCTCCTTCACCGAAAGTCAGCATACCGCTGATGCGGGGCGTGAAGTTCGGGCCGTCCGGCTCAAACTCGCGGCTTTCCAGCGCGGCAGAGAAGGTTTTGCCTTCCTTCAGGCCGTCCCGGATTGTATCGGTCTGGTTGCCGTTGGTCACGATCAGGTTGTTTTCATAGGAACGGATCGCGGCGTAAATGATCAGGGAGGGGTCCTGGACCTTTGACGCGTCAAAAGGCTCGGTGAAGACTTCGCCATTCTTCTCGGTGAAGATACGGTTACGGCTGTTGTCGCTGCGGCCCATAATGAAATAGGCTGTCATGGCTTTTGTGCCGTCCGGCGTCTTGCCGATGATGATGCCGCGTCCGGGGTAGGTGTTGTCCTTCAGCAGTTCTTCAGGGGTAAAGATGCGGTAGATGTCCATAGGCTCCTCCTCGTTTCCATTCAGAATAATTAATGAAGAATGATTTCTTTTGAAATCTTTTCAACGCTTTGCGGCAGGATGATCCACTCTGCCTGTTCCATCACCCGGCGCTGCAGGGTTTCAGGCGTATCCTCCGGCAGGATATCCACTGCCTTCTGGGCAATGATCTCTCCGCCGTCCGGAATCTCATTGACAAAGTGCACGGTCGCTCCTGTTACCTTTACGCCCCGGTCCAGCGCTGCCTGGTGCACCTTCAGGCCATAGAAGCCCGCGCCGCAGAAGCTGGGGATCAAGCTCGGATGGACGTTGATGATCCGGCGGGGATACAGTGTCGTAAAGTTCTCGGTCAGGATGCTCAGGAAACCGGCCAGCACGATCAGGTCAATCCGGTTCGTGGTCAGGGCGGCGATCAGCTGCTGCTCGAAAGGCAGCTGGCCTCCGCAGGCTTTCTTGTTGATTTCCAGGGCCGGAATGCCGGCTTTCTCAGCACGCTCCAGGGCATAGGCTCCGGAACGGTCGCTGATGACCAGTGCCACTTCCCCGTCCGGGATCTCTCCCCGGGCCGCGGCGTCCAGGATCGCCTGCAGGTTGGTTCCGCCTCCGGAAACCAGCACGGCAATACGGGCTTTTTTGCTCATACGCACCTCCGTGTTTATTGATCAGACAATTGTGATCTTGTCTTCACTTTCAATGATCTCACCGATCACGTAAGCGTCCTCACCGTTCTCTTTCAGGATGCGGACCGCTTTCTCCGCGTCTTCCGCGGCCACAACGATGCTCATGCCCACACCCATGTTGAAGGTGTTGAACATATCCCGCTCGCTGATGCCGCCCTTTTCAGCGATCAGATCGAAGATCGGCAGCACCTTAACACTGCTTCGCTCGATCTTCGCGCCAAGGCCGTCCGGAATGCTGCGCGGAATGTTTTCATAGAAGCCGCCGCCGGTGATATGGCTGATGCCCTTCACCGCGACTTCTTTCAGCAGGGCCAGCACGGGTTTCACATAAATGCGGGTGGGGGTCAGCAGGGTCTCGCCCAGGCTTTTGCCGTCCAGCTTCTCCACCGGGGAGGTCAGGTCCGCGTTTTCCACGTCGAACACCTTCCGCACCAGGGAGAAACCATTGGAATGAACACCGGTGGAAGGCAGCGCGATCACTACGTCCCCGGCTTTCATGGTCTTGTTGTCAATGATCTTAGCCCTGTCCACAATACCCGTGGAATAACCGGCCAGGTCATATTCCTCTTCAGGCATCATCCCGGGATGCTCCGCCGTTTCGCCGCCGATCAGCGCGCAGCCGGCCTGGACGCAGCCGTCGCAGACGCCCTTGACAATCTGCTCGATCCGCTCGGGAATGTTCTTTCCGCAGGCAATATAGTCCAGGAAGAACAGGGGTTCGGCGCCGCAGCAGATGATATCATTCACACACATGGCCACACAGTCAATTCCGATGGTGTCATGCTTGTCCATCAGCAGGGCGATCTTCAGCTTGGTGCCCACGCCGTCGGTGCCGGATACCAGCACCGGTTCTTTCATGCCGGTCAGATCCGGACGGAACAGTCCGCCGAATCCTCCCACATCGGAGAAGACACCGGGGGTCTCTGTTTTCCGGATATGCTTTTTCATCAGTTCGACCGACTTGTAGCCGGCAGTGATATCAACGCCAGCGGCGGCGTAGGCTTCGGATTTGGAATTCAGCATGGTGTTATTCCTTTCATCTCATGGTTGTGTTTATTCTTTCCCGCAACCTCAATCGTCGCATCTCGCCCTTGGAGCGGGCTCACTGCTCGTTTCGGTTGACTCGGTCGGCTCATTTCCGCCTTCGACGGACAGCCCACTGGGCTGTCATTCGCCTTCCTCCCCATTCCAGCAGTAAGTGCACAGCTCGCAGGGATCAATACCGATGGCCTTGATCACGCCCTCGAGGGTCTGGAACTCCAGGGAAGCGAAGTTGAACTTCTTGCAGATGCATTCCCGGAGGTTCTTGCCGCGCTCGGTGCTGCCGTCGGCATATTCATCGATGTGCTCGAAACCTTCCTCCCCTTCCAGCTCCAGGATCACCCGGCGGGCGATCAGCTCCAGGTCGCTGTTGGAGCGGGAGAAGTTCAGGTATTTGCAGGCGTACATAATGGGCGGGCAGGCACTGCGCATATGCACGGACTTGGCACCGCTCTCGTACAGGAACTCAACGGTTTCCCTCAGCTGGGTACCCCGGACGATGGAGTCATCCACAAACAGCAGGTTCTTGTCCTTGATCAGTTCGTTCACGGGAATCTGCTTCATCTTGGCAATCTTGTCCCGGTCCGTCTGGTTGGCCGGCATGAAGCTGCGGCTCCAGGTAGGGGTGTATTTAATGAAGGCACGGGCAAAGGGAACGCCGCTGCGGTTCGCGTAGCCAATGGCATGGGGCGTACCGGAATCCGGAACACCGCCGATGTAGTCGATCGGATCATTCCGGCCGGCGGCCTTGTCATTGTCCGCCATGATCGCGCCGTTGCGGTAGCGCATCTCTTCCACGTTCACCCCTTCATAGGTGGAGGTGGGATAGCCGTAATAGCTCCAGAGGAAGGAGCAGATCTTCTTTTTCTTTCCCGGAGGCACCAACTGGGTCATCTTGCTGGGGGTCAGTTCCACGATCTCCCCGGGGCCCAGTTCACGAACGTCTTCGTATCCGGTCTTATGGAAGGCAAAGGATTCAAAGGCCACGGCGTAGCTGTCATCCCGCTTGCCGATCGCCACGGGCAGGCGGCCCATGCGGTCCCGGGCGGCAATGATGGAACCCTTGTCCGTCAGGATCAGGATGGAAGCAGTGCCGATGATGGACTTCTGGGCGAACCGGATGCCCTCGGCAAAATTGCTCTTCTGGTTGATCAGCGCGCTGAGCAGCTCTGTCTGGTTGATCTTGCCGCCGGTCATGGAATCAAAATGACCGCCGCTGAAGCTGAGGTACTGATCGATCAGTTCATCCGCGTTGTTGATCACACCGGTCATGCAGATGGCATAGGTGCCAAGATTGGACCTGATCAGCAGGGGCTGGGGATCCGCGTCGGAAATACATCCGATGGCGGAAGTGCCGCGCATTTCCTCAAAAATATGCTCAAACTTGGTCCGGAAAGGAGCGTTGCAGATATTATGAATCTTCCGCTGCAGACCGATCTCCTCATCCCACGCGGCCATACCGGCACGGCGTGTGCCCAGGTGGCTGTGGTAGTCTACACCGAAAAACACATCCAGCATGCAGTCCTTTTTGGATGTAATCCCGAAAAAACCGCCCATAGTTATTGAACCTCCGGTTTTATATCAATTCATAATTCATCATTCACAATTCATAATTCGGACCACTTTGCCGTTTCTGTCCTGTGAAAGATGTTCCTGATTACGTTTAAGTAATCATAATTCTGAATTCTTAATTCTGAATTCTGAATTAAAGCCGTTCGGCAATCCCGGCGTCCTTTGCCAGGACCGCTTCCGCGTCGGCTTTGCGCTTCGCGTCCAGCTTCGCAGCCAGGTCCGCGTCTTCCACGGCCAGGATCTGCGCCGCCAGCAGGGCCGCGTTCGCCCCGCCGTTCACCGCCACGGTCGCCACCGGGATACCGGTGGGCATCTGAACCGTGGAAAGAAGGGCGTCCAGTCCCTCCAGGCAGGGTCCCTGGCAGGGAATCCCGATCACCGGCAGGGTCGTGTTCGCCGCGATGGCACCGGCCAGATGGGCCGCCATACCGGCCGCCGCGATCAGCGCCCCGAAGCCGTTCTTCCGCGCATTGACTGCAAAAGCCCGGGCCTCCTCCGGTGTGCGGTGTGCTGAATAGACATGCACCTCGAAGGGAATACCCAGGCTTTTGAGCTGATCCGTTGCTTTTTTAATCACGGGCAGGTCGCTGTCGCTGCCCATGATGATACCTACTTTTCTCACAATAGGATCCTCCTGACTTCTCCATTGAAACCGTTCCCACTATACTTCAAAACACGAACATTGTCAATTGAAAACAAAGGAAATTCATAATAATTTAATCAAAAACCCGAACGTTCGGAAATAAACGTTCGGGTTTCTTCGGATTTTGTGCTTTCTGGTGCAGTTCTTGCTATTTTCTCTATCTCCGGTCAGAGGCTGGAGGCTTTTGCTTCACAGTAAGCGCACCTGTATTCTTTCTTTTCCCGGTCTGTCAGGTGGAAAACCTGGTCCAGTTCCTGCTCACAGGAGGAAATGCACCGGGGGTTTTTGCAGAAGATCACGTTCACCAGTTTTTCCGGCATTTCGATACGCTTTTTCTCTTTCAGCTCACCGTTCCGGATAATGTTGACCGTGGCGCCCGGATCCACATAGCCGATGATATCCAGATCCACATCGATCGCCGCGTCGACCTTGATGATATCCTTCCTGCCCAGTTTGCGGGAAACCACATTGGTGATCATGGCGACCGGCGCCTCCAGGCTTTCCAGGCCCAGCAGGCGATAAAGCTTCATACCGCAGCCCGCGGCGATGTGATCGATCACGATCCCGTCCCGGATGGAATCCACGTTCATATCGTTCCCCCCTCCATCTCGTGCGCGGTGCGTGAGACGCTTGCGTCCGCGGTGCGCGCGCGACTCAAATTCAACAGTTTCAGGATGAGTGCCATGCGCATATATTTTCCGTTCAGCACCTGCTTGAAATAGCAGGCCCGGGGATCCTCGTCCACCGCGACGCTGATCTCATTCACGCGGGGCAGGGGATGCATCACGCACAGGTCCGGCTTTGCTTTCTTCATCTTTTCCGGCGTCAGGATGTAGCTGTCCCGCAGGCGCAGGTAGTCTTCCTCGTTGAAGAAGCGTTCCCGCTGCACCCGGGTCATATACAGGATATCCAGGTCCCCGATGACTTCCTCCAGGTCCGTGGTCTGGACATAGGGAATGTTCTTTTTCTTCAGGGCGTCGTTTTTCACATAGCTGGGAACTTTCAGTTCCTCGGGGCTGATGAGTACGAAGTTCAGTCCTTCATAGCGGGACATGGCATTGAGCAGGGAATGCACCGTACGGCCGAACTTCAGGTCGCCGCACAGACCCACAGTCATGCTGCCCAGTCTTCCCTTTTCCCTGCGGATGGTCAGCAGGTCCGCCAGCGTCTGGGTGGGATGGCAGTGACCGCCGTCTCCGGCATTGATCACCGGTACGGAAGCGTTCCGTGCCGCGACCAGTGCCGCGCCTTCCTTCGGATGACGCATGGCAATGATATCCGCGTAGCAGGAAACCGTCTTGGCTGTATCCGCCACGCTTTCCCCTTTGGCGGCGGAGCTGGTGCCCGCGCCGGTCACGCTGAGTACATTACCGCCCAGCTCATACATGGCAGCCTCAAAGCTCAGGCGCGTACGGGTGCTGGGTTCAAAGAAGAGGGTCGCCAGTTTTTTCCTCCGGCAGGCATCGGCATAATCGTCCGGATGGGCGATAATGTCTTCCGCCGTATCCATGAGCTGGTCCAGCTCCTCCGGGGTCAGATCCGGAACATCAATAATGCTTCGTTTCATCTTATCCTCCGCGTTTATTAATGAAGCGACCGTCCGGGGGACAGATCGCCTGTTTCAGAAGTTATCAGAGCCGGGCCCAGGATTCATCAGACGGATTATTCCGGAACCGGATCAGCCGGGAAATATCCTCGGGCCGGATATAACCTTCCTTAGCGGCTTCTTCCGCAATGACGTCAAAGTTCGTCAGGGACACATTCTTCACATTGGCAGCCGCCAGCCGGTCCAGGCCCTTCTGCATGCCGTAGGTGAAAATGCTCACGATGCCAAGTACTTCCGCGCCTGCCTGGCGCAGCACATCCACAACTTCCAGCACGCTGCCGCCGGTGGAGATCAGGTCTTCCACAACCACGACCTTCTGGCCGGGCTCCAGCCTGCCTTCAATCTGGTTCTGCCGGCCGTGGTCCTTGGCACCGGAACGCACATAACCCATGGGCAGGCCCATGATATGCGCCGTGATCGCCGCGTGGGCAATTCCGGCGGTGGAGGTACCCATCAGCACTTCCACAGAAGGATATTCCTCCCCGATCAGCTTCGCCAGTCCTTTTTCCACGTCCGTGCGGACCTCCGGCGCCGTCAGGGTGAGCCGGTTGTCGCAGTAAACCGGGCTTTTGATCCCGCTGGCCCAGGTAAAGGGTTCCTCCGGGCGGAAGAAGACCGCCTTGATCTTCAGCAGGTCCCGCGCGATCTGCTGGTTCAGTTCTTCCCGTGTCATAAGTTTCACTCACTTTCAATTCATCATGATTCAGTGTGCCGCTTCCCGTTCAGTATCCGGTTCACACCAACTATCATTCTGCATTCTGAATTCTGAATTCTTCATTGTGAATTCATTGGATTTTATCCAATGAATTCAGCGATGCAGCGCTCATATGCCGCCACCGGGTCTTCCGCCGCGGTGATCGGGCGTCCCACCACAATGTAATCGCTGCCGATCCGGTTTGCCTCCGCAGGCGTCATCACCCGCTTCTGGTCTCCCACATCTCCATCCGCGAAACGCACGCCGGGTGTCACGGTCAGGAAATCCTTTCCGCAGGCCTCGTGCACCTTACCTGCTTCCAGCGGAGAGCAGACCACCCCGTCCAGTCCGGCTTTCCGGGCGTTCAGGGCATAATGCATAACCACTTCGTCTATGGGCCGTTCGATCAGGAGATCCTTTTCCAGGGCTTCCTGGTCCGTGCTGGTCAGCTGGGTCACAGCAATCAGCAGCGGCCTGCTGCCGTCCGGCCTGGTCAGGCCTTCCAGCGCGGCCTCCATCATCCGGATTGTACCCGCAGCGTGCAGGTTGCAGATATCCACATCCAGATCCCTCAAGACCATCATCGCCTTTTTCACTGTGTTCGGAATGTCATGCAGCTTCAGATCCAGGAAGATCTTGTGTCCCCGTGCCTTAATCTGCCGGACGATGTCCGGACCCGCTCCGTAGAACAGCTCCATGCCGATCTTCACAAACGGCTTGCGTCCCTGGAACCTGTCCAGGAAGGCCAGCGTCTGCTCAGCGTTCGGGAAATCGCAGGCTACGATCACGTCTTTACCCATGTGTGTTTCTCCTCCCTTTATGCTTGTACCGCCAGTTCCTGCAGGCTCCGGATCCCGTATTTGTCCATTGCCGCAGGCAGGTCGTCAATAATCTTTTTGCAGGCGCAGGGGTCGGCCAGGTTCGCCGCGCCGACCTCTACCGCGGACGCGCCGGCCATCATCATTTCCAGCACATCCTCCGCGGTTGTCACACCGCCCATGCCCACCACCGGGATTTTCACCGCCCGGCATACCTGCCAGACCATCCGCAGCGCCACCGGGAAAACAGCCGGTCCGCTGACCCCGCCCATCACATTTTTGATCACGGGTTTCCGGGTCCGCAAGTCAATACGCATTCCCTGCAGGGTGTTGATCAGGGATACGCCGTCCGCGCCGGCATCCTCGCAGGCTTTCGCGATGGCGGTAATATCCGTCACATTCGGGCTCAGTTTCATAATGACCGGCTTTGTCGTGACCCGCTTCACCGCCGCGGTTACCTCCGCTGCCGCTTTCGGATCCGTACCGAAGGACATCCCGCCTCCGTGTACATTCGGGCAGGAGATGTTGACCTCCAGCCAGCCGACCTGTTCCTCTTGATCCAGCCGTTCGCAGGTATAGGCGTAATCCGCCACGCTGAAACCGCTGACATTTGCCATAACCGGCTTATGGAAAACTTCCTTCAGCTTCGGCAGTTCCTCCGCGATCACTTTTTCCACCCCGGGGTTCTGCAGACCGACGGCATTGATCATGCCGGCCGGGCATTCCGCAATGCGGGGCGTCGGATTCCCGAAGCGGGGATCCTTCGTCGTTCCCTTGAAGGAGAAGGTTCCCAGGCAGTTGATGTCATACCACTGGGCAAACTCATATCCGAAACCAAAGGTACCGCTGGCGGGGATTACGGGATTATCCAGATCAATACCGCACAGGTTTGTTGTCAGGCGTCCCAAATGATCTCCTCCTTCTCCAGCACCGGACCTTCCCGGCAAATGCGCTTGTATCCGGTAATGGTTTTGCAGCTGCAGCCCATACAGGCGCCGAAGCCACAGCCCATCCGTTCCTCAAAGGAGAACTGGCCTGAGGTTTTTGCTGCCCGGTATACCGCCCGGAGCATGGGTTCCGGTCCGCAGGTGTAGAAGTAGCTGTACTCTTCCGGCAGGGCGTCGGTCACAAACCCTTTGACGCCGTAACTGCCGTCCGCCGTGGTCACCGTCACACCGCAGCCAAGCGCCCTGAACTCTTCTTCCCCGAACACTTCTCCTGCCGTGTTGAATCCCAGCACTGCCTGCGGTTTTTTCCCTTCGGCGATCAGCTTCTTTGCCAGCAGGTACAGAGGCGGAACGCCCACGCCGCCGCCCAGCAGCAGCGGAGTATCACCAGCCTTTGTCAGGTCATATCCGTTCCCTAGTCCCGTCAGCACGTCCAGGGTTTCGCCGGGCATCATCCCGGCCATCTGTTCCGTACCTTTCCCTACCACCTTATACAGGATGGTCAGTGAACCGGGTTCGGAATCGTAGACGGAGATAGGCCGGCGCAGGAACAGGCCCTCCAGGCGGATATTCACAAATCCGCCCGGCTTCTGGGCCTCCAGCTCCGCGCCTTCCAGCCGCATCCGGTAAACACAGCCTGTCACCGGCACATTCTCCCTGATAGTCAGAATCTCTTGCTTCATACTGCCCTTTCAGTTTAACTAATAATTCTGAATTCTGAATTCTTAATTCTGAATTGGTTTTATGCATCAATCGTAGAGATCGTCAGCGTGGTTTCCTCCAGCACGTCCAGCAGCACCCGGACGGTATCCAGGCTGGTAAAGATCGTGGCGTTGTTCTCCGTGGCGCAGCGGCGGATCTGCAGGCCGTCGCTCTCGCTCTCCGCCTCGCCGATCTCCCGGGTGTTGATGATGTAAGCCACATGACCCTGACGGATGCTGTTCAGGATCTCATCGGATCCCTGACTCAGTTTCAGCATGGCGTGGGTGCGGATACCGTTTTCCTTCAGGAAACGGGCAGTGCCCCGGGTCGCCTCAATGTTGAAGCCCAGGTTGTAGAAGCGGCGGATCAGCGGCAGCGCCTCGTCCTTGTCCCGGTCGGCGATGGTGGCCAGCACCGTGCCGTAGTTCTGCAGCCGGGTTCCGCCGGCCTGCAGCGCCTTGTACAGCGCGCGGTTCAGCTTGTCATCGTATCCGATGGCTTCACCGGTGGACTTCATTTCGGGGCTCAGGTAAGCGTCCAGGCCCTTGATCTTGTTGAAGGAGAAAACCGGCACCTTCACATAGTAGCGTTTCTTTTCTTCCGGATAGAGATCGAAGATTCCCTGCTCCTTCAGGCTCTTGCCCAGGATGACCTCGGTGGCGATGTCCGCCAGGGAGTAGCCTGTGGACTTGCTCAGGAAGGGCACGGTCCGGCTGGAGCGGGGGTTCACCTCGATGATGTAGACGTTCTCATTCTGATCCACAATGAACTGGATGTTGAACAGGCCGATGATGCCGATGCCCAGACCCAGCTTCTTCGCGTACTGCAGGATGATACCCTTCACCTTGTTGCTGATGGAGAAGGTGGGATAGACGGAGATGGAGTCGCCGCTGTGGATACCGGTGCGTTCCACCAGTTCCATGATGCCCGGCACAAAGACGTCCCGGCCGTCGCAGATGGCGTCCACCTCAACCTCTTTACCGCGGATGTATTTGTCCACCAGCACCGGCTTGTCAGCGTCGATTTCCACAGCCGTGCGCAGGTAATGGCGCAGCTGATCCTCATCGCCGACGATCTGCATGGCCCGGCCGCCCAGCACGAAGCTCGGACGGACCAGCACCGGATAGCCGATCTCCTCAGCTGCCTTCACGCCGTCCTCAATCCGGGTAACCGCCCGGCCCTGGGGCTGCGGGATTCCCAGTTCCTCCAGGATCTTTTCGAAGCTGTCCCGGTTTTCCGCCCGCTCAATGGCATCGCAGTCGGTACCGATGATCTTCACGCCGCGCTTCATCAGCGGCTCCGCCAGGTTGATGGCCGTCTGGCCGCCCAGGGAGGCGATGACGCCTTCCGGCTTTTCAAAGTCGATGATCGCCATGACGTCTTCGGGCGTCAGGGGCTCAAAGTACAGCTTGTCCGCGGTGGTATAGTCCGTGGAAACCGTCTCGGGGTTGTTGTTGATGATGATGGCTTCATAGCCCGCGCGGCGGATGGTCTGCACCGCGTGCACGGTGGAGTAGTCGAACTCAACGCCCTGGCCGATACGGATCGGGCCGGCGCCGAGCACCACAATCTTTTTCTTGTCCGTGAGGATGGAGTCGTTCTTTCCGCTGTAGCTGGAGTAGAGGTAGGCAATGTACTTGCCGGTGTGCAGGGTATCCACCATGCGGAAGATCGGGACGATTCCCTTCTCCTTGCGCAGGGTGTAGATATCCGTTTCCTTCATATTCCAGAGGATGGAGAGCTCCTGGTCGCCGAAGCCCATCTCCTTTGCTTCCTTCAGCAGGGCCACATCTCCGGGGGCCGCCTTCAGGCGCTTTTCCATTTCGGTGATCTTTTTGATGCTCTCCAGGAACAGCTCCGTGATCATGGTCCGTTCATGGATCGCGTCGATCGCCACATCCCTGCGCAGCAGTTCCGTGACCGCGAAGAGCGTATCAGCCCGGAACTCCTTCACATACTCCAGCAGGTCTTCTGTGCTCATGCTGTCGAACTTCGCCAGGTGCAGGTGGCACACACCGGTCTCCAGGCTGCGCACGCTCTTGAGCATGCACTCTTCCAGGTTGCTGCCGATGCCCATCACTTCGCCGGTGGCCTTCATCTGGGTGCCCAGCTGGTTGCTGGCGGAGGTGAACTTGTCGAAGGGGAAGCGGGGGAACTTCGCCACAATGTACTCCAGGGAGGGTTCCATGGCCGCGTTGCCGCCGGCCACCGGGATCTCTTCCAGCGCCATGCCCAGGGCGATCTTCGCGGTCACCCGGGCAATGGGATAGCCGCTGGCCTTGCTGGCCAGGGCGGAAGACCGGCTGACCCGCGGGTTAACCTCGATCAGGTAGTATTTGCTGCTGTTCGGGTCCAGCGCGAACTGCACGTTGCAGCCGCCCTCGACCTTCAGTTCCCGGATGATCTTGATCGCGCTGTCATTGAGCATCTTCAGGTCATGATCAGACAGGCTCAGGATCGGCGCCACAACCACGCTGTCGCCGGTGTGTACGCCTACGGGGTCCACGTTCTCCATGCCGCAGATCGTAATTGCTTTGTCATTGCTGTCCCGCATAACCTCGAACTCGATTTCCTTGAAGCCGCGGACGCTCTTTTCAACCAGCACCTGGTGCACAGGGCTCAGGCGGAAGGCGTTGGTGCCGATCTCGATCAGCTCTTCCTCATTGTTGGCAAAACCGCCGCCGGTGCCGCCCAGGGTAAAGGCAGGACGCAGCACCACCGGGTAGCCGATGTCCAGTGCCGCTTTTTTGGCTTCTTCCAGGTTATAGGTAATTTCGCTCGGGATGACCGGCTCGCCGATGGACTCGCACATTTCCTTGAACAGTTCCCGGTCTTCAGCCCGCTCAATGCTCCGGCTGCTGGTGCCCAGCAGTTCCACGCCGCATTCCTTCAGCACGCCTTTTCGTTCCAGCTGCACTGCCAGGTTCAGGCCGGTCTGGCCGCCGATACCGGGCACGATGGCGTCCGGACGTTCATACCGCAGGATCTTCGCGATATATTCCAGCGTCAGGGGCTCCATGTAAACCTTATCCGCGATGGAGGTGTCCGTCATGATCGTTGCCGGGTTGGAGTTGCACAGCACCACCTCATACCCTTCTTCTTTCAGGGCAAGGCAGGCCTGCGTTCCGGCATAGTCAAACTCCGCCGCCTGACCGATCACGATGGGGCCGCTGCCGATGATCAGTACTTTTTTGATGTCTGTCCGTTTCGCCATGTTCTTTTTCCTCCCGCTTCTTATCCTATATATACTGTCCTGCCTGCGTGCACTGTTTTCAGGCACCGGCCGTAAACACTCTGTCCGGCAAAGGGCGTTGCCTTCCCCATGCTCTCAAACTCTTCCGGATTGATCGTGTACTGTGCTTCCAGATCCCACTCGCACAGGTCATCCTCCCGCAGCGGGATCCCGAACCGCTCCCGCGGGGCAACCGCCATCAGCTGAACCAGCCTTTCCAGCGGCAGGATGCCGGTCCTGACCAGTCCGGTATACAGTACCGGGAAGGCACATTCCAGTCCCACCACCCCGAAGGCACTTCCCGCGAGCCCCCGGCTTTTCTCCTCCGCGCTGTGAGGTGCGTGGTCCGTGGCAATCATGTCGATCGTACCATCCAGCAGCGCTTCCAGCAGGGCCTCCCGGTCCTCTTTCGACCGCAGGGGCGGATTCATCCGGAAGCGGCCGTCCTCCTGCAGGTCATTCTCGTCCAGCAGCAGGTAGTGCGGTCCGGTCTCACAGGTCACATTCACGCCGTCCCGTTTGGCCTGCCGGATCAGGTCCGCGCTTTCCTTGCAGCTGATATGGCACACATGGTACGCGCAGCCGGTTTCCTTCGCCAGCTTCAGGTCCCGGGCGATCGGGCCCCACTCGCTTTCGGAGCAGATTCCCCTGTGTCCGTAGGCCGCGGCGTATACACCGTCATGAATGTATCCGCCCTTCACCAGCGTTTCATCCTCACAGTGAGCCGCCAGTACCTTTCCCAGTTTCCTGCACCGTTCCATCAGGGACCGCATCATGCTTTCGGACTGAACACCCTTTCCGTCATCAGAGAAGGCGATCACACCCGGCGCCAGCTCTTCCAGCGCCGCGGCTTCCGCTCCCTTTTCCCCTACGGTCAGCGCCGCATAAGGATAAATGTCCACCAGGTCCCCTGCCGCCCGGATCAGGTCTTCCTCTTCTTTCAGGTGTTCCACACTGTCCGGCACCGGATTCAGGTTCGGCATGGCGCATACAGCCGTATAACCGCCCCGCGCTGCTGCCCGGCTTCCGGTAACCATGGTTTCCTTATAAGAAAAACCCGGCTCCCTGAAGTGAACGTGCACATCACAGAAGCCGGGAAAAGTAAAGACATTATCTTTTTTGCTGATAAGAAGGCCCTGGGCCGCCTGGAGCGGGATCCGGTTCATTTCCTGTCTCGCCGTCATCACGCAACCCTCCTTACAAAAAAACTCTGCCGGAGAATCGGCAGAGTCTGGATCGCATGCATACAGCGTCTGCCGCACAGCGGCATACGCGCTCATCCAATCTTGCCGATATCTCTGTATCGTCTTAAAGATCGGTACCGGTATATCTTTTATCATACAGCCGGACAGTTGTCAAGGGGCGATTTATCCCTCTTTTTGTTCTTTCGCGGAATCGCTTTCTTCTGCAGCGTCATCCTCCGCGCCGTTGTTCATCGCCGTGTTCAGCATTTCCCTTCGTTTTTCCGGGGACATGGTTTCCCAGTCTCCGGTACCGCCTTCATCCCTCCGGCCGCGCACCCAGTCGATCATGTTGCCGAAGCCCAGGGATACGGCCTGGCCCACCAGGCGGGTGAATACTTTCCGTGTTTCCGGATCCACTTCCTTGCGGCTGCCCACCATGGTCAGGATGCTCCTGAGTTTTTCACTCGTCAGATCGCTGATCCGGGTGGCTTTTGTGCTTTCCACCATGCTGAACAGGGTATCCACAAAGGCCGCCCGCTGTTCCGGCGTGCTGTTCTGCAGCCACTCGTGCAGCGTATCCCGGACAACCACCGCCGTTTTGTCCACAGCCTTCATAGTCCTGAACTGCGGGCCGTAAACTCCCCAGCTCATGGGGTCATGCTGGCTGATGCCGCTGGCCGTGGAACGCACCACCGTGTAGGGTTCATAATAGTCCATCAGCAGGCCGATAATACTGGTCTGGGGAATATAGGAATGGATTTTTTCCTTAATCCGCTGGAAGCCCTCCGTCTGGGAGGTCTCCCGGTTCATGCCCGGTCCGTCATAGCTCCAGATCCCTTCGATCCGTTTCTGTACCTTTGCCGGCGCCATGGCGGCGGCATACACCGCGAGGTTTCCGCCCTTGCTGTGTCCCACCAGCCTCAGCGGCCGCTTTGAGAGGGCCGCGGCCCGGACCAGGTACAGCGCGGCGGCTTCCTGCGCCGGTACCCGGGTGGTATAGGCCATGTCAAAATCTTCCCGCCAGCCTATCACCGTGTTGTCCGTTCCGCGGAAAGCCACGCAGGTGGTTCCGTCCGGCAGGTCCAGGCACAGGGCGGAAAACTGCATTCCGATCTCAGGATCCGTCAGGGCAATGGCATGGTGGAGCCTGCTGCTGTGAAAGCGTTCGCAGGCCGCCATTTTTTCAAAGGCGGTTTTCCGGCCCGGGAAAGCGGAGCTTGTCCCCGGCCTGATCAGGTCAATACGGGCCATCTCCTCCAGCATCCAGCCATTGGGATCCCGTCCGCCGTTAAAGTCCAGATAGCTGATGGTGGCGATCAGCAGACCGTCAATCTCGTTCCATGGCGAGGTTTCCAGATGCAGGTCCCCGCGCCAGGCCAGATAGTCCACCATGTTCGCCATGCTTTATCTCATTCCTTCCGTTGACTTCTTCATTTCTTCCCATTCTTCCCGGGTGATCAGGCACTTGCGGGGTTTGCTGCCATCCTTGGCCGCCACAATGCCCCGTTCCTCCATTTCATCCGTCAGCCGCCCCGCCCGGGCATAGCCGATCTTCAGCCGCCGCTGCAGCGTGCTGGTGGAGATCTGTCCGTCCTGGATGGCGAATTCCACCGCCTGCTCAAACAGGCCGCCGTCTCCGCCGCTCATATCGGAACTGTTGATGATGATATCCGCCCCGCCGGATTCCCCGCCATTGGCGATCTCATCCAGTTTTTCCAGGATATCCGGATCATACGTGCTGGGATTGGCATCCTTCACATGCTTCGCGATCCTGTTGACTTCATCATCGCTCAGGAAGCAGCCCTGCACACGGGTAGGCGCGAAGGAACCGGTGGGGGCATACAGCATGTCGCCCCAGCCCAGGAGCTGTTCCGAACCGTTCCGGTCCAGGATCGTGCGGCTGTCCACCGAGCTGGCCGTTTTGAAAGCGATCCGGCTCGGGATATTCGCTTTGATCAGGCCGGTGATGACGTCCACCGAAGGCCGCTGGGTCGCGACGATCAGATGGATGCCAGCCGCGCGCGCCAGCTGGGTCAGCCGGCAGATATATTCTTCAACGTCCTTCTTGCAGACCATCATCAGGTCCGCAAGTTCATCGATAATGATGACGATCCGGGCCATGGGCTTTTCACCGGTCCGTTCAACCAGCTGGTTGTAGCCTTCCAGGTTCCGGACCTTCTTTTCGGCAAACCGGTCGTAGCGTTCCATCATTTCCGCCACAGCCCAGGCCAGTGCCGCCGCGGCCTTGCGCGGATCATTCACCACCGGGATCAGCAGGTGCGGGATCCCGTTGTAGCACTGCAGTTCAACCACCTTCGGGTCAACCAGGATCAGCTTGACCTCATCCGGGCTTGCCCTGTACAGGAGGCTGTTGATGATCGCGTTGATACATACGGATTTACCGCTGCCGGTCTGTCCGGCGATCAGCATATGGGGCATCTTCGCCAGGTCGCACACGATCGGCGTACCGGCAATATCCTTGCCCAGCGCCACCGTCAGAATCGACTTCGCGTTCTGCATCGGTTCGCTTTCCATGACTTCCCGCAGCGTTACGGTGGTCACTTTCCGGTTGGGAACCTCCACGCCGACCAGGCGCTTGCCCGGGATCGGCGCTTCAATGCGGACCGATGTGGCGGACATGCCGTAGGCGATATCTTTTTCCAGTTCAGAAACCTTGTTGACCTTGGTACCCGCTTCCAGCTCCAGTTCGAAACGGGAAATGGCGGGGCCGTGGGTCACATGGACCACCCTGGCCGGTACCCTGAAGCTCGCCAGGGTTTCCTCCAGTTTCCGGGACCGTGTTTCATCCTCCCCCCGGGTATCCTCAAAACCCTGCTGGGGCCTGGCCAGGTCCGTGATAGGCGGATAGTTGTAGGGCGTGGGCATCCAGGGACCTTCGTCCTCTGTTTCTGTTTTCTTCCTCTCCGGAACCTTGATCTTCGGCCGGTAGGCTTCCTCCCCGATGGTCTGCTGCACCACCGGTACAGCTGCCTGGACCTGCGGTTTTTCCTCCGGTTTCGGTTCTGCCGTGGAAGGCCTGCGGTAATTCGTGTTGTCCCGGACAGGTTCCTTTTCCTGTACCGGTTTTCTCTCCCGGACCGGCTCCGGACGAACCGTTTCCGGACGGACAGGAATCTGTTCCTCCGGGATTTCCATCGTCGTCTGCTGTGCCGGCTGAGTCCGGCGCCGCCGCCCGGTTTCCATTTCTTCAGGAATCTCCGGTTTCCAGTGGGTCTCCGGCGGGGTGATCTCGGTTCCTACGGCAGTCCTCCGGGCAGGCCTTGCTGCCTGTCCCGCGTTCCTTCCGGCTGCTTCCGCCTCTGCGGCTTCGGATCTGTCTACCAGGCCGTCATATTCTTCTTTCCTGCCCCGTCCGAAAATGCGGCTCACAAAGGACTTGTCAGCAGATGCGGGTTTATCCTGTTTTTTACCGAAGATCCGGCTCTGGTGACCGGTGGCTGCCATCTGTCCGGCAGCGGCCTGTTCCTGCCAGTCACGGACACTGCCGTCATCCTGTCTCGGCCACTGCTGGACCGGCTGCTGGGCAGGCTGCTGCGGATAAGCCTGTCCCTGGGAATAGGGCGGCTGTGTGTTTTGCTGCATCTGCGCCTGCTGCATCTGGTACTGCTGCTGTTCAAGGATCTGCTGCTGTTGCTGCTGCCAGAGCGCCTGTTGCTGCTGCCAGGCCAGCTGCTGCTGTTCCATCCGCTGCCGCTCCAGTTTCTGCTGTTCCCGGCGCGCCCCGGCCTGGCCCGTGAAAATATCGCGGATCCGTGCGGGAGTCAGGTTAAACATAAGCAGGATACAAAGGGCAGTCAGCACAAAAACGATAAAGGTTCCAAGCACCGGCCCGAGATACCTCCACAGCGGCCAGGCGAGGATTGTTCCGATCGCGCCGCCGCCTGTAGGCTTCAGCCGGGCCGCGGTTTCCGCATATGTACCGTTTATGACGGCACCCCAGTCCCCGCCGTAAGTCGTGTTCAGGTACTGCATGGCGCCGGTGATCATTAAGAAGGCGCACAGTCCAAAGAAGGCCAGGAAAGCGAACAGCCACGGCCGCACAGGCGCGCGGCGCTGGGTGGACCAGATCACCAGTACACCTGCCCACACAGGCAGTACCGGCAGCACATAGGCCATAATTCCGCACAGGCCGAAACAGAGCCTGCGCAGGCCCTCGAAGATATTCCCCGACAGTCCCAGTTCCACCGCCATAAAGATCAGTACACCAAGCGCGATCAGCACCAGTCCGGCCATATACCGGATGGCCATCGCGTCCGCGGAATACGCGGGGGCCTGTTTCCTTTTGCCGCTCCCTCTCTGAGCCATTCTTTCCTCCGTATCTCTGTTTATTCTGCCAGGACCACACTGATCAGGATCCCGGACTCATCGCTGTACAGCCGCAGCTGATACTCTCCGCAGCTGTAATAATCGCAGGTGCCCGGTTCAATCCGGTTTGCCTCCGCTTTTTCCTCATTCACTTCCGCCGAACCATCCGGCTCTCCCAGGATAGAAATCCAGCTGTCCCGCGGCGTTTCGCTGATACACAGTCCCCACAGGCAGCCCTGGTCCATCCTGATTCCCTGCACCTTGCTGTTCTCCCAGCTTCGGGTCAGGTCATCGGTCATCAGGTATACGCCCCGGAAACAACCGCCCTCCAGGGCAAACAGACGTCCGCCTTCAAAACCGTCCGGATCCGTCAGCAGGTGGTACCTGTCTGTCAGCTCCTGTACGCTGTCCCCGATCTTCGCGGGGATCCCGGTCAGCGAGCCTTCCGCTGATGCTGTCCGGAGCTGTTCCGCGCTTTCTTCGGACAGCTCAATCATCTCTTTGACACCGATCCGGGAAAGCAAGCTGTCTTCTCCCAGGTCCAGCACATCCTTCAGGACATGCCAGCCGATCCGGATATCTCCGGCCCGGTCTCCCAGTGTGCTCAGCTGCCTGACCGGATACAGCAGGGTCAGGCCGGAACGTTCCAGGAAGAACGTTTCCGGAAGGGGTTCCAGTTCACTGTTTTCCAGGTGGGCGCTGAGATCAGGCAGCACATCCTCCGCCAGGTAATTCACGATCAGTTCCCGGGCCGTTTCCTCATCCGTAAACAGCTCCGAAAGGATGATCTTCCGGCCGTCCCGCAGATCCGCCGTGCAGGCGGTCCACACATGGGTAGGCCTGTTGTTCTCCACCGCCCCGGCCGCGGAAACCGCGCAGCTGAACACATCATTCAGCAGGCCGCCTTTCCATTCAACCGTCAGGCTTCCGCCGGACATCAGCTGGGCCGCGCGGGACAGATAAGCCTTGATGCCGCACTCTTCCCGGATCAGATCGTTGATCTGCTGCGTCAGCTCTTCATTCTCCCCTCCGGTCAGTGCGGGGTAATGAACACTGAGCGTCTCCGCCAGATCCAGTCCTGTGTCTTCAACCGCAAACGCTTCCTCCGCCGGACAGGTGCCTGCGGAAAACAGCAGAGCCATCATCAGACCGGCTGTCAGAAGGATCCTTGGAATAAGCTTCATTTTCATCCCTCCGTGAACTAATATTTTACAACCTTTTGGGTTTCGGAGCAAGTCAACCCCCATTCCATCGTGCTTTACGCCAATTTGACAGTCTCATTCAGCCCCGTATATAATGAACGAAACAGCGGGGCAAAAACCTGCCGTTTCACACCTGGAGCGAAGGAGGTAACCGCCTTGAACAACGGAAAAAATCTGCGGAAGATCCTGTTCAGGGTTCTCCAGATCCTGTTTTCCGTTGCCCTGATGGCGCTGCTCACCGCCTCCCTGATCCTGGCCAAACCCCAGGAGGATAAAACCGATAAACCTGCTGCCGCCGCTTCTTCCGAAGCCGTTCCGGCTGTTACCATTGAACAGGAGACCGACATTCCCCAGCTGATGACCACCTTTCCGGCACACCTGATGAGCTTTTTGAGCGGATCCGGAATGGATTTTGTTTCCGCCTCCGCCTACGATGTGACGATCCCGGGCGGTTTCGGCCGGGTTGTTGATCAGTCCTGGCTGACCGCGGAAGGAGAACCGGTCACCATTCGCAGCATCTGGCCCGCCACGGCCCTTAACCTGCTGGAAGACGGATTCCATTTCATGCCCTACGGCGGTCCGTCGCTTTTCGGCAACGCGTCCCCCTCCGTGAGAATGGAAAACGACAGCATGATCCGGCTTCACGCTTCCACAGACGAGGCGCTTTATGTCGTGCTCCTGCCCCGCTCCCTCAGCGGCCAGGTCAGTTCCATCTGCAGTTCCCTTCAGCTGTATTACACCGGCGGTTCCAAGGCTGAAGATGAAGATAGCAACCAGAATAATCAATAAAAGGAGGAAAAAGTCATGTCAAATCCCTATGCCGGAACACAAACCGAAAAGAACCTTGAAGCTGCTTTCGCGGGCGAATCCCAGGCCCGGAACAAGTACACCTATTTTGCCTCTGTGGCGAAAAAAGAAGGCTATGAGCAGATCTCTGCCCTGTTCCTGAAAACAGCCGAGAACGAAAAAGAACACGCCAAGATGTGGTTCAAGGAACTCAAGGGCATCGGTTCCACCACGGACAACCTGGCCGCCGCGGCCGACGGTGAAAACTACGAGTGGACCGATATGTACGAATCCTTCGCCAAAACAGCGGAAGAGGAAGGATTCCCGGAACTCGCCGCGAAGTTCCGCGGTGTTGCCGCGATCGAAAAGCATCATGAGGAACGCTACCGGGCCCTGCTGAAAAACATCGAAATGCAGCAGGTGTTCGAAAAGAGCGAGGTCAAAATCTGGGAATGCCGCAACTGCGGCCATATTGTGGTCGGCACCAAGGCTCCCGAAGTCTGCCCCGTCTGCAATCACCCCCAGAGCTATTTCGAAATCGCCGCTGAAAACTACTGATTTCCGGAATAACAAAAGCCTGTTCATTACGAACAGGCTTTTTGTTTTGTGTCCGGCTTATGCTTCCGCGCCGGTTCCCTCCAGGCCGATCTCCGCCGAGTGCGGTTTCATGCCCTCAATACAGATTTCCGCCACTTCCCGGACTTCCATTCCCAGCAGGTCACAGCCCTGCTGGATCAGATCCCGGTTGCATTTGGCCGCGAACTTTTTGTCCTTATACTTCTTCATGAAGCTCTTGATCTCCAGATCCTGGATCCCGTTCGGACGCATGCGTGCGCAGGCCTGGATGATTCCCGTCAGTTCATCCACCGTAAACAGGCTCTTTTCCATGTTGGTTTCCGGTTTCACGTCCGTGCAGATCCCCCAGCCGTGGCTCATGATCGCCCGCACGTCCTCTTCGTCCACACCTGCGGCCAGCAGCGGTTCCTTTGTATGCTGAAGGTGTTCCTCCGGATATTTTTCATAATCATAGTCATGCAGCAGGCCCACAGCCTCCCAGTGTTCCCGGTTCTCCCCGAAGTGTTCCGCCATGGCCCCCATGGCATAGCTCACATTCTTCGCGTGAATGATCAGGTGTTCTTCCTTTACCATTGTGCCGTTCAGTTCGGCAGCTCTTTCCAGGGTCAGCATTTTTCTTTCCTCCATTGCTTACCATTTATTCCGGACTTTTTCGGCGAATCCGGTCAGGTTTTCGATCTTCAGTTCCCTGCCGTCATCCAGGACAGCTTTCCCGGAGAACCGTCCGAAAACCTGGTGCTGGTCGGAACAGATGACCAGCAGGTCGGTTTTCATGCATCTGTCCATGATCGGTTCAAAGGTCAGCTCCAGACGGCCTTCACTGTCTTTGATCGTCCAGGGAGACAGGTAATCCTCTTTCCCGTCCTTCACCGGAATCTCAAACTGAACCTGCTCCAGCTTGTGGATCTTTCCCTCATACACCAGCACATTCTCACTGGCAGCGGACGTGTCCCCAAAGCCATATCCAAGGTTAAATCCAAAGGGTTTTCCTTCCGCCAGTCCAGATACGGAACCCCAGTACCAGGTATTGTCATAGGTCCATACGCCGCGGCCCCAGTCCAGCACCGCAAAGGTGTCCGCCGGATCACATTTGTATTCCCGTCCTCCAAGCGTGATGGTTCCTTCCACACGCATGCAGTTGATCTTCTGGTTATAGTAGAAGGCTTCCGGATGGTCTTTATAGGGTGTAACGATCACCATGGATTCCTTCGGTTCATCCGTCAGCATCAGGTCGAACACGATCGTGTCTTCCCCGCTGAACTTGTTCATGAAACCGGTCAGCCGACGGCTGATCCCGTCATTTTCAAAAGAAAGCATATAGCCTTTCCCGGTCACCCGGATGCTGCCGTTCTTGCTGCTGGACGGCAGGTTCCGCGGAGCGAAAATGGGCAGGTTCATGGCGGATTTTGTAATCTGGCTTTTCCGTTCAAAATCCATCAGGGAAATGCTGTCCATGGTCATATAGCCGTTATGGTCGATGGTCAGTGCCAGGGCAAAGCGGTCACAGCAGACCGCATAGTAATCCCATTCCTTGATTCTCGACCGTCCCGTACAGATCCGGGATCTGTCATAGGTCTTAATGAGTTCTGTGGCGTATCCGGTTTCAACCAGCCGTCCGTTCCCATCATGAAGCGGACCGGGTGTTATGATTCGGCGCTGCATATTTCCCGCCTCCGTTATACAGATTGTTTTGCCCATTATACTTCATAGATACACTGAATACAATGATACATATATAAAAGGCCCAAAGTAATTCAGCCTGATCTTTCGATCAGGCTTTTTCTGCTCCCCAGGGGGGGGAGCGATCCGAGTGGCAGCCCGGTGGGCTGTCCATCGAAGATGGAAACGAGGTGAGCGAGTCAATCGAAACGAGCAGAGAATCGAAGCGTCCCCGCGAGATTCTCTGCGACGATTGAGATTGCGGAAAGGGAAGCGGTGCCACAGTGTGGCATTTGACGAAGTCAAAAGCGACCCGAGCGAGTCAATCGAAACGAGCAGAGGACCGAAGCGTCCTCGCAAGGTTCTCTGCGACGATTGAGATTGCGGAGAGGGAGTGGTGCCCCAGTGGGGCATTCGCCGCAGGCGAAAACGAGGTGGGGTTCGGAACGCCCGGAAAACGAGCCAGTGTGCTCGTTTTCAGTGGAGAACGGGCGGCAGCCCCGGGCAGGTCAACCGAAACGAGCAGAGAGCCGAAGCGTCCCCGCGAGGTTCTCTGCGACGATTGAGATTCGGAAGGGGCGAACCTCTTTCGACTGCCAGTGGCAGAAGTATCGAAAGAGGTGAGGTCATTCGAAAGGAAGCAATCTCCACAGTGTGGAGTTGCGACCATTGAGAATGCGGGAGTTATCTACCTCCTGGGGAGCAGAAAAAAACCTGATCTTTCGATCAGGCTTTTTCTGCTCCCCAGGTAGGGCTCGAACCTACAACCCTTCGGTTAACAGCCGAATGCTCTGCCATTGAGCTACTGAGGAATATGGAATCCGGCGGCGACCTACTCTCCCGGACCGTTGCCAGTCAAGTACCATCGGCACTGAAGAGCTTAACTTCTGTGTTCGGTATGGGAACAGGTGGAACCTCTTCGTCATAGCCACCGGAAATTGTGAGCTATTTAGGAAATCACTTTCGTGATTTCTTCGTCCCTTTAGCGGAACGATTGGCCCTTTCCGTCGTTCTTTTCTTCCTCTTCCAGGGCCCTTCGGATTGCCTTACGCAACCCTGACAACTGCACAGCCATAAGATTCAGGAATTAGTTGACCTGTTTTTCTGTTCTAATTGATCTCAAGATCTTCTGAAATCAAGCCCTCGACCTATTAGTATCATCAAGCTCCATACGTTACCGTACTTCCACCGATGACCTATCTACCCGGTAGTCTTCCGGGGGTCTTACTTGCTTGCGCAATGGGAGTCTTATTCTTGAGGTGGGCTTCACGCTTAGATGCCTTCAGCGTTTATCCCGTCCGCATTTCGCTTCCCTGCTGTGCCGTTGGCACGACAACAGTTGCACCAGTGATGCGTCCATTCCGGTCCTCTCGTACTAGGAACAGCTCCTCTCATGACTCCTACGCCCACGATGGATAGGGACCGAACTGTCTCACGACGTTCTGAACCCAGCTCGCGTGCCGCTTTAATTGGCGAACAGCCAAACCCTTGGGACCTGCTTCAGCCCCAGGATGCGACGAGCCGACATCGAGGTGCCAAACCTCCCCGTCGATGTGGACTCTTGGGGGAGATCAGCCTGTTATCCCCGAGGTAGCTTTTATCCGTTAAGCGACGGCTTTTCCACTCAATACCGCCGGATCACTAAGCCCGACTTTCGTCTCTGCTCGAATTGTCACTCTCGCAGTCAGGCACCCTTCTGCCTTTGCACTCTTCGAATGATTTCCATCCATTCTGAGGGTCCTTTGGGCGCCTCCGTTACTCTTTCGGAGGCGACCGCCCCAGTCAAACTGTCCACCTGACACTGTCCATTACCCGGTTCACGGGTCCATGTTAGAATTCCAGTAACAGAAGAGTGGTATCCCAACAGCGGCTCCACTAAGACCGAGGTCCTAGTCTCCAAGCCTCCCACCTATCCTGTGCATCCGTTACCGAAATCCAATATCAGGCTACAGTAAAGCTCTACGGGGTCTTTCCGTCCAGTCGCGGGTAATGGGCATCTTCACCCATACTTCAATTTCACCGGGCCCCCTGTTGAGACAGCGCTCAAATCGTTACACCATTCGTGCGGGTCGGAACTTACCCGACAAGGAATTTCGCTACCTTAGGACCGTTATAGTTACGGCCGCCGTTTACTGGGGCTTCGGTTCGATGCTTCGATTGCTCTAACATGTTCCCTTAACCTTCCAGCACCGGGCAGGTGTCAGCACCTATACGTCAGCTCTCGCTTTCGCAGATACCTGTGTTTTTGCTAAACAGTCGCTTGAGCCTATTCTCTGCGGCCTCTCTCGAGGCACCCCTTATCCCGAAGTTACGGGGTCATTTTGCCGAGTTCCTTAACAAGGGTTCTCCCGTTCGTCTCAGGATTCTCTCCTCGCCCACCTGCGTCGGTTTCCGGTACGGGTACCTTCAGATATACTAGCAGCTTTTCTCGCCAGCGTGAACTCATCTGCTTCCCTACTAAATTTCGGTCCACTGTCACACCTCACCTTATAGGAATGCGTACTTCACTACATTCCAAGCTCAGTGCTTGTACGGAGTTGACCATCACCCCGCTCAGACTATCCTTCTGTGTCACTGCTTCATTCTTCGGTAGTGCAGGAATATACACCTGCTGTCCATCGCCTACGACTTCCGTCCTCGGCTTAGGCCCCGACTTACCCTGGGTGGATGAACCTTCCCCAGGAAACCTTGGGCTTTCGACGGCGAAGTTTCTCGCTTCGCTCTCGCTACTCATACCGGCATTCTCTCTTCTGTACAGTCCACTGTGCTTCACAATACAGCTTCAGCCCGTACAGAACGCTCCTCTACCACGCGCATTCGCGCATCCATCGCTTCGGTGTCACGTTTTAGCCCCGGACATTTTCGGCGCACAACCACTCGACCAGTGAGCTATTACGCACTCTTTAAATGTGTGGCTGCTTCTGAGCCAACATCCTGGTTGTCTGTGCAATTCCACATCCTTCTCCACTTAACGTGTACTTTGGGACCTTAGCGGTTGATCTGGGGTGTTCCCCTTTTGCCCGCGGAACTTATCTCTCGCGGACTGACTCCCATGGTTTGCATTGTATGGTATTCGCAGTTTGATAGAGTTTGGTAGGATTTGAGTCCCCCGCGCCCATTCAGTGCTCTACCCCCATCAATTATCCATGAGGCTAGCCCTAAAGCTATTTCGAGGAGAACCAGCTATCTCCGGGTTCGATTGGAATTTCTCCCCTATCCACAGCTCATCCCCGCCTTTTTCAACAGACGTCTGGTTCGGTCCTCCATGGGATTTTACTCCCACTTCAACCTGGCCATGGATAGGTCACCCGGTTTCGGGTCTACGTCATGCAACTATCGCCCTATTCAAACTCGCTTTCGCTTCGGCTCCGGACCTTCAGTCCTTAACCTCGCTGCATAACGTAACTCGCCGGTCCGTTCTACAAAAAGTACGAGATCGTACATAACATGTACTTTCTCTGCTTGTAAACACAGGGTTTCAGGTTCTCTTTCACTCCCCTCCCGGGGTTCTTTTCACCTTTCCCTCACGGTACTATGCGCTATCGGTCACCATATCGTATTTAGGCTTGGAAGGTGGTCCTCCCTGCTTCCCGCCGGGTTTCACGTGCCCTGCGGTACTCTGGTATCAGTTAGCTGGTTGACTCTTTCGCTTACGGGGCTGTTACCCTCTCTGGCTGAGCTTTCCATCTCTCTTCGGCTAAAGTCTTCCATACACGTTACTGACCCACAACCCCGGGGAGCATGCCCCCCGGTTTGGCCTCTTTCCCGTTCGCTCGCCGCTACTTAGGAAATCATTATTTATTTTCTCTTCCTGCGGGTACTTAGATGTTTCAGTTCCCCGCGTGCCCTCCTGTAAGACTATGGATTCATCTTACGGTGACAGGTTCTTCACCTGCCGGGTTTCCCCATTCGGATGTCTACGGATCGGTGCCTGCTTGCGGCTCCCCGTAGCTTTTCGCAGCTTGCCACGTCCTTCTTCGGCGTATGGTGCCAGGGCATCCACCCTGTGCTCTTTGTAGCTTGATTTCTCGTCGTTCTGATCCTGAGACCAATCGGTTTGGTAAAATCTTCATTTTACCCTCAAACTGGTCTTTCCTGAATCTTTTTCTTTGCTGTGCAGTTGTCAAGGTGCGCGTGCCATTCTTTCATTTCTGAAAGAAGGTGGTGGGTCGCAGTGGACTCGAACCACCGACCTCCCGCTTATCAGGCGGGTGCTCTAACCAGCTGAGCTAGCGACCCATGTGAGTGGAGATTAGCGGGATCGAACCGCTGACCTCCTGCTTGCAAGGCAGGCGCTCTCCCAGCTGAGCTAAACCCCCACATAATCGGCACTATATAAGCTCGAAACAGTGCGAGCCCTGAAGACGATACAGAGTTTCGCGCGCTATTAAGGATTAGCGACTATTCTTTTCGAACGTTCGTTGACGTTCCGTTTTGCTTCTTTGAAGCTTTTAATGATACGGACTTTCGTCCGCAATCGACCTCGGTTTCGGCGTCCACCTTTCGGCTTCTGCTTTCTCCCTAGAAAGGAGGTGATCCAGCCGCACCTTCCGATACGGCTACCTTGTTACGACTTCACCCCAGTCATTGGTCTTGCCTTAGGCGGCTGGCTCCTTGCGGTTACCTCACCGACTTTGGGCACTCCCAACTCCCATGGTGTGACGGGCGGTGTGTACAAGGCCCGGGAACGTATTCACCGCGGCATGCTGATCCGCGATTACTAGCAACTCCGACTTCATGTGGGCGGGTTGCAGCCCACAATCCGAACTGGGACCACTTTTTTGAGATCCGCTCTCCCTTACGGGTTCGCTCCTCTCTGTGGTGGCCATTGTAGCACGTGTGTAGCCCAGGTCATAAGGGGCATGATGATTTGACGTCGTCCCCACCTTCCTCCGAGTTGTCCCCGGCAGTCTCTTCAGAGTCCTCAGCTTTACCTGTTAGTAACTGAAAATAAGGGTTGCGCTCGTTGCGGGACTTAACCCAACATCTCACGACACGAGCTGACGACAACCATGCACCACCTGTCTCAGTATGTCCGAAGACACGATGTATCTCTACAAGTTTTACTGGATGTCAAGACCTGGTAAGGTTCTTCGCGTTGCGTCGAATTAAACCACATGCTCCGCTGCTTGTGCGGGCCCCCGTCAATTCCTTTGAGTTTCAACCTTGCGGCCGTACTCCCCAGGCGGAATGCTTATTGTGTTAACTGCGGCACAGAAGGGGTCGATACCCCCTACACCTAGCATTCATCGTTTACAGTGTGGACTACCAGGGTATCTAATCCTGTTTGCTCCCCACACTTTCGCGCCTCAGCGTCAGTTACAGTCCAGTAAGTCGCCTTCGCCACTGGTGTTCCTCCCAATCTCTACGCATTTCACCGCTACACTGGGAATTCCACTTACCTCTCCTGCACTCAAGCCCGACAGTATCCAAAGCAATTCCCACCTTAAAAGCAGGACTTTCACTTCAGACTTACCGGGCCGCCTACGCGCCCTTTACGCCCAATCATTCCGGACAACGCTCGCCCCCTACGTATTACCGCGGCTGCTGGCACGTAGTTAGCCGGGGCTTCCTCCTTGGCTACCGTCTCTTTCTCTTCACCAAGGACAGAGGTTTACGATCCGAAAACCTTCTTCCCTCACGCGGCGTTGCTGGGTCAGGGTTTCCCCCATTGCCCAATATTCCCCACTGCTGCCTCCCCGAGGAGTTTGGGCCGTGTCTCAGTCCCAATGTGGCCGATCACCCTCTCAGGTCGGCTACCGATCGTCGACTTGGTGGGCCGTTACCTCACCAACTATCTAATCGGACGCGAGCCCACCCCTTACCGGATTACTCCTTTGACCCCTAAGCGATGTCGCTCTGTGGTCTCATGCGGTATTAGTACAACTTTCGCTGTGTTATCCCCCTGTAAGGGACAGGTTGCTCACGCGTTACTCACCCGTCCGCCGCTAGAACATTACATCTTTCAATCCATCCGAAAACTTCATGTCCGTCGCAATGTCCCCGCTCGACTTGCATGTGTTAGGCACGCCGCCAGCGTTCGTCCTGAGCCAGGATCAAACTCTTCCGTTTAATCCTGTTAACATCTTTCGATGCTTCACTCTTTGGAATCTTCGCTAGTCTTTCCTTAATGTTTGCGCGTTTCTTCTCTGTATCGTTTTCAAGGTTCGCTCTGCATCATTCCCTCGCTTTCGCTCGGGCGAGCTTGACTATAATACCAAAGCCACTACTACTTGTCAAGCAGTTTTTTGAAATTTCTTTGACCCAAAAATGTCTTTCTTTTCCTGCATTCTCAAGGGGTTTCGGACGTCTCCATATCTTGTGGTGAACACCCGGTTTCCCCTTCTATATTTGGTGGACACTTCAGATAACCCCTGTTATAATAGGAAGAAATCAAAATGAAAGGAACGAACAGGATGAAAAAGAACGAATGCTTTCCCATGACCGCGGACCGTCTGGGCGCGGACCTGGAGGGTATCTGCATCCATGAAGGTATGCCCGTGTTCGTTCCAGGCCTGCTGCCCGGTGAAGGCGCCGGTATCAAAATCGTAAAAGCTGAAAAACGCTACGCCTTCGGCCGGATGGAATCAAAACCCGATCCCGTTTCCCCGGATCGGCGGACTCCGGATTGTGCTTCCTATCCCCGCTGCGGCGGATGTACAGGCCGCCATATGAGTTATGAAGCCACCCTGGCTGCCAAGCGGCAGCAGGTGGAAGACTGTTTTCGCCGTATTGCCGGTATTGAGACGGAAGTCCCGCCGGTTCTCGGAATGGATTCCCCTTACGGCTACCGGAACAAGACTTCCCTGCCCGCCGGCGGAACCGCCGAACAACCGGTGCTTGGCTTTTACGCGCCACGGAGCCACGCGGTCATTCCCGCGGAAACCTGCCCGAACGCCATGCCGCCCGCCAATGACCTGGCCGAGGCCTTCCTGGGCTGGATGAAACAGTTCCATGTGGAACCCTATCACGAAGAAACCCGCAGGGGACTGATCCGCCACCTGGTGATCCGCGTAAACCGGAAGGGGGAGAGCATGGTCACGGTCGCGGCCAACGGCAGCACCCTGCCCCATCAGCAGGAACTGACCGATGCCCTTGTGAAGCTGGGTACTGTCAGTCTCTGGCTGAATGAGAACCGTGCCGCCACCAATGTGATCCTTTCAGACCGGTTCCATCTTATATATGGAAGGGAAACCTTCACCGGAACCCTCTTTGACCTGCAGTTTGAGCTGTCTCCCGCTTCCTTTTTCCAGGTGAATCCTGTCCAGACGGAAAAGCTTTACCAGACAGCGGTGGATTTCGCGCAGCTGAAGCCGGCGGATCTCCTCTGTGATGTCTACTGCGGTGCCGGCACTATTACCCTGACCATGGCCCGGCACTGCCGGGAAGCCATCGGTATCGAAATCGTGGAAGCTGCCGTGGAAAACGCGAAGCGGAACGCGGTCCTGAACGGGATCAGCAACGTCTCCTTCCGGGCCGGAAAAGCGGAAGAGCTGCTGCCGCAGATGGTGGCAGGCGGCCTCCGGCCGGACGTGATCTGTGTGGATCCGCCCCGGAAGGGACTGGATCCGGCAGTCATTCACGCCATGGCACAGGCGGGGCCGGACCGGATCGTCTATGTTTCCTGCAATCCCGCCACCCTGGCCCGGGACGCCGGTCTCCTGCGGGATGAAGGATACCTCGTCCGCAAAGTCCAGCCGGTGGATATGTTCTGCTGGACCTCCGGCGTTGAGACCGTCTGCCTCCTGTCCAGGGATTCCTGACATAACTGCTTCATCAATAAGAGGAAAACATATGTACATCATTCATGTTGCCAATAAGGAAGAATACGAAAAAGAGATCCGCACCGGTTTCTACGGAAGAAGAAGCGTGGAAAGGTGCGGTTTCATCCATTGCTCCGACCTGGACACCTATTACCTTGTGGCTCCGAATTTCAGGAACGATACCGATGAGAAAGTGATCCTGGTGATCGACACGGACAAGACCGAACCGGAGATCCGCTGGGAGGACGGCGGCGGGCTTGATTTTCCCCACATCTACGGTCTGCTGAACAAAGAGGCCGTCATCGCCGTATTCCCCCATCTGTGGAGTGCTGACCGGGTATGGATCCCGAATGAGGAACTGAAACCTTACGCGGTCAACGGATTTGAACGGGAATACCACGGCGAATGATCCTGTTTCCTGAAGTTTATCCTTTTCGTTGACAACCTGTTCCCCCGGCGTTATACTTTGCACAATTTACAGGGAAAGGAGTTTGCTCATGAACACCTGCACCGTCAGAAAGTCTTATGTACGAGATATGGTCATGCGTATGGATTACACGCACGATTCTGATCGCGTATATTCTTTTATGACCCGCAGGGAAGAGTAAACCCCGCCAGTTTATCATTATGCTGATAAAAGGCCGCTCATCCTTGCAGGATGAACGGCCTTTTTCCATATCGGAAGGAGGAAACCCCATGAATCAGAAACTGGTATGGCCTGACTACAAAAACTGCATCGCGAACCTGCCCAACTCCATTCTCCGGAAATTCGGCGTCACTCCCGCCGGAGACACTCTTCCGCTGCTTGACCGGTATCTGGAAAAGGATTACCGGAATATCGTTGTCATCCTGCTGGACGGCATGGGTAAAAGCATCCTGGAAAAACACCTGGATAAGGACGGGGCTTTTCGTTCCCGCCTGGCCGGTATCTATCAGTCTGTGTTCCTTTCCACCACGGTTGCCGCAACCACCTCGGTCATGTCCGGACTGCAGCCCTGTGAGCACAGCTGGCTGGGCTGGGAATGCTATTATCCCCGGGTGGACCAGAACGTGACCGTTTTCTTCAGCACGATCCAGGGGATCGATATCCAGGCCGCCGATTATAACGTACCGAGAACCGTCACCCCCTATGTCAGCGTCTTTGACCGGCTGAACAGCGCCGGCATCCGTGCCGCCATGCTTTCCCCCTTCACGGAACCGTATCCGGCAGATTTCAGCGCGCTTTGCGACACGATCAGGGCGTATTGCCGGAAGCCCGGCAAACAATATATCTATGCCTACTGGAACCAGCCGGACGGGCTGATGCACAGGCTCGGCTGTGCCGCTGATCCTGTTCATGAGGCAATCCGGGAAATGGAAACCGCTGTCGAAAAGCTGGCCGGTGACCTGGAAGATACCCTGGTCATCGTTACCGCTGACCACGGGCACATCGACACGGACCACGTCATGCTGCAGGACTATCCGGAACTCCTTGACTGCCTTGTTCGCCTGCCCTCCCTGGAGCCGCGCGTTCTCAACCTGTTTGTGAAAGATGGCAGAAAAGCGTTTTTTGAAAAAGAGTTCAACCGGCTGTTCGGCGATAAGTTCCTGCTGCTTCCTATGGAGGAAGTCCTCGCGCGGAAGCTTCTCGGAACCGGGAAACCCCATCAGGAGTTCCGGGGAATGCTGGGAGATTATCTCGCCCTTGCCCTGGACAACCTGACCATCTATTTCAAAAATGAGCCGGAAGACCACCGGTGGTTATCCACCCACGGCAGCGTAACGGAGGATGAAATGCTGATTCCGCTCATCCTGTTTGACAGGAGTAAATAAGGAGGAAAACAGATGGACCTGATCGTGCTGATCGGCAGCGGCGCTGTCGGTAAAATGACCGTAGGCCAGGAACTGATGAAGATTACTGATTTCCGTCTCTTCCATAATCATATGATGATCGAACCCGTCATAGAGGTTTTCGGGGATTACTGCGGCCCGGTTGTCGGCCGGCTCCGGGAGGTGATCTTTGAGGAATTCCTGAAGACAAAGTACCGGGGGATGATTTTTACCTATATGTGGGCTTTTGATATGCAGGAAGACTGGGATTATATCCGTTCTGTGGCAGAGCGGTTCGAAGCAACCGGCGGAAATGTGTATTATGTGGAACTTATCGCCGACCAGGCGGTGCGCCTGGAAAGAAACCGGACAGAGAACCGTCTGAGAAACAAGGCATCCAAACGGGACCTCGCTGTATCACAGGAAAGGCTCCTGCGGGAGGATTCCCGCTACCGCCTTGTGAGCCGGGAGGGCGAGATTCCCTTTGAAAACTATATCCGGATCGACAATACCCGCATGGAACCGCAGGAAGCTGCACGGTTGATCAAAGACAAATTCGCCCTCTGACAAACGATAAAAATACTGGAACTGCGGGCAAAAAAAGGTATAATCACTCCTTGAAATATGTTTTAGGCACCAAGGATGTGCCCGGAGGAACGATGAAAGAGTTTTTAAAGAGGAAAAACATTGAAATCTCCCTGAAGCGCTACGGAATTGACGCGCTGGGTGCCATGGCGCAGGGCCTGTTCTGCTCCCTGCTGATCGGCACGATCCTCAACACCTTTGCCCAGCAGCTGCATATCGACTTCCTGAATCAGACCGTGGCAACGATCGGTACAAGAGTCTTCACCATTGCCAGCCTGCCCCAGGCCATGAGCGGGGCCGCCATGGCTATCGCCATCGGCTATGCGCTGAAATGTCCTCCGCTGGTCCTCTTCTCCATGACGACTGTCGGCTTTGCGGCTGATACGCTCGGCGGAGCAGGCGGTCCGCTGGCCGTGCTTTTCATCGCCATCATCGCGGCTGAATTCGGCAAGGCTGTATCCAAGGAAACCAAGGTTGATATCCTGGTGACTCCCCTTGTGACCATTGCCATCGGTGTGCTCCTGTCCTGGTGGATCGCTCCCGCGCTGGGAAAAGCCGCCATGTACATCGGAGACGTTATCAAATGGGCAACTGAACTCCAGCCCTTCCTGATGGGCATCCTGGTATCCGTCATTGTGGGCGTGGCCCTGACCCTCCCCATCTCCTCCGCGGCGATCTGCGCGGCCCTGCTGCTGACCGGACTTGCCGGCGGCGCTGCCGTGGCCGGCTGCTGCGCGCAGATGGTGGGCTTCGCTGTGATCTCCTTCCGGGAAAACAAAGTCGGCGGCCTGGTTTCCCAGGGACTCGGCACCTCCATGCTCCAGATGGGCAACATCATCAAGAATCCCCGGGTGTGGATCGCTCCCACCCTTGCTTCCGCCATTACCGGTCCCATCGCCACCTGCGTGTTCCGGATGGAAATGAACGGTGCCCCCATCTCCTCCGGCATGGGCACCTGCGGACTGGTCGGTCCTCTGGGCGTCTATACCGGCTGGCTCAATGACATCGCCGCCGGCGCAAAGGAAGCCATCACCGGGATGGACTGGCTGGGTCTTGTCCTGATCTGCTTCGTGCTTCCCGCGGTGCTGTCGCTGATCATTCATTCCTTCGTCCAGAAGGCCGGCTGGGTCAAGGACGGAGACCTGAAGATCTGATAAAAACCACACTGAAAGGACAGGGATATGGACCAGAACACCCTTCCGGAAAGACTGGACAGAACCGTCATCTACGAAAGTGACTATGTATGCCTTTACGCGGATAAGGTCAGGCTTCCCAGCGGATATATCATTGAAAAGTACCACCAGGTACATTATCCCAGAGAAGCCGTCAGCATCGTTATCTTCAATGAAAAGAACGAGATCCTGATGATCCGCGAAAAACGGTATACTGTCGGCAGGCTGGAATGGGAAATCCCCGCCGGCAAGATCGAAGAGGGCGAAAGCCGGGAAGAAGCCGCCCGAAGGGAAGCCATGGAAGAGACCGGCTGCACCCTGAAGGACCTGACCTTCCTCTGCTCCCAGAATCCGGCGAACGGCATGTCCGACTGCCTGTGTCACGTGTTTGCAGCCCGTGTCGGTTCCGAAGGCAGTATCGGGGACACGGATGAAGTGGCGTCCAAAGTGTGGATGCCCGTGGAAAAAGTCAGGGAACTTCTCCGGAAAAATGAAACCAGGGACGGCGTCTCCATGCTGGCCATCCTGTTTGCCCTGGAATTTTACCGGCGGTAACAGCAGGATCATCTCCCGTCACATGAAAGGATCGAATATGAAAGCCGTAAGCCTCCTGAAGACCACACGAAACACAAGGGACCTGGGCGGCCATCCGGCAGCCGGCGGCCGGGTTACCGTCCCGGACCGGATCTGGCGGAGCGATCGCCAGGAAAACCCCGATCCGGAGGACATTGCCCTTCTGCGCTCCAAAGGGATCACCACCATCATTGACATGCGGACTGAGGAGGACAACCTCACCAAGCCAAGCTTCTTTCGATCGCTGGAAGGCTTTACTTTCCTGAATTATCCAATCATAGAAGGAGATACGATCCCGGAATCCGTTGAGGCTGTTCCCGGAAGCTATATGAACATCGCCTGTTCGGAAAACATGCCCCGGATCCTCAAAGCCATCGCGGACGCCGATACCGGCGTAATGTACAACTGCGCTGCCGGCAAGGACCGGACCGGCGTTGTCACCGCCATCCTGCTGATGCTTTGCGGCGTCAGCGATGAGGAGATCACCGCCGACTACATGCTGACCAAGGAATGCAACCGGGAGCGGTTTGAACTTCTCCGGAAACGCCGCCCGGACCTGGATATGAATATCGTCATTCCAAGGGAATCCTTTATCCGGGATTTCATGGATCTGTTCCGGGAGCGCTTCGGGAGTGTTGACGGCTACTTTGCCTGTATCGGACTATCAGAGGAAACAAAACAAAAACTCCTTGCCCGCCTGCTGGATGTCTGACTCCGGGGGGGGCAGGAGAAAGGAATAGCCTATGATTTACTGGGTTAAAACACAGCCGCAGGCCGACATAGACCACAGCGAGTACAAACCCTTCATCCGGAATGACTGGTTCCGGAATCACTATATGTTTTTCGCCTATGGACTGATGGCGCTGCTGACTGTCCTGTTCTTCGCTACCGGTGCGGTGAAAGCAATCCACAGCCTGCTCCGGCTGCCGGTTTTTGTGCTGGTTTTCCTGGTGCATGAGTCACTGCATATGCTGGTTGTTTACCGGATCGGGGATATTTACCTTTCCCATTCCGGGCTCTTTTTCTGGATGCAGCCTCATGCCAGAATGTCCAAAGGCCGGTTTTTCCTGTTCATGACCCTGCCCCTTTTCACGCTGACCGTTGTGCCGGCGGTTCTTCTGCTGCCGGATACCGGAGCCCTCCGGCCTTATCTCCTGTATATTGCCTGGAGCAACGCGATCATTGCGTCCTCAGACATCATCAATGCCGTGCTGATCCCGCTGAAACCAAATGATTCCGTGTTTTACAGGGGATATTACAAAACCGGCTCCGGGGCGGCGGAGAAAAATGTGTCAGGAGAACCGTCCCCTTGTCACACTGCGGTGATCTTTGTACGGCACGCGCAGGCGGTATACGGAAACGATGACCGGAACCGGCCGCTTTCAGAGGCGGGCATGGAAGACAGGAAAATCGTGGCGGAAGCCCTGAAAGACCGGAAGATTGACGCTTTCCTGAGCAGCCCCTACAGAAGGAGCATGGAAACCATCCGGCCCGCCGCGGAGCTTCGGGGAATGGAAATCCTGACGGATGAACGTTTCCGCGAACGGAAGTGCGGGGATTTCAGCTCCGACTCCCTGGCAAAGCGCTGGACAGACTTCTCCTGGGCGGAAGAAAACGGCGAAAGCCTCCGTTCCGTGCAGGACAGGAATATGGAAGCCCTGCGGGATGTCCTGCGGAATTATGCCGGCCGGACAGTTGTCATCGGCACCCACGGAACCGCGCTCAGTACCATCCTGAATTTCTATAACCCGGACTTCGGCCTGCAGGACTTTCTCCGGATCGTCAGCTGGATGCCGTACATCACGGAACTGTCTTTCGATGGAGACCGGCTGTCCGGTATCAAAGAGCTGGACCACGTTGAAAAAGATATTCCCCAATAAAAGCCATTATTCAATAAAAAGGAGGAAAACCACCATGCCGCATGTTGAAATCAACTGCTTTCCCGGAAGAACTGAGGAAGTAAAGCAGAAATGTGCCAAAAAAATCGCGGAAGATATCGCCGCCACCCTGGGCTGTAACCTGTCCAGCGTTTCCGTGACGATCCATGAGGTAGCCGAGGAAGACTGGAAAGAAAAAGTATGGGATTCCAGGATCACTCCCGCCGGTCAGGAACTGTATGTGAAGCCCGGCTATACCTGTGACTGACAATTCACTCCGCACATCCTTGACCCCTCCCTGTTAGAGCTGTATAATTCATATATGGTATCAACTATATAGGAACTGTCTGCGGACAAGGAGGAAAACTTCATGAAAAAAAGGCTGCTGGCCCTGCTGACCGCGCTGGCCATGATTTTGGGCTGCGCGTCTGTCATGGCTGAAACCACCACTGCCGTCACCGGAACCGCTACGGTTCAGGGTTTCGGCGGAGACATTACCGTAACCGTCACCCTGGATGGTGATAACATCAAGGATGTTACCATCACCGGCGATGGTGAGACCGAAGGCATCGGCAAAAAGATCATTGATGAGTGGCCCAATGCCTTCATCGAGTACAACGGCATCGTTGACACCTATACCGGCGCCACTTTCGCCGGCATCACCCGGGAAGCGGTCATTGCCGCCATGCGCCAGGCGCTGGAAAACGCCGGTGTGAACCCGGATGACTTCATGCGCGAGATGGAAACGGAAGAAGCCCTGGACGTGGTCATTGATTCCGATATCGTGATCATCGGTGCCGGCGGCGCCGGCATGACCGCCGCCCTGACCGCTTCCGACGCCGGAAAGAACGTGCTGGTGCTTGAAAGCCAGCCCGCTGTCGGCGGTAACTCTGTCAAATCCACCGGCGGTATGAACGCTGCCAAGACGACCTACCAGGACAACAACACCTTTGACGAGGCTGCCGGCATTGAAAAGACCCTGAAGGCCGCCGAAGCCTATGCGGACAACGAGGCGATCACTGCCCTGGCCGCCACCGTAAAGGAACAGTGGGAAGCCTGGCAGGCCAATCCCGAAGGCTATTTTGACTCCACCGAGCTCTTTGCCCTGGATACCCTGATCGGCGGCAAAGGACTGAACGATCCGGAGCTGGTCAGCACGCTGGTCAATAACAGCGCCGCTGCCATTGACTACCTCGATTCCATCGGCATCCACCTGAACAACGTGGCTGCCTTCGGCGGTGCCTCCGTGAAACGTATTCACCGCCCTGTCAATGCTGAAGGCAAGACCGTTTCCGTCGGCGCCTACACCGTGCCGCTGCTGGAGGCTGCCTGCCAGAGCCGGGACAACCTGGCGCTGCTGACCGATGTGACCGCCACCAAACTCCTGACGGATGAAAACGGCGCTGTGTGCGGCGTGGAAGCCCAGGGCAAGGCCGGTAACAAGATCACCGTGAACGCAAAGGCCGTCATCCTGGCGACCGGCGGTTTCGGTGCGAACCTGGACATGGTTGTGCAGTACAAGCCTGAACTGGCCGGTTTCATGACCACCAACGCTGCCGGCATCCAGGGCCAGGGCATCCTGATGGCCACCGAGATCGGCGCTGCCACCGTGGACATGGAGCAGATCCAGATCCATCCCACCGTACAGGCTGATACCGCTTCCCTCATCACCGAAGGCCTGCGCGGCGACGGTGCGATCCTGGTGAACGCCAACGGCGAACGCTTCATCGACGAAGTCGGTACCCGTGACGTGGTCTCCGCCGCTGAGATCGCCCAGCCTGATTCCTTCAGCTGGCTGGTGGTCGACCAGAAGATGGTGGACGCTTCCTCCGTCATCCAGGGCTATATCTCCCGCGGCCTGATGCTGCAGGGCGATACCTGTGAAGCGCTGGCTGCCGAACTCGGCATCCCTGCTGACACCTTTGCCGCAACCATGGATAAGTGGAACAGCTATGTGGCTGAAAAGAACGATCCCGACTTCGGCCGCACCAGCTTCGCCCAGCCGCTGGATACCGCGCCTTTCTACGCGGTTAAGGTGACTGCCGGTATCCACCACACCATGGGCGGTCTGAAGATCGATACCCAGACCCATGTGCTGAACACCGAAGGCCAGATCATCCCCGGCCTCTTTGCCGCGGGTGAAGTGACCGGCGGTGTCCACGGCGGAAACCGCCTGGGCGGCAATGCCGTGGCTGACTTCGTTGTCTTTGGCCGTATCGCCGGCCAGACTGCGGCGGATTCCATCAAATAATCCTTACAGACGAGTCTTGCGGCTGCCGGCAGGCAGCCGCTTTTTAAATGAAAACAAAGTAAAAGCATCTGTGGTATAATCCGTTACAGTATAATACGGTCTGTCTGATAACATTCTGACCTGAAAGGAAGAAGACCATGTCCTTTGAACGAATCGGAATCCGTCCCGCGCAGATCCTCCTCCCGGCTCCCGGCGTCAAACCGGAAACCTGGGCCTGCATTGCCTGTGACCAGTACACCTCCGAACCGGAATACTGGGAAAAGGCCTTTGCTGTCGCGGGAGACGCTCCTTCCGCCATCCGGCTGATCCTGCCGGAATATAACCTGAAAAACAGTGATACCCTGATCCCGCAGATCCACCGCACCATGGCGGACTACCTGGCCAAAGGCCTCCTGGCTCCCGCTGTGGACCCCGGTTTCATCCTGTGTGAGCGCACCATTGCCTCCGGTTCCCGCCTGGGCCTGGTCTGCGCCGTGGACCTGGAGCAGTATTCCTTCGAGAAGGGGTCCCTGCCACTGATCCGCCCGACCGAGCAGACGATCACCGACCGCCTGCCTCCGCGGCTGAAGATCCGCCGCGGCGCGCCTGTTGAACTGACCCATATCATGATCCTGATCGACGATCCGGACCGTACCGTCCTGGAGCCCCTGCAGGCCGCGAAAGCCTCCCTGCGGAAGGTCTATGATTTTGACCTGATGATGAACGGCGGACACCTCGCCGGCTGGGCCGTGGAAGGCGATGCCCTGCTGGAACAGGTGGACCGCAGCCTGAACGCGCTGATGGATACAAAAGGAGAGCATCCGCTGCTCCTGGCCGTGGGTGACGGCAACCACAGCCTCGCCACCGCCAAGGCCTACTGGAATGAGATCCGTGAAGGACTGTCCGAGGCGGAACGTGAAAACCATCCTGCCCGCTTTGCCCTGTGTGAGATCGTCAACATCCATGACGAGGCCCTCCTGTTTGAGCCGATCTACCGCATCGTGACCGGCACCACCCGCGCCGCGGTGATGGCGGACTGGAAGGCCTATGCCGAAGCAAAGGGAATGACCCTGGCCGCTGAAGGCTCCGACCACCGGTTTACCGTTGTTTCCGCTGACGGGGAAGAAACGGTTTCCGTGCTGAACCCCGAAGGCGCGATCCCCTGCGAAACCATCCAGAAGTTCCTGGACGATTTCCTGTCCAGGCATCCGGAAGCCGGAATCGACTTCATCCACGGGGAAGGTTCCCTGCGGACTCTGGCCGCCAAACCGGAAACCGTCGGCTTCCTGCTGCCGGAAATCGATAAGCATACTTTCTTCAAAGATGTGGAAAAGCTCGGCGTGCTGCCCCGGAAAACCTTCTCCATGGGCGAAGCGGACGAAAAGCGGTTCTATATGGAAGCGAAGAGAATCTGAAATATCATTTCAGATTCTCAATGCATAATGCATAATGCATAATGATTATTTGTTTTGGCCTTACCATATATAATTCTGAATTCTGAATTCTGAATTCTGAATTAGTACAAGATCCCTCGACTTCGCTCGGGATGACTGAAACAATAAGGCTTCGGCATTGCCGAAGCCTTTTGTTTTATGTCAGTTCAAATGTCACCTTGACGCACCGTGCGATAAACCCGATCTCATTGATCGGCACGGTTTCCGCCTCATACTGCCGGTCATAGGACTGGAGCAGCACGTTCCGGTCATCCAGGAGCTTGATCTTGCGCAGGTACCGGTGCTCATTGTAAGTCATGAGCATAACCGCCCCGTCCACCGGGCTGTTCGCCGGCACTGTCAGTACAATGTCGCCTTTATGGATCCGGAACCCGCGCATACTGTCATCCGGTGCGAGATAGAAGAACACCTTATCCGGATTGGCTCCTTCGATCCGGCCGTTTTCCACCGGTACCAGCTGGTAGCTCACCGGCTTCATCACCGCGTTCATCACCGGTACCCGCTTCAGCACGCTCTGCAGCGCGTCCAGCCAGACGCTTCCGGCCACGCCTTCCTCGTCCTCCGTGGAAGCCGCCAGCTCCGCTTCTTTCCTCACAGGCTTCTTCGCCTGCACCGCCGCGGCCATCTTCGGCTGTACCTGCACCAGGTCTACGGTGGCCGCGATATCGTCCAGTGTAAACTCTGCTTCATTCTGCTGCTTCAGGCCGATGCTCTTCAGGATCCGCCGCGCCTGGTCATCCGCGATGATCCGTGTGCCCGCCTCCACTGCCAGGAGATAGCTCTCGCTGACACCGCACTTTCTCGCCACCTGTTTCGGCGTCAGTTTCTGCCGGATCCGCTCGGTCCGGATCAGGTCTCCCAGTCTGCTCATATCCTCATCTCTCCTGTCTGGATTCAGTGCACCCAGTATAGCCGTCAGCCGGGCAAAAAGCAAGGGCGGTTCCTGCTGGGACCGCCCGCCTTTTTATTTGCTTGTCTTCCCGAGATAGGCTTCCTGGATCGCCTCGCTGGCCAGCAGTTCCTCGCCGGTACCGCTGGTCGTGATCCTGCCCGTCTCCATGACGTAGGCATAATCGCAGGCGTGCAGGGCGGCGTTGGCGTTCTGCTCGATCAGGAGCACTGTCATGCCGGTGCCCTTAAGGGTCTGGATAATCTTGAAGATATCCTTGACCACGAGGGGCGCCAAGCCCAGGCTGGGCTCATCCATCATGATCAGCTTCGGCCTTGTCATCACCGCGCGGCCTACCGCCAGCATCTGCTGTTCACCGCCGGAAAGCGTACCGGCCAGCTGCCAGGAGCGCTCCTTCAGCCGGGGGAACAGGTCATATACATAGCGGATATCCTCTTCAATGGCTTCCTTGTCCTTGCGCAGATACGCGCCGATCCGCAGGTTTTCCAGCACCGTCAGGTTGGCAAAAACCCGCCGTCCTTCCGGTACCATGGCAATACCGATTTCCACGATCTTCTGGGTATTCAGGTCGGTAATATCCCGGCCTTCAAAGTAGATCCGTCCGTCCTTGGGAGGCACCAGGCCGGAAATGGTCCGGAGGGTGGTGCTCTTGCCCGCGCCGTTGGCGCCGATCAGCGTCACAATCTGTCCCTGTTCCACCTCAAAGGAGATCCCTTTCAGGGCTTCAATGCCGCCGTAGGAAACCACAAGGTCCGTTACTTTCAGCATGCTCATTCTTCATCCACCCCCAGATAAGCCGCGATCACGACAGGGTTTTTCTGGATCTCTTCCGGGGTGCCCTCGGCGATCTGCTTTCCGAAGTCCAGCACATAGATCCGGTCCGAGATATCCATGACCAGGTTCATATGGTGCTCGATCATAAAGACTGTCAGGTTGAACCGGTTCTTGATATCCACAATGAACTCACCCAGCTCGTCTGTTTCCTGGGGGTTCATGCCGGCCGCCGGTTCATCCAGCAGCAGCAGCGTCGGATCCGTAGCCAACGCACGGGCAATTTCCAGTCGGCGCTGTTTACCGTAGGGAAGAGACGTGGCCAGCTCGTTCGCCACATCCGCCAGGCCGACAATTTCCAGCAGGCGGTATGCCTTTTCCCGGTTGGCTTTCTCTTCCTTCGCGTTGATCCGGAAGGTTGCGGTCAGCATATTGCTTGTGCGGCGCAGATGGGTGCCGATGAGCACGTTTTCAAAAGCCGTCTGGCTCTTGAAAAGCCGGATGTTCTGGAAAGTACGGGCAATACCCATATGTGTGATCTTATCCGGCGTATGGACAACGGGTTTCTTATCTTTGTACAGGTCGCCGTTGATCCCGCCGTACTGTTTGATCATCTTGCCCTGGGGATGGTTGACCACGATGGGCTTTCCATGGAAATACACCATGCCGTTCGTGGGTTCATACACGCCGGTAATGCAGTTGAAAGCGGTTGTCTTGCCGGCGCCGTTCGGGCCGATCAGGGCCACGATCTCGCCCTGGTTCACTTCCAGGGACAGGTTATTGATTGCCACCACGCCGCCAAACTGCATGGTGATGTTTTCCATTTTCAGGACGCTGTTGTTCACTGCTTCACTCATTTGGCCGCCCTCCCTTTCGTTTTGATCTTACGGGAGAGCAGATCCGGCAGCTCCTTGTCTCCCATGATCCCGCGGCGGAAGAACAGCACCACGATCATGATGATCACGGAGAAGACCACCATCCGGAATCCGGTCCTGAGCAGCGGCACCTCAAAGTCGCCGATGATCTGCTTTTCATCCAGGAAACGCAGCCACCATTCGCTGCAGGCCACAAACAGGAAAGAGCTGAATACGCTGCCCGATACCGAGCCGATACCGCCGATCACGACGATCAGCAGGATCTCATACGTCATGGCCGAGGTGAAGGATTTCGCCTGCACCGTGGTCTGGTACATGGCCAGCATGGCACCGCCCACTCCGGCAAAGAAGGAGGAGATGCAGAAAGCCAGCCGCTTATGGTGCGCCAGGTTGATGCCCATGGCTTCCGCGGCGACTTCGTCATCCCGGACCGCCTTAAGGGCACGGCCGTAGCTGGAGTTGATCAGCAGCACGATCAGCGCGATACACACGCCCGCAATGATGAACGGGATCAGCGTGGACAGATAGATCGTCACATTTCCCTGGGCATCTTTGATATTGAAATCGTTGAAGTTCGGGAAGGCCCGCAGCATGTTGGAACCGTTGGTCACCGGGCCCAGTCCGTTCCACTGGAAGATGGCGCGGATGATCTCCGCAAAACCCAGTGTCGCGATGGCCAGGTAGTCGCTCTTCAGCCGCAGCACCGGCAGGCCGATCAGGAAGGCGAAGAACGCCGCCGCCAGGCCCGCCATGATCAGCGCGATGACAACCGGCACCGTAAACTGTACAATACCGCCGTCAAAGTACTGGTAAACAGAAGCCCTCTGGGCAACAGGAATGGTGAAAATACCGTAAACATAGGCACCTACCAGCATGAAGCCCGCCTGGCCGAGGGAGAAGATTCCCGTGAAGCCGTTGAGCAGGTTCATGGATACTGCCACCAGCGCGTAGGTCGCGCCTTTTTTCAGCACCGTGAAAAGCATGGAAGTCGCCGGCAGCGTCTGCTCCGCAATAAAGACCGCGGCATAGATCGCCAGGACCAGCGCAAAAGTGATGATCATCGGTGCTTTTGACTTCTTCTGGTTCATTCTGCTCACCTCACACCTTATCCGTCACTTTTTCGCCGAACAGTCCGGTCGGCTTCACAATAAGAATGATGATCAGCAGTGCAAACGTGAAGGCATCGGAGAAGGTCGCCAGGCCCATCGGGGCCTTGATCAGGCCAAGCTTGAACAGGATCACGTCCAGGCCCTTGATGATATTCTCCATGATACCGATGATGAACGCGCCGATCACCGCTCCCGGAATGGAGCCGATGCCGCCGAACACCGCCGCCACAAAAGCCTTCAGGCCCGGCATGGCACCGGAGGTCTGGATGACGGTGGGATAGTTGGTAAAGAACAGGATCGAGCCAACGCCCGCCAGGAAAGAACCGATAATGAACGTGGCGGAAATAACGTTGTTGATCTTGATACCCATCAGCTGGCTGGTTTCAAAATCCTTTGAAACAGCCCGCATGGCCATACCGATCTTGGTTTTATTGATCAGCAGCACCAGGGCGACCACCAGGACGATCACAAGGATCGGGGTTACCACCGTAACCACCTTGGTCTTGGCCGCTCCGATCTGCATGGTTTCGGATATCAGAGGAATCGTCGGGTACTGTTTGTTCAGGCCGCCGGTAATATAAAGCACCAGGTTCTGCAGGGTATAGCTGACGCCGATAGCGGAGATCATTACCGACATCCGCGGCGCGGAACGCAGGGGCTTGTAAGCTGCCCGCTCGATCAGGAAACCCACCGCCACAGTAATCAGCAGGACCAGCGGAATGCACAGCCACAGCGGCAGTCCGGACGCGGCCACATACACCATGATGATGCCCGCCACCATGAACACATCGCCGTGGGCAAAGTTAATCAGGCGCAGGATGCCGTAGACCATCGTATAGCCGATGGCGATCAGCGCGTACTGCCCGCCGACGGAGACGCCGGAAAGCAGATAGGGGAAAATGGTATCCCACATATTCGGACACTCCAATCACATCGTATTCATTCATACGAAACGCGGCGGAGGCATGCATGCCTCCGCCGCATGAAAAATCATTCAGATTTGTTTCCCGGATTATTCAACCGTCTGTTCGGCGACGAATTCCCAGGCGCCGGTCTCGTTGTTGATGGTCTTCACGAAAGCGGAGGTGCGGATCGCGTCGCCCGTCTCATCGAACTTGATGTGTCCGGATACACCGTCGATCTCGGTTGTCGGCAGGGCAGCCATCACAGCGGCACCGTCGGGAGAACCGGCAGCCTGCAGGGCAGCCAGCGCCATGTAGTATCCGTCATAACCCATCACGGAAACCGCAGCGATCATGTCGTTGCCGCCGTTGTTGGTCAGCATTTCGGGATTCGCGTTCAGCCAGGCCTTGAAGCCTTCGTCGAACTGGGCATTCGCGCCTTCCTGATAGAAGGTGGTGATGATGACCTTGATGTTGGTGCCGGTGGCCGCTTCAGCAACCTTGTTGCTGTCCAGGGTGTCACCGCCCAGGATCGGGATTTCCAGGCCCTGCGCGCTGGCGGTCTGGATGATCAGCGTGGAGTATTCAATGGACACGGGGCAGAAGAACACTTCAGCACCATAGGCAACAGCATTGCTGATGTAGGAGTTGAAGTCCTGGGTCTTGGAGGGGAAGTCTTCCTTGAAGACCACGCCGCCCAGGCCTTCGAACGCCTGCTTGAAGTACTCGATCAGGCCCTGGTCATAGTCATTGCCCAGCTCGCCCAGGCAGTATGCGGTCTTCACGCCCAGCGTGTTGAAAGCGTAGTTCGCCAGAACCGTGCCCTGGAAGGGATCCAGGAAGCAGACACGGAAGTAGTGGCTGTTGCCGGCGGTCACCTGCGGGTTGGTGCAGGTCAGGCCGATCACCGGGATGTTCGCATTCTTGAAGTATTCGGAACCGGCAATGGAAACGCCGGAGCCGTAGGAACCCAGCGCCACGCTGGCACCGGCAGAGATGATCTGCTGGGCGGCGGAAGGAGCCTTGTCGTTTTCGGAACCGTTGTCCGCGATCACCAGTTCCACTTTGTACTCTTCATCACCGATCTTGACGGTGGGGGTTTCCGCGTTGGCGTACTGAACGCCCAGGGTTTCCTGCTTGCCGCCGGCACCGTTGGAACCGGAAGCAGGCTCATAAACGCCGATTTTGATCACATTATCCGCCATTGCAAAGGCGGGAACGAGCAGCATCACGGCCAAAAACAGGGCAACAAATTTCTTCATGGGACTTCCTCCTTAGTGTATGTAGTTGACACCCTTGTCTAAGTTATTTCAGTATACCCACCGCACTGCCAAAAAACAATCTAAGTACAAAGGAAAGACAATACCTGTACAAAAAAGACGGGATATGAAAATTCATATCCCGTCGGTATTTTCCGTTGATTTATCAGCCCTTCAGGCCCTGTTCCTGGCGTTCCATGTTCTCCACAACGATGTCGTAGATCTCACCAAGGCTGGCGCAGTATTCCAGCACCTGCCAGGGTTCATTGGTATGGAAATGAATCTTGATCAGTTCATCATCGCCGACAGCCAGCAGGCAGTCACCCTTGAAATGGCTGGTGAAATAATCGTTGATCGCGTCTTCGTCCAGGTCTTTTCCCTCGATCAGCAGCTGGGTATCGAATTTAAACTCAAGCATTTTCCTGCGTCTCCTTCCTTACTTACCCGGAACTCATCCGGAACGGAACACAATGTATCATCTTTACCCTAAAATGTCAATTCTTTCAAGGGATTCAGCTTATTTTGCGCAAGCCCAGTTCTGTCCCTGATGGACCTCCGCCACCAGCGGAACCTCCAGCCTGATCGCGTCTTCCATCGCGTCCCTCAGCAGGACCGCGGCCTGTTCAGCTTCCTCCGGCGGGCATTCCAGCAGCAGTTCGTCGTGTACCTGCAGGATCAGGCGGCTCTGAAGCCCCGCCTCCCGCAGCGCTTTGTCAATCCGGACCATAGCCAGCTTGATGATATCCGCCGCCGTTCCCTGGACCGGGGTATTCATTGCCGCCCGCTTTCCGAATTCCCGGATAGGTGCCTTGGGGGAGCGCAGCTCCGGCAGGTACCGCCGCCGACCCATCAGTGTTTCGGCATAGCCCCTGTCAGCGCCTTCCGCCGCTGTCCGGTCCATAAAACGCTTCACCCCGGGATAGGTGGCGAAATATTTTTCAATAAACGCCGCCGCTTCCTTCCGGCTGACGCCAGTATTGCGGCTCAGGCCGAATCCGCTGATTCCGTAGATCAGGCCGAAATTGACTGCCTTGGCCCGGCTGCGCAGTTCCGGTGTTACCCATTCCGGCGGTACGTCAAAGATCTCGCTCGCTGTCCGGGCGTGGATATCTTCTCCTTTCCGGAAGGCGTCGATCAGCGCGGGATCCCCGGAGAAGTGCGCCATGAGCCGCAGTTCGATCTGGCTGTAGTCTGCGTCCAGCAGGATCCAGCCCTCCCGGGGCAGGAAAGCTTCCCGGATTTCCTTACCTTCCTCTGTCCGCACAGGGATGTTCTGGAGATTCGGTTCCGAGGAAGAAATCCGTCCCGTGGCGGTGGCAGTCTGGTCAAAGGTGGAATGCACCCGTCCCTTGCTGTCCACCAGCCGCAGCAAGCCTTCCACGTAGGTACTGTTCAGCTTGGTCAGCTGGCGGTAGCGCAGCAGCGGTTCAATGATCTCCGGCGCGTCAAAGCGCAGGCCTTCCAGTACCTCCACCGAGGTGGAATATCCCTTGGAGGTCTTTTTGCCGTGGGGGAGGTTCATTTCCTCAAAAAGGACTTCCCCGAGCTGCTGCGTGCTGTTCAGGTTAAAGGGATGACCGGCGGCCGCGATAACCTGCTCCCGCTTTTCCTCAATCTCCGCCGTGTATTTTCCGCCCAGGTCCCGCAGGAATTCCGTGTTCACCGTAAAGCCTGCCTGTTCCATCCGGAACAGTACGAAACTCAGCGGCTGTTCGATTTCCTTCATCAGCCGCGTCATACCGTCCTCTTCCACCCGGTTTTTCTGCCAGGCAGCCAGGGAACAGAGCGTTCCGGCGTCCTCCGGCAGATCCGGACACAAGGCACCAAGCCGGTAACTCTTTTCCTGCGGATTCAGCAGGTAAGCCGCCAGCATCGTATCCCAGCCGAAGCTTTCCGGTGTTTCCAGTCCGCTGCGGTCCAGCATATGCAGAAGCGCCTTGCCGTTATGAACAACCGCGTCGCCCTTCTTCAGCTCCGCCGTCAGGCAGCCCAGCACCTCCGCCGGATCCAGTCCCGGATTCAGCAGATCGCCGCCCAGGGTGATCTCCGCCCGTTTCCCGCCTTCCCGGGCAAGGGAAACAGCCGTTTCCGAAAGGTATACACACAGGGGACCGGCATCCTTTGTCTGATCAAGCCATGAAGCGATCTCCGAAGCGGTGGCAAGGGAAGCCGCCGGTTCAAATGTGATCTGTGCCGGACCGGGCCGGGCCGCGGATTCCCCGCTGTCCTCCCCGTCATCCAGCCGGCGGATAATACTGTTCAGCTTCAGCTTTGCCAGTGCCGGAATACCTTTTTTCAGGTCTGGCAGGATGCATGAGCTGAGGGTAAACTCCACCGGAGCGTCCCGGCGGATGGTCGCCAGTTCCTTGCTGAAACGGGCCTGGTCCGCGTAAGTGACCAGCTTTTCGCCCAGTTTTCCTTTTACCTGTCCGGCGTTTTCCAGCACCTTTTCCAGGGTGCCGTATTCCTGCAGCAGTTTGACCGCCGTTTTGTCGCCGACACCGGGAACACCGGGGATATTATCGCTGGAATCACCGGCCAGGCCTTTCCAGTCCGTAACCTGTTCCGGAGTGAAACCGTACTCCTCATAGATCTTTGAGGGGGTAAAGCGGATCGTTTCGGTGATTCCCTTCCTGGTAAACATCAGTTCCGTACCGCCGCCTACCAGCTGCAGGGCATCCCGGTCCCCGGTCAGCAGCAGGGGAGCCGCACCGGCCGCCGCGCCTTTCAGGCTCAGTGTACCAAGCAGGTCATCCGCTTCCCATCCCTGCAGGGAGAAACGCCGGATTCCCATATCATCCAGCAGGGTCAGGATGGTCCCGAACTGCTGCCGGAGCTCAGGCGGTGTTTCCTTCCGCCCGGCTTTGTAATCCGCGTAGACCGTATGGCGGAATGTAGGTCCGTGTTCATCAAAACAGACCGCCAGGTACTGGACGTTTTCCTCTTTGATGACTTTTAAAAGCATGCTCAGAAAGCCGTACACCGCATTGGTGTAAATGCCGTCCGCGTCCATCACAGGCAGGGCGTGGAACGCGCGGTGCATCAGGCTGTTGCCGTCTACGATCAGGAAGATATCCTTCAAGGAAGTCCCTCCGTTTCTCTCTCTTTCAGTTTCTTCATTATATAGGATGCCGCTCTTTCCTGTCCATTCCTTTTCAAACCGGAGGAAACATGATATACTTCCATTTGTATATACAGAACCGGTTATGAGAAGAAAGGATACCCCATGGCATATACTGTCGGAGCGGTCTCCCTGGGCTGCAACAAAAACCGGGTCGATACCGAAACGGCACTCGGCCTGCTGAAGGAAAAAGGATTCCTGCTGACGGATGATCCTGCCAAAGCGGACATCCTGCTGGTCAACACCTGCGGGTTTATTGATCCTGCCAAGGAGGAATCCGTCAATACCATTCTTGAAATGGCCCAGTATAAGATATCCGGCCGCTGCAAGGTGCTTGTCGTGACCGGCTGTCTCAGCCAGCGGTATTCCGGGGACCTGATGGAAGAAATTCCCGAGATCGATGTACTGCTCGGGGTGAACCAGTATGCGGAACTGCCTGCCGCCATTAACAAGGCGCTCGGCGCGGAACGTCCCTGCCTGTGTTCTGATGACTACGGATACTATGAACATGACCGGGTGCTGACTACCCCGTCTTATTCAGCCTATATCCGGATCGGCGAAGGCTGCTCCAACCGCTGCACCTTCTGTGCCATTCCGATGATCCGCGGACCATACCGCAGCCGGAATGAAGAGGCCATTCTCCGGGAAATCCGGTCCCTTGCCTGCTCCGGTGTCCGGGAGCATATCCTGGTCGCCCAGGATACCACCCGCTACGGTACGGAAGATCATCCCCACACCACCCTGCCGGATCTGATGAAAAAAGCCGCCGCCATTGACGGTGTAGACTGGCTCAGGGTTCTGTACTGCTATCCCGATGAAACAAACGATGCCCTGCTGGACGTGCTGGCGGATGTGGATAATGTCTGTCCCTATCTGGATATTCCTGTTCAGCATATCAACGCTGAAATGCTCAAACGTATGCACCGTCGGGGTACAAGGGAAGATATCCTTCGCTGTGTCCGCGGCGCGCGGGAAAGAGGTCTCACCCTGCGGACCACCCTGATCGTCGGCTTCCCCGGAGAAACAGAGGACCAGTTCCGTGAACTGATGGACTTTGTGGAAAAAACTGAATTTGACCGGCTCGGCGCCTTTGCCTATTCACCGGAAGAAGGAACCCCTGCCGCGAAAATGCCTGATCAGATTCCCGATGAGATCAAACAGGAGCGGCTGGACCGCCTGATGACCCTCCAGCAGAAAATATCCCTGAAACGAAACAAGGCCAGGATCGGTTCCGTGGAACAGGTACTGGTTACCGATACAGACGGAAAAGGAAACATTCTCGGCCGCAGCTGCCGGGAAGCTCCTGAAACAGACGGAGAGATCTATGTATCCTGCGGGGATGCCCGTCCGCAGCCCGGACAGTTCATCCCGGTACAGATTCTTTCCGCCGAAGAATATGACTTGCGAGGTAAGATGCTGTGAATCTTCCCAATAAACTGAGTGTGGCGCGGGTACTTTGTATTCCCGCTATTGTGACCCTGCTTCATTTTCCTTCCGATACCTGCCGGCTGATCGCGGCTGCGCTGTTCATCATCGGATGCCTGACAGACTTTCTTGACGGTAAGATTGCCCGTAAAAGAAACCTGGTGACCGACTTCGGAAAGTTTATTGATCCCGTTGCGGATAAGCTCCTTGTCCTGACAACCCTGATCATGCTGGTGCGGCTTCAGATGATGCCTGCCTGGATCGTGATCATCATCCTCTGCCGCGAACTTGCTGTGGACGGACTGCGGATGGTGGCTGTCACCAAAGGACAGGTTATTGCAGCCGGCCCCCTCGGCAAATGGAAAACCGCCTGCCAGATGATCCTCATCAGTGCCATGCTGATCCTGAACCTTTCGGTTTATCAGTGCTGGCCGCTGGCGGTTCTTGCCGGCATTGTCGTTCTGCTTACACTGATCTCCGGTGTGGATTATTTTGTCCGGAATATCTCTGTGATTTCCGAAAAATAAAGGATTGGCCCTTTTCACAGGGGCTTTTCCACAGCCCGGTGAATTCACTGAAAACAGTGGATAAATGATCCTGTTTTTACCTTCCTTTAACCTGGCGAATGACGGTTTCCCTTTTCCAATCTCTCCTTTCTCCTTCCCAAAAGAAGGATTTAGGCAGGCTGATAGGGAATAGTTACAGGAAACTGTTAATTTTCACCCAATGTAATCACATATTATTCACACCGAAAGTGACGGCATACATGCCCTCACCCCGCTTTTCCACAGAATCAACAGATTCTATTACTACAACGAATTGATCTTATATATATAAGATCATTCCGCGTTTTCAAAACGAAAGAGGTTGAACCGACATGATCCTATCCATGAATTCCCAGGACCTGCTCGAAGGACTCAATATTGTTACGAGAGCGCTTTCCCCCCGTCCTGCCAAACAGATTCTGGAAGGCGTCCTGATTTCCGCTGAGGAAAACAGGGTGCTGATGACCTGCTCTGACGGATCCCTTACGATTGAGTACACGAATGCCGCTTCCGTACAGGAAGAGGGTCAGACGGTCCTGCCCGGAAGGATCTTTACAGAGATGATCCGTAAGATGCCTGCGGGAACTGTTACAATCACAGAACAGGATCACAGGTCCGCGACGATCCGCTGCATGAAGAACCGCAGTTCCCTTGCGGTCATGAATCCTGCGGAATATCCTGAAATCAATCCGATGAAAACAGGTTCTGTTGTGAAGATCCAGCAGAACAAGTTTAAGGAAATGATTTCCCATGTGGTTTTTGCCATTGCAACGGATGAAAGCCGCCAGATCCTGACAGGCAGCCTGCTGGAAGTCAATCACAGCGAGGCGAGACTGGTCGCCCTGGACGGTTTCCGCCTGGCAATGTTCAAGCTTTTCCAGCCTTTCGAACTGCCGGCGGGTGTTGACATGGTCAGTGCCGTGATTCCCGGTAAGGTGCTCAGTGAACTGTCCAAGATTCTGCCCGATGACGATGCTTTCTGCAGCATGCTGGTGGATAAGGGCAGGATGCAGTGCAGTTTCGGAAATATCCGTCTGTCCAGTGTGCTGCTGGCTGGCGAGTATATCGATTACCGCCGGATTCTTCCCGCAGACTTCAAGACAGAAGCGCTGGCTGACAAGAACAGCGTCCAGGATGCTATTGAACGTGCCAGTCTGATGGCCAGGGAAGGCAAGAACAATCTGATCAAGATGAGCTTCCGGAATGACACGCTGAAGATTTCATCCAATGCTGAACTGGGCGATGTTGAAGAAGAGATGGAAGCTTCGCTGAACGGTGAACCGATTGATATTGCTTTCAATGCCCGTTATATTACAGACGTGATCCGTAATGTGCCGGACACAGAACTGTGCATGAAGTTCAATTCCAGTGTAAGCCCCTGTGTTGTTGTCCCGCAGAAGGGCGATGATTATCTCTACCTGATTCTGCCGGTACGTGTTTTCCAGTAATATAAAGGATACTGTCAGAAAACGGCTGTCCGGATCACCGGATCATGCCGTTTTCTCTTTTGAGAAGAAATGCAGATAGAAGAACTGAAACTGAAGAACTTCAGGAATTACCGGGAGCTGACGCTATGTCCGCATCCCGGTGTCAATTTGTTTTTCGGAAGGAACGGTTCCGGAAAAACAAACCTGCTTGAGGCAATTCATTATTGTTCACTGGGACGTTCCCACCGTGTGACCAATGACATCAATGTGGTTAAAAACAATGAATCTTTTGCCCTTTCTTCTGTTTCAATCCTGAACTCACTGGGACACAGAAAAATAGATGTCAGGTTTCATCCTGATGAAGTTCAGAAAAAAGCGATCCTGATTGATGATAAAAAGATTGCCAGGTTTTCCGATATGATGGGATGCCTGTGCTGTGTGATCTTTTCACCGGAAGATCTTGGACTGATCAAGGAAGGTCCTTCCCAGCGGAGAAGATACCTGGACATGATGATCAGCCAGATCAGCAGGCCGTATTTTGTTGCCCTGCAGCAATACAGGACCGGTATGGAACAGCGGAATGCCATGATCCGGAATTATCGTGCAACGGGTACCGGAAACATGTCGCTTCTGTCTGCTTTTGAGGAAACAATGGCATCACCTGCGGCGGTGATCATAAAGGAAAGACGACGTATTGTCGGTATGCTTTCCGATATCGCGCGGGATACCTATCAGAGAATATCCGATACTGATGAAGTGTTCAGACTGGTATATCATTCTTCCGTAAAAGAAGAAACCAATATTGAGGAAATCCTGTGCCGCCTGTTCAGGGAAAACAGGGAAGACGATATCCGGATGGGATTCACCTCTGTCGGACCGCACCGTGATGACCTGATCCTGACACTGAACAAAAACCAGATGAAGCAATTTGCGAGTCAGGGACAGATCCGGACAGCGGCGCTTAGCATGAAGCTCTCACAGATGAAAATCCTGAAGGATCTCAGCGGTGAGGATCCTGTTCTGTTACTGGATGACGTAATGAGTGAACTGGATCGGAAACGGAGGGCTAGCCTGATCGGGGAGATCAGCTCCTATCAGACTTTCATCACCTGCGCCGACAGGAATGACGTGGACTGTGATAAAGTACAGGCTGTATGGCAGGTAAGAGCCAGCGACGGCGAAGCCAGTGTGGAACAAATTCAGAACTAATATTCATTACCTGCAATATATTGATTATTCAATACCTTCAGAAATTGTTTCACGTGAAACAATTGATCTGGAAATCAGATTCATCAGGATATCAATAGGTGTTGAGTATATATAATTGTTCATTTTTCATTGTTAATTGTTCATTCATAATGAAACCGGAGGTTTTTTTACATGCCGCAGTGGACAAAGGATCAGCAAAGGGTAATCGGGTCTTCTTCCGGAAGACTCATTTGTTCTGCTGCGGCCGGAAGCGGTAAAACAACGGTCATGATCGAAAGGATTGTGCGCCTGATTCGGGAAGGGGCAGATCCTTTTTCTTTTCTGGTGATCACTTTTACCAACGCCGCGGCGGCTGAAATGAAAGAGAAGATCCGGAAACGTCTTCTGTCTGAACGGAAGGATCCGGTGATAGCCGCAGCTGCGGAAAAAGCGGGCGTCATGGAGATCTGTACGATCCATGCATTCTGCCAGCACCTGATCCGTCAGGAGTTCCAGCTTGCTGGGGTTGATCCTGTTTTCGGAATCTGTACGGGAGCCCAGCGGGAGCAGCTTTTTGCGGATGCCTTCCGCCAGGCATGCAATACCCTTCGTGAAAACGAGGATCCGGATTATCTGTCTTTTATCCGGCAGTATGAACCGGCAGCGGCTCAGGAGATTGTCACGGCGGTATGGCAGTTTATCATGAGCCTTCCGGATCCCTTTGGCTGGCTGCGGGAAAAAACAGAAGACGTGCCTGTTGAAATCAATAAAGATCATCCCTGGTTCCGGACTGTGTCCCGCATGGTTGATGAAAAAATCCTGTCACTCCGGGTGATCCTGCGTCAGCAGGCGGATATGTTTGACGATTATGAAAAGCAGGAGGCATACCGGCCTGTTTTTAAGGAAGACCAGGCGATTGTGGATGCGATATGCAGGTGGAGGGACGGAGAAGAAGTCAGCAGTGAGGATCTGAAAAAGGATTTTATCAGGGTGCCTCCGCTGAAAAACCTGAACGATCATGAGATTGCGTGGAAAGAACGCTATCAGGAACTTCGGAAGGAACTGAAAGATACCTGCGCAAGCCTGAAATCATGGATCTTTCCGGAGCAGGACCGGATGAAAAAGGAATTTTCAGGAATCCGGGATACGCTGCGGGGCCTGGCAAAGATTACGGAAGAAACTCATATCGCATACGAAAAAAATAAAGCAAGGATCTGCTGCCTTGATTTTTCGGACCTGGAGCATAAGGCTCTGGGGATCCTGAAGGATGAGGCCGGCCGGGCCGCGGTCAGGAACCGGTGGCAGCGTATTTTTGTGGATGAATGTCAGGATATATCCTCTGTGCAGGATGCGCTGATCCAGGCGCTGGCAGGGGAGGATTCCTCCCTGTTTATGGTGGGAGACGTTAAACAGAGCATCTACCGTTTCCGGCTGGCCAATCCGAAACTCTTCCTGTCCAGGATTACAGACAGGGGACCAGACGCGGACGAGTGTATTTTCCTGCAGGAGAACTATCGTTCAAGGCCGGAAATCCTTGAAACGGCAAACACGATTTTCCGGGACGTCATGCGGAAGGAAGCCGCGGATCTGGAATACGCGCCGGAGGATGAACTGAAAACCGGCAGAACAGACTGTACGGGATATGAACCGGTGATGGTCGACCTGCTCGAGCCGGGAGAAGATCAGACTAAGCTGGAAGCTGTCGCGAATCATACAGCGAATGAGATCCTGGAGATGGTCGCGGATAAAAAGTGTCGTTTCCGGGATATCGTGATCCTGATGCCGGAAGTCAGCACGGATGGTCCGAAACTGACTGAAATGCTGAAAAGCAAGGGCATTCCTGTTTTCTTTGACGGGAAAGGTTCCTTTTTTGAACAGCAGGAAGTGGAGGTTTTCCGGAACCTGCTGATGCTGCTGGACAATCCGCATCAGGATCTGCCCCTGCTGACGGTGCTTGTGAATCCGCCCTTTGATTTTTCGGAGGAGGAGCTGAGCGCTGTCCGCCTGATGAAAACAGGAAGGGATATTCCTTTCTGGCAGGCTTTTGAGGCGGCCGCGGAACAGGACAGCCTGATCGGAAACAAAGTCCGGAAAGTGATCAAAAGGCTGGAGGAGTGGCGGTTCCAGTCCAGACGGATTCAGCTGCCGGTCTTTCTCTGGTATCTGGTGGAAGATTCAGACCTGTGCGCGATCTTCGGTGCTACAGATCATGGACTGTCCGCCCAGAAAAACCTGAGAAGCTTCTGCCTGCAGGCTGAAAAGGCGGCGGAACGGAATGTCTGCACGCTCCGGGAATTCCTTGGCTTCCTTTCGGAACAGGCTGCCGGCGGAGAACTGCAGGCGGCTTCGGCCCTGGGAAACGAGGACGACCTGGTCCGGATCATGACCATGCATAAATCCAAAGGACTGCAGTTCCCGGTGGTATTCTGCCTGGGCCTGGAAAAAGGCCTGAAAGGAAAACCGGGCAGTATTGTTCAGCTGGATGAAGAACTGGGCGTCTGTCTGCGCTATAAAGTTCCGGAATGCCGTTTATCCCGGAAAACAGCGGCGGATGAGATTTTCGAATGGAAAAAGAATCATGATGTGAAGGCAGAAAAAATCTGCCTCCTGTATGTCGCTGTTACCCGTGCGCAGGAAAAACTCTTCCTTGTCGGGGCGGTACAGGACAGGTCGCTCTGGCACATGCCGTCAGGTGATCATCGGACGCTTGCTGCGGCAGATTACCTTGATCTGATTATGCCTGCCCTGTACGATGAAGACAAGAAATCCACAACCTTTACACAGGGCTCAAAGCCTTGGAAAATAAGGATTCTTGACAGTATTCAACAGGAAAATGTGGAAAGTCCGAAAGTTTTCCACAACCTGCAGCCATGGGTTGAAACCTTGCTTTCTGCACCGCCTGTGGATGAAATGTGGAAGACTGTTCCGGACAGAAATGAAGTCAGCAGGGCGGAAAACCAACTGAAAAAATACTCCGTAACGTCTGTGCTGCGGAAAGCGCGTAACCGGATCTTTATGGAGGACACGGAACAGACTCCGGAAGAAAAACGGATTCCGGAATATGTGGAAAAGTTCCTGAACCGGTATCGCAGCGGCATAAGGCCGGATTTGTCCGGTATAACGGCTGAAGCGGACGGAGCGGCCAGGGGTACGGTCGTACACCGTTTCCTTTGCCTGGCGGATCTGGATGCAGTACGCCGGGAGGGCGGATCGGATCCGGAACAATTGAAAGCGCTTATTGATCACCTGGCAAAGGAACAGGTATTTACACCGGAGGAAGCGGAATGGATCCGCCCGGAAGCCATCAGCCGCTTCTACACTTCCGATATAGGGCAGCGGATGCTGGCCAGTCCGGAAATACACAGGGAATGGGATTTTAACCTGTATGTTCAGGACCGCGGCATGATCGTGCAGGGCATGATCGACTGTGCCTTCCGGGAGGGAGAAGGATGGATCCTGCTGGACTATAAAACGGACAGGATCCGGGATGAAAAAGCGTTTATGGAGGAATACCGCCCTCAGCTGGAATGGTATGCCCTGGCGCTGAAACAACTGACAGGCAGACCGGTTCTGGAAAGCTGGCTTTATGCACTGTCTGTGGATAAGGCGTACATGCTTTCAAAAGCATAATCCGGAGGGTTTTTCCCCTGTAATTCCCCTTAAAAAAACTCACAGGTTATCCACAACCTGTGAAGCCTTACAATATAAGCAGTTATAAAAAGACGATCCACGGAAGTGAGGAAAATCAACGCTTCCGTGGATCGTTTATAATTCTGAAACGCTTGTGCAAAACTGTGGATAACTTGTGGATAATGTCTGAAACCGTCATGAATCACCGGATTCAGGGTTCTGGTCTTCCTCTTCCGCCAGGTAGGATACCGGGAGGTCGCTTTCAAGGAACGGGTCGTCTTCGGAAAGCAGGGTATCCTCATCGCCCGCAGGCAGGTCCGCGTCGCTGCCATACAGGCTGATGTCTTCCTCTTCAGGCTGTTCTTCGCCGTCTGACGGGAAGGAGACATTCAGGTAGTGGTCTTCGTCCGACTGGATCCGGATCCTGTCTCCGTATCCGGGCATGGCAATGACTTCCGTGGTGCGGCAGCTTGCTGTACGCGCGTAATCCACAGCTGTATCGGCACGGTGGAAATAATGCATCGGAATCAGGATGCGGGGTTTGACACTAAGGATGAAATAATTGGCACCGGCTTCAAACATGGCACCCTGCCGGGGATCCACCGGGAAGAAGGCAACGTCAATCTGTTCTTTGGACAGCGGGAGGACTGCTTTGCGGAATTCAGCATCCGCTTCCTCAATTTCCTGCATGGTGGATTCTTCCCGCCAGTGCCAGAAGTTCAGGTCCCCGGCGTGGAAAATACGGATACCGCAGAAATCAGCCAGGAAGCTGACACCCAGGTCTGTGGAATCAAACGCGGTGACTGTCAGTTCGTCTGAAAGCTTCAGGGTATCTCCCGGTGCCATTCGTTTACCCCGGGTGCCTACCGGCATATCCGAGGAAACGATATAGGAAACATTCCCGGCTTCACCCCAGGTGAAGACGATCGGGTCCAGGTGGTCTATATGCTCATGGCTGATGAAAACAAATACATTTTCAAATGCTTTGAGTTTTTCAATGGTCAGCTGTTTGTCCGGAGGAAGTTCCGCTTTTTCACCCCGCCAGTAGTCAAAAACAACCAGCGTACGCTCGCTCGCGACTGAAAAACCACTGTGGTAATAATGAGTAATTAAGAGATCTTGCTCCACGCAGATGCGCACCTCCACGGCATCGTAAATAGCATCCTTTGTCTTTCCGGCCAAAGGGTGTACAAGACAAATCATCTATCTCAAAGCCGCCTGAAGGGAGAGGCAGCGAACCGTTTCATTGAACAGAAGTGTAACACTGTTTCCCACTTTTGTCAAATTTTTGCCACATATTATCCACAGGAGCGACTGATTTTTGCAAGAAAATTCCATGATTTGATAATCAATCCCCACCGGAGGTTTAATTCAGAATTAAGAATTCAGAATTCAGAATGATCCATTCCCACCGCTGTAATATTTGAATACATACATGAGTCAGTATCATCCTTTGGATCTGTCCGCCAGGAAAAAGTATCTTTCATTGTGCATTATGCATTATGCATTGTGCATTTTCCAAAACGAAAAAGGACCGCCGAAGCGGTCTTTTTGTTTGTGGATTAAGCCCAGGGATTTTCAGTGGGATAAGGCAGGTTCTTGGGCTGGTTCCAGGCGATATCCTTGACTCCCAGGTACTTGAACACTTCGAACAGGAGCTTGCCGCAGTGAGCGAACGCAACAGCGCCGTGATGCGGATAGCGCTTCTGAACCAGCACGTGGCGGTAGAAGCGGCCCATTTCCTTGATGGCAAAGATACCGATGCCGCCGAAGGACTGGGTGGCTACGGGCAGCACTTCGCCTTCAGCCAGGTAGGCACGAACATCGCCTTCGCTGTCGCACTGCAGGCGGTAGAAGGTGATGGGGCCGGCAGCGATGTCGCCTTCCAGGGTGCCGCGGGTGAAGTCCGGTTCGCTTCCTTCGGGCTCGAGCAGGCGGTGCTGGATCAGCTGATACTTGATCGCGCGGTCAGCGCACATCTTGCAGCTGGGGGTATTGCCGCAGTGGAAGCCCATGAAGGTGTCATGCAGCGTGTAGTCGAACTTGCCCTTGATGTCCTTGTCGTAGATGTACTCCGGAACGCTGTTGTTGATGTCCAGCAGGGTCACGGCATCACCGGTCAGGCAGGCGCCGATGTACTCGCTCAGGCAGCCGTAGATATCCACTTCGCAGGATACGGGCATGCCGCGGGAGGCCAGGCGGCTGTTAACGTAGCAGGGCTCGAAGCCAAACTGGGACGGGAAGGCGGGCCAGCACTTGTCGGCAAAGGCCACATACTTCCGGGCGCCCTTGTGGGCTTCTGCCCAGTCGAGCAGGGTCAGTTCAAACTGGGCCATACGCTCGAGCATATCGTCGTAGTACTTGCCCTCGCCCATTTCCTTCTTCATGTCTTCGCAGACAGCAGGAATGCGCTTGTCGCCGGCATGTTCCTTGTAGCTGACCAGCAGGTCCAGCTCGCTGTTTTCTTCGATTTCGATGCCCAGCTCATACAGACCCTTGATGGGGGCGTTGCAGGCGAAGAAGTCCTGGGGACGGGGCCCGAAGGTGATGATCTTCAGGTTCTTCAGTCCGACGATAACGCGGGCGATCGGGATGAACTCGGCGATCTTGTCGGCCAGTTCTTCAGCGTTGCCCACGGGATATTCCGGGATATAGCCCTTCAGGTGGCGCATACCCAGGTTATAGGAGCAGTTCAGCATACCGCAGTACGCGTCGCCGCGGCCGTTGATCATGTCTCCGTCGCCTTCAGCGGCAGCCACGAACATCACGGGGCCGTCGAAGTAACGGGCGATCAGGGTTTCAGGGGTTTCAGGGCCGAAGTTGCCCAGGAACACACAGGCGGCGTTGCAGCCGGCGGCGTTGAGCTCTTCCACAGCCTTGAGCATGTCTTTTTCATTCTCAACGGTGGTTTTGATCTCAACGAAATCCAGTTTCTTCTGGCCGCACTTTTCAGCGATGGCGGCACGGCGCTTTTCGCTCAGCGCGATGGGGAAACAGTCGCGGCTGACGGCGACGAGTCCCAGCTTGATGACGGGGATGTTTTCCATCATGGGTATAGACCTCCTCCATAAAATATCCATAATTATATACGGACTTACCGTAGTTTACAGCATATCATTCTGATTCCTGTAAGTCAAGGAATTTGAGCTTTTTTCAACGATTCGCGCCCATTTTGCACAAAAGCCGGAAGAGATTGAAAAAACAGGGCTGATCCGGAGCCGAAAAACCCGGAGCAGAACAAAAAACTGTTGCAAAACAAGGGAAAAACAGGTACAATACCATGCGGACCTTATAAATGCGAAAGCGACTATTTAGAGGAGGGTTTTTTCCATGGCAGTTAAAGTTGCGATTAATGGCTTTGGCCGTATCGGCCGTCTTGCGTTCCGTCAGATGTTCGGCGCTCCTGGTTATGATGTCGTTGCGATCAACGACCTGACCAGCCCCGCGATGCTGGCTCACCTGCTGAAGTATGACACCGCTCAGAAGGGCTACTGCGGCGTGATCGGTGAGAACAAGCACACCGTCGAAGCGACCGAGAACTCCATCATCGTTGACGGCAAAGAGATCACCATCTATGCCATCAAGGACGCTAAAGAGTGCCCCTGGGGCGAACTGGGCGTAGACGTCGTGCTCGAGTGCACCGGTTTCTACACCTCCAAGGAAAAGGCTTCTGCTCATATCGAAGCGGGCGCCAAGAAGGTTGTTATCTCCGCTCCTGCCGGTAACGACCTGCCCACCATCGTTTACAACGTAAACCACAAGACCCTGAAGCCCGAAGACACGGTCATCTCCGCTGCCAGCTGCACCACCAACTGCCTGGCTCCCATGACCAAGGCTCTGAACGATACCTTCCCGATCCAGGCTGGTATCATGACCACCGTACACGCTTACACCGGCGACCAGATGATCCTGGATGGCCCGCAGCGCAAGGGTGACGTGCAGCGTGCCCGTGCCGGCGCCGCCAACATCGTGCCCAACAGCACCGGTGCTGCCAAGGCTATCGGCCTGGTTATCCCCGAACTGAACGGCAAGCTGATCGGCTCCGCCCAGCGTGTGCCCGTGCCCACCGGTTCCACCACCATCCTGGTGGCCGTTGTTAAGGGCAAGGATGTGACCAAGGAAGCTATCAACGCCGCTATGAAGGCTCAGACTTCCGAATCCTTCGGCTACACCACCGAGAAACTCGTTTCCTCCGATATCATCGGCATGACCTATGGCTCCCTGTTCGATGCCAACCAGACCATGGTCAACCAGATCGACGAAGACACCTATCAGGTGCAGGTCGTGTCCTGGTACGACAATGAGAACAGCTACACCAGCCAGATGGTCCGCACCATCAAGTACTTCGCTGAACTGAAGTGACACGTCAGTGTCATCCCGAGCGCAGTCGAGGGATCTCTTGATACAGGCGTAAGCCTGATCTGAAAAGAATCCTTTGGTTGAACCCGGAACGACAAGCAAAGTACAAGTTGCGAAAATCATGCCCGCTGTCGGAGAACCGACGGCGGGCAGTTTTTATGCCATCCTTCGGGTCAGGGAAACGAAAAACCATAAACTGACTGCAAGGAGACATATATATGGAAAATATTCAGACCAAGGATCATATTAAGCCCCGGAAGGGCCGGGGCAGACTGATCTGGCGGTTTTTAAAGGGCAGCAAAGCCTTATTCATTCTTTGTATGACCTGCTCAGCGCTGGTTTCGCTGGGCGAGATGATCGTTCCCCAGATAATCCGTATCACAATTGACAATATCATAGGCGGAGCATCAACGGAAAACCTGGCCCCTGTGGTGCAGAACATGATCACTTCCCTGGGCGGCGCGGAAGCGCTGCGCGGCCGGATGTGGATCATGGCGCTGGCTGTGCTTGTTGTGGCGGGGATCTGCGCCGTGGCCCGGTATTTATTCCGCGTTTCCGATGTGAAAGCCAGTGAGAGGCTGGTCAAAAACATGCGGGATACCCTTTTTGGCCACATTGAGCGGCTCCCCTTCCAGTGGCATATGAGCAACCACACCGGGGATATCATCCAGCGGTGTACCAGTGATATTGAAACAACCCGGAATTTCATTTCCGAGCAGATGACAAACCTCATCCGAATCGGAATCCTGCTGGTCATGAGCATGAGCTTCATGTTTTCCATGAACAGCTCCCTGACGCTGATCGCCATGGCTCCCCTGCCGGTGATCATCTGGTATTCCCTGTTTTTCCACCGGAAGTTCCGCAAAGGATTTGAGGAATGTGATGAAAACGAGGGAAAGCTCTCCGCCATGGCCCAGGAAAACCTGACCGGCGTGCGGGTGGTGCGGGCCTTCGGCCGGGAACGCTATGAGCGGGACCGGTTTGAAAAGCATAATGAGTATTACACCTCCCTGTGGGTGAAGCTGGGCCGGCTGATGAGCTTCTTCTGGTCCTCTTCCGATATCCTTTCCGGCATCCAGATCATGCTGGTTGTGATTTTCGGTGTGCTTTTCTGCCTGCGGGGCAGCATGACCAGCGGCGAGTATATCGCCTTTATCAGCTATAATGGCATGCTGGTCTGGCCGGTACGCCAGCTGGGCCGGATGCTGAGCGAGATGTCCAAGGCCGGCGTCGGTATTGACCGTATCGGCTATATCATGGACGCGGAGGAAGAGAAAGATCCGGAAGGCGCGCTGACGCCGCCGATGGACGGGGATATCTGCTTCGATCATGTGACCTTTGCTTACGAAGGAAGCAAGGAAATGCTGCATGACGTGAACTTTACCATCCCGGCAGGAACAACGCTGGGAATCCTCGGTGGTACCGGCTCCGGAAAGAGCACGCTGATGTACCTGCTGGACCGGCTGTATCCCCTGCCCGCTGACTGCGGAAAGATCACCATCGGCGGCACGGATATCTCAAAGATCGCGCTGGAACACCTGCGCGGTAATATTGGCATCGTTCTGCAGGAACCCTATCTGTTCTCCCGTACCCTGCGGGACAACCTGGGGATTGCTGTCCGTGATCTCGGGGACAAGGAGCTGGAAGCGGCGGTTCAGGCGGCGTGCCTGGATGAAACCATCCAGTCTTTCACCAAGGGATATGACACCTTTGTGGGTGAGCGGGGCGTAACCCTGTCCGGCGGCCAGAAGCAGCGGGCGGCGATTGCCCGGATGCTGACCCGGCCCACGCCCATTATGATCTTTGACGACTCCCTTTCCGCCGTGGATACGGAGACGGACGCGAAGATCCGCACGGCGCTGGAGAAGCGCTTTGGTTCAGCAACGATTATCCTGATCTCCCACCGGATCACGACCCTTTCCAAGGCGGACCAGGTCCTGGTCCTGGATCACGGAAAGGTCAGCCAGCTGGGTACTCCGGAAGAACTGTCCGGGCAGGACGGCCTGTACCGCCGGATCATGGAGATACAGGGATACTCCGCTGAACCGGAAACAAAAGAAAAAGAATCTGCAGCTGATCTGAAGGAGGTGACTGCGGAATGACGCAGATGACAGACAGCATCAAAAAGGACGCGGTGTCCCTGCCGTTTTTCGGCATTCCGCGGATCCTTCCCTATGTGAAGAAATACAGAAAAACCCTGCTGGTTATGCTGATCGGCGGCCTGATCGGCACCGGTATGGATATCGGCCTGCCCCTTTTCCAGCGTTATGCCCTGGATCACTTTATTGCCCTTGGTACGCTGGATACCCTGCCGCTTTTCATTGTGATCTATGTGGCGGCAATCATCCTTGCCGGCGTAGCGACGTTTTTTGCCTGCAGGGGCGCCATGACAACGGAGGTCTCTGTCAACCGGGACCTGCGGGCAGCGGCTTTCAGCCACCTGCAGACCCTGTCCTTTTCCTATTTCAACCAGAACAGCGTAGGGTGGATCCATTCCCGTGTCATGTCTGACACTTCCCGTATTGGCGGCCTCGTATCCTGGACCTTTATGGACAGTGTATGGCATACGAGCTACGTGATCGGTGCCGCGGTGGTCATGCTGGTGATCAATGCCAGGCTGGCCCTTATGGTACTGGTGATCCTGCCCCTGATCTTCGTGCTTTACTCCCTGTTCCAGAAGAAACTGATCCATGCCAACCGGCAGATCCGGGAGCTGAATTCAAGGATCACGGGAGACTTTAACGAGGCGATCACCGGGGCGAAGACGATCAAGACCCTGACGATTGAGGAACGCATGGAAAAGGACTTCGTGGGAGACACGGAGGAATACCGCAGCACTTCGGTACGGGCGGCCCGCCTGCGCGGCGCTTTCGCCGTGACCATGCACCTGGCTTCCTCCATGGCCCTGGCTATTGTTCTGTGGAAGGGCGGCGTGATCGCCGCTTCGGAGGTGGGTACTTTCTCCATGTTCATGTCTTATGCACAGGGCATGATGGAGCCTGTCCGCTGGATCGTGGACGCGATCTCGGACGTGATCACCACCCAGGTGAACATCGAGCGCCTCACAAGGCTGCTCGGAACAAAATCCGACGTGACAGATACGCCGGAAGTGATTGAAAAATACGGTGATTCCTTCTCTCCGAAGAAGGAAAACTGGGAACCCATCCGCGGGGATATTGAGTTTGAGGACGTCACCTTCCGGTATCCGGACGGAGACGAGAACGTGCTGGAGCACTTCAGCCTGAAGATCCCCTTTGGAAGCAATATTGCCATTGTAGGTGAAACCGGCGCCGGCAAAAGCACCCTGGTAAACCTGGTCTGCCGCTTCTTTGAGCCCACGGAGGGCAAAGTACTGATCGACGGACGGGATGCCAGGGAAAGGAGCCAGCTCTGGCTCCACAGCGCCATCGGCTATGTACTGCAGACGCCGCACCTGTTCTCCGGAACGATCCGGGAGAACCTGCTGTACGGCAACCCGAACGCATCGGAAGAAGACATCGAACGGGCTCTGAAGCTGGTCTCCGCCGACAAGGTGGTAGCCAAAATGGAAAAGGGTATCGATACAGACGTTGGTGAGGGCGGTGACCTGCTTTCCACCGGTGAGAAACAGCTGATCTCCTTCGCCCGGGCTATCCTGGCGGATCCCCGCATCCTGGTTCTGGACGAGGCGACCGCTTCCGTGGACACCCTGACTGAACAGCAGATCCAGTCCGCTATCGATGAGGTAATCAAGGGGAGAACATCCCTGGTGATCGCCCACCGGCTGTCCACTGTAAAGAATGCCGACCTGATCCTGGTGGTCCGGGACGGCAAGATCGTGGAGCAGGGCACCCATCAGGACCTGCTTGCCGCCAAAGGCGCGTACTACAGACTTTATACCAGGCAGTACGAGGACGAGGTGACAAACAGCATACTGCAATAAAATAAGGCCGAAAGGCCTTATTTTATTGCAATTCATGATTCATAATTCACAATTCATAATTATGGATACTGCGCGAATAATAAAAGCAGCGTTTCATATCGAATCGCTGCCTTATGTGTGGGTGAAACAAAATCATTATGAATTATGAATTGTGAATTATGAATTAGTTTTTCAGGCGGGCAAAGATCATGCGGCCGGCTGAGGTCTGCAGGACGCTGGTGACCAGGATGTCAGACTCTTCACCGACAAGGGATTTCGCGTTTTCCACAACGATCATGGTACCGTCATCCAGGTACGCGACGCCCTGGCCGGCTTCCTTGCCTTCCCTGGTCAGGCGGACCCGCATTTCCATGCCCTGGACCACTGCCGGGCGGAAGGCTTCCGCCAGTTCGTTCACGTTCAGGCTTTTCACACCGCTGACAGCAGCGGCCTTCTGCAGGTTATAATCCACTGTAATCACGGTACCGCCGCAGTCCCGGGCCTGCCGAAGCAGCTTGACGTCCACATCCTGGATGTCTTCAATGTCGGCGGGATCGATCACCAGCTGTTTCAGGCTGTCCCGCATTTCCCGCAGGATTTCCAGTCCGCGCCTGCCCCGCTCACGCCGGGTATCATCGGAGGAATCGGCCACGTGCTGAAGCTCATCCACCACAAACTGGGGAATCACAAACTCTCCTTCGATAAAACCGGTTTTCGCGATCTCCAGGATCCGTCCGTCGATGATCGCGCTGGTGTCGATATATTTCCGGGAAGCATAGCCGTGTTTCCGGATCTTGCTCTTTTCCCGGGCACCGGACAGCCGCGTGATCATGGTGATGAATTCACGGCTCCGGCGTTTTCCGATGTTATATCCCAAAGCACCGAGGGTCAGGTACAGGATTGCGGTCAGGGCTGCGCCTGCGACGCCGTCACCGAGGAAGGAGACCATCTGCCGCAGCAGGGCCGCGACGATGAGCCCCAGGATCAGGCCGACAACCGCGCCGATCAGCTGGTTGGCCGGCATTTTGTCAAATTCCTTCTGCATCTCCAGGGAAAAGCTGCTCACGCGCCGGATGATGCGGCGGCTCAGCAGGAGCAGGAGCAGGCCGCCCACTACCGCCATAGCGGAATAAGCAGCAACGGGTACCCAGGTGGGGATATCCGCGTTCTGATGGCTGAGCCGGTACAGGGCCAGGCCCAGCTGGGCAGCGGCCAGGCCTACGCCGATTCCCAGCAGCACCAGCAGGAAGCGTAACAGTTTTTCCATTGCTTTTGATCTCAAGATTGCATACCTCGCTATCGATAATTATCCGGTATATGAAAGCAGTTTTTTCAGATCCCTCCACACCGGGATGAACAAATCAATTGTTCATTATTCATTGTTAATTGTTCATTGCGTAGTGTTCTGAAGGATTTCAGAACACTACGCTTAACGCCTGTGCGACGGTATCCACACCGATCACCCGTACACCTTCCGGCGCTTTGATCCGCTGGGCGTTGGACCGGGGAATGATGATGGTGGTGAAACCCAGGCGGGCACATTCGGAAATGCGCCGCTCACACTGGGGCACGGTGCGTACTTCACCCGCCAGGCCGACTTCGCCCATCACGGCGATGTCGGGGCCGACAGGTTTTTCTTTCAGACTGGAAGCCACCGCCACGCACAGGGCAAGGTCCGCGGCAGGCTCGCTGAGCTCCAGTCCGCCGGCAACGTTGATATATACATCCTGGTTATAGGTCCGCTGGTTGGCACGTTTTTCAAGGACGGCCAGCAGCATTGCGACCCGTCCGCTGTCCGCACCGTTTACGGCCCGGCGGGGCGTTCCGTAGAAAGTGGGACTGGTAAGCGACTGGACGTCGCACAGCAGCGGACGGCTGCCTTCAATTCCGCAGAAAACGGTGCTTCCGCTGGCTCCCTTGGCCCGGTGGCTCAGCAGTTCCTCACTGGGGTTTTCCACTACCTGCATACCCTGTCCGGTCATCCGGAACACACCGAGTTCATTTACGGAACCGAAACGGTTTTTCACAGCCCGCAGCAGGCGGTAATCCTGCTGCCGGTCTCCCTCAAAGTACAGAACCACGTCCACCATATGCTCCAGCATCCGCGGGCCGGCAATGGCGCCGTCCTTGGTCACATGTCCCACCAGGAAGACGCTGGTCCCGGTTTCCTTGCACAGGCGCATGATCAGGCTTGTGCCTTCCCGTATCTGGCTGACGCTTCCGGGAGCACTGGCCATTTCCGGACGATACATGGTCTGGATACTGTCGATCACAGCGGTGTCCGGCTGGAGCTCCCGGATCTTTTCCTCAATGGCGTCCAGGGCGTTCTCCGCCAGGACGTAGATATCGCTTTCGATCCCAAGCCGTTTCGCGCGCAGCTTGATCTGCCGGGCGGATTCTTCGCCGCTGATATACAGCGTACGCTTTCCGCTTTTGGCCAGATGATCGCAGACCTGGAGCAGCAGCGTGCTCTTACCGATACCCGGATCGCCGCCGATCAGGATCAGGCCGCCCTCTACGATACCGCCGCCCAGAACCCGGTCCAGCTCGCTGATCCCGGTGCCGGTTCGCACGGTGATATCTTCCGGAATATCTTTCAGGGCAAGAGGTTTCGCACCGGTACCCGGCCGCTGGTTCGCGGCAATCTTGCCGGAGGCTTTCTCCGGGACAGCCTGCAGGCTTTCTTCCAAAGTATTCCACGCGCCGCAGCCCGGACAGCGTCCGACCCACCGGGGGCTTTCATAGCCGCAGGCGGTGCATGCGTAGGTGCTTTTGACTTTTGCCATCATCGACTCTCCGATTAATTCATAATTCACAATTCATAATTGAATATGGTTTTCCTCCATTTCAGTATAACACAAAAGGCAGAGCATTCGCTCCACCTTCTGTAAAAAGTATTCATATTGTTGAGCAACTGTCCAAATCTTTGATTTGGGCGAAGCTCTTTCGACTGCCAGTGGCAGAAATATCGAAAGAGCTGAGACTAACTATTAAAAGTCAAGCCCCTGAAAGGAGGAAATCGAAGAAAATTTCGTTATCCACCGCCGCTTTTGACAAACAGCATTCAAGTGCTGAAATTGGCCGAGCGAGGGCGATGGAGGGTATAGCAAACAAAGCCACAGCCGCCCTCGCAAAAAGGGAGTGTAGCACTTGAATGCTTCGATTTGTCAAAAGTTCGCTACGCCGGCTGCTTGAGCGTCAGCGAACAAAGAGCTCAGGCTCCGAAGGGTATAGCATCAGGTTGCCGGAGAATATGCCTGGCCGGACCTGACTAGCGCGAAAATCAATCTGACAAGTTTCTTTGCCGCATGAGAAATGGCGACGTAGTAATGCTTTCCCTCAGCTCGCTTCTTTGCCAGGTATGCCGCGAAAGTCGGATCCCAGTTGCAAACGAACCGAGTGGCATTGAACAAGGCAAAGCGTAGATAGTGAGAGCCGTTTTTCCATGTGAGGATAAGCGTTATCCAGTTTGCCTGACTGGTATGTGGATGGAGAAAGGCCGGCATAAGCCAGGATCTGGTCAGGTGAACTGAAACGAGAAAAGTCACCGATTTCTGCCAGGATCATGGCTCCCATCCGGTAGCTTATTCCGGGAATTGTGAGGATTGGAGAAGGATCTGCATCCATGATTCGCTTGATTGAACTTTCGATTTCATTGATTTCCTCAGTGAGGACTTCAATCAGGTGAATGGTATGTTTTAACTCCATAGACTTGGCAGACATTACCGATCCAATGGAGTTTCTAGCAGCTTCTCGGATCTGAATGGCTTTGTCTCGTTTGTAACGACCTTTGGAGGATTCAGAAACCAGGTGAGTTAACCGAGTAAGATGACAGGATGCAAGTTGGCTTGCTCCCGGGAATTCGGCTAATAATGCATAAACTGTATGCACATGGAGTGTTGGTACAAGCCTATCCAATTCCGGGAACAGGATGCTGACGAGTCGGGCAACAGACGTTTTTAACTTAGCTCGTTCCTGAACCTTGTCGAATCTGTATCTTGTCAGTGACTTCAGTTCTTCATTGTGGTATGATTTGGCCGTGTAGGACGTGAGGACTACATTGGACATTATCATCTCTGCAATGGTACGCGCATCAATCGGATCAGTTTTCGTTTTGCGGATGTTGGCTGCCTTACGAAACAGATTGACGTGCAACGGATTTATGACATAGGTGTGGAGACCGTTGTCAAGAAGAAATCCGAGGATGTTGTAGCTGTAATGACCAGTAGCCTCAAGCCCTACTTTTACTTTGCTCAGATCCGGTGCTACAGACTTGAGTCTTTGGAGAAGCAGGTTGAAGCCGGCCTGGTCATTCGGGATGGTGAAAACATTCGCCAGGATTTCTCCATCCGAGTTTACGATGTAGCAGTCGTGCTTGTCTTTGGCGACATCAATTCCAAGGTATACCATGGTCATTCCTCCTTTGGTTAATTGATGCTGCTGGGTCCACAGTACCTCTTGCACTCGTAACCTCGTTCCACATAAACCGTCGAGCGGTATCTAACTGATTAACGAACAAACAAGGGGGCTGTGGTTGGAGCCTCACCACAACCGTCTAGCGGTAGGTCAATCGCACCAATCCACAGCATCCCCAGCAGTGTAGCACAAGCTCTTGGAGAAGAGTTGATAAACTACTATTCAATAATACGAGGTCAATCGAAAGGGAGTAATCTCCACGGTGTGGAGTTACGACCTTTGAGATTGCGGTATACAGTTGCCATGCTACAGCTGTCAAAAGGCTTTTTAGCCTTTTGGTAACAGCGATCGCTGCATTGTAAAAACTGAATTCCATTCAGTTTTCCATCGCCAAATCTCCAAAATCAACTCATAATTCATAATTGAATATGGTTTCCCACCATTTCAGCATAACACAAAAGGCAGAGCATTCGCTCCGCCTTCTGTAAAAAGTATTCATAATTCTGCATTCTGAATTCTGCATTCTGCATTGTAAAAACTGAATTCCATTCAGTTTTTACTTGTGTCCGTTGGGTGCGTGCTCATACGCGTACTGGATAGCCGCTTCGTGACCGCTGTCCACCTTGTTGCTGTTGTGGGTCTTACTGTTGGTAAAGTGGATACAGACCTGACCCCTCATGTCATTGTTGGGAATGGTATCACCTTCGGGATAACCGTGGGGAATACCGAACAGGGAGCAGGCGAAGGTACGGGATCCGATGGTGACCAGCAGCGGACGGCGCTGGTACAGGTTCTTGCTTTCGATCTCCTGGGCGGTACTGACGCCGTAGCACTTGCACAGGCGTGCGGTATCGGCTGCGGTCAGCGGTTCCACGTCGGCGTGGTTGCCGCCGGACCAGCGGTGTGCCCACCAGACGATGCCGGTCTTCACGTCATATACCTTGTAGTTGCTGCCCTTGGCCCACAGTTCATTGATACCGCCGGTGTACCAGTCGATCTTTTCGGCCGGGTACAGGGTCATGCTCAGGTTGCTTGTATCGGCAGCACCGACAGGAACGGTGTTGAACAGCTTATGCTGGGTCGCGGCGCCGGCTATACCGTCCGCGGTCAGGCCTTTGGCCTTCTGGAAAGCCTTTACGGCGCTGGCAACAGCCGTGGTGTATTTGTTGGTTACGCTTCCGGAGAAATAACCCTGGTTCTTCAGCTCGGTCACCAGGTTCCGGACAGCGTCGCCGGTGGAGCCGGTCTTCAGCGTGGTATAGGTGGCTTCCGTCTGACTGTTGGTGTTGATGGGAGCCGGAGTGGTTCCGGGCGCGGGAGTCGGTGTCGCGATGGCGGTGCCGTCGGCATTGCACATGTTCACATAGGTTCCGTGCAGGTATCCGTAACCCAGGGTCGGATGCTTGACACGGTACCAGAGGACGCCCTTGACTTTTGTCGGTTCTCCGAAGTAAGGAAGAACCACATTCTTGTCCACACGGCCGATGGTATCGGTATAACCGGCCTTTTTCCGCAGGTTAACCCCGCCGGAGTTGGTCTTCAGGTAACCGGTGGGCTGTTCTTCCGCGGGAGCCACGGTCGGTGTCGGGGTCTCTGTTCCGGCAGCAGGGGTAGGTGTCGGTGTGTTGACCGGGGCGTTGATCACCTTGACCATATCACCGCGCAGGTAGCCGCGGTTTGCGCCGTCCTGGACAAAATACCAGGTATAGCCGTTCTTCTGGACGGGCTCCAGCAGGTAAGGCAGGGTCACGTTTTTCTTGATCTGCTTGATAACAGTGCCGTTGATGGTGGCACGGAAGTTTACACCGCCCTTGATGGTCTGTACCCAGCCGATGCCGTTGGGATTAATCGTGGCGGTGGGTTCAGGCGTGGCAGTCGGTACAGCGGGGTTATCGCCTCCGGTCAGCTGTACGCAGTCGTTCCGGACATAGTAGGTCTTTCCGTCCTTCGATACAGGATACCAGGTATAATTCCCCTGGTTTACAGGATTTCCGGCGAGGGGCAGGATACTGCCCTTTCCCAGCCAGTCGTTCTTGTCATCGTAGTCCCCGCCGGGGGCGACCCGCAGGTGGCAGCTGGTCAGCTTAAGCTGTACGTTGCTGTAGACAGCCGGGGTAGCGGGCGCCGGAGCAGGGGTATCTGTCGCGGCAGCGGGAGCAGGCGTGGGAGTCGGGGCGGCCGGCGCCGCATTCGTGTCAGTGAACGGAGATACGCAGTCGTTCCGGACGTAGAAGGTTTTCCCGTCCTTGGAAACGGGATACCAGGTATAACCGCCCTGCTTTACAGGGACTCCGGCGAGGGGCAGAACAGAGCCCTTTCCCAGCCAGTCATTCTTGTCGTCATAATCTCCGCCGGGGGCGACCCGCAGGTGGCAGCTCGACAGGGTCAGTTTGACATGGGTATAGGTAAAGTTGGCGGCGGAAGACGCGCTGGACGCGGGAACCGGAGTAGCCGCGCTGGAAGCCGGCGCTGGTGTGGCGGTGACGACTTCGGAGCTTCCGCTGGCAGGGCCGCCGCTGATAATGGAGATAAAATCACTCATGATATAGCCGACGGTGCCGTTGTATTTAACTTTATAGAAGGTGCCGGATCCCACACCGCGGATGGACGGGATGGTCAGCAGTTCCACCTGGGTATTGCGGTCCAGGCGTTCGATGCTGTGGTATCCGGTGCCGGGTCCTTCCCGGAAGTTGGTACCGCCTGCGGTAACCGAACCGATGGATCCGGCGATCGCGGGCAGGTCCTGGCTCCTGCCGGCAGGTACGGGGGTAGGTGTCGGTGTAGGAGCTCCGCCGTTGGAGGCGGGAATGGGCGTAGGCGTGGAAACGCTGTTGCCCGCGTTATACTGGGTGATCTCCGCGGCGGTCAGCTCACGCATGAAATCGCCATGGATATAACCGGTATAGGTATTGCTGTTTTTACGGGACGGATCGGTAGTCCTGACTTTGAACCAATGAATCTTCTGTGCCGTTTTGTCTCCCAGGATCTCACAGACGTGATTAGCCGGCAGTTCAAAAGCGATCTTCTGGTCGGTTCCGGCGCCGTAGCGCAGGTTGACCTTGTCCAGTGTGATGCCCATACGAACGTTTTCGGCATAGGCAGAAATCCGGCTGCCGGTTGCGGCAGGGATCAGCGTGATCAGCATGCTCAGCGCCAGAGCAAAACAAAGCAGGCGGCGGCGATACATGGTCATGAATGGTTCACCTCTGTAAAATCATCAGTCTTCGGCACACAAACATAAGGTATCCAAAGATACAGAATCATTCTATTACGGAAATGTTACAATGTCAATAAAATATTAAAGAAAATATAGCGTTTTGCGTTCATTTTTTTAACAGAAATGAAAGCGAGCGAAGACAGAGATGCTGAAAAAGAATCAGGACAGGCCATTGGAATATCACAATATATAATTCTGCATTCTGAATTCTGAATTCTGCATTGTGAAATGAAACAGGGAGCGCTTTGCGCTCCCTGTTATCATTTCACTACGATATTTACGATTCGACCCTTGACGTAGATCTCCTTGACGATGGTCTTGCCATCGATGAAGGACTGGACGTTCTTCATGGCGTGGGCTTTCTCCAGCACGCTGTCCTGTTCTTCATTCACACCGATCTCCACGGTGGCGCGGACCTTGCCGTTAACCTGTACGGGAATCTGGATCGTGTCTTCCTTGATCTTCTCCTCGTCCCAGGCGGGCCAGGGTTCATAGGCGATGGTGTCTTCATGGCCCAGCAGGCTCCACATTTCCTCGCCGATGTGGGGGCAGATGCAGCTGAGCATCTTCACAAAGGCTTCCGCGTAGGCTTTCGGGCAGGTACCGTTCTTGTAGCAGGCATTCACGAAGATCATCATCTGGCTGATGGCGGTGTTGAAGCCCAGTGTTTCGAAGTCTCCGCTGACCTTTTTCACGGTCTGGTGGAAGACCCGGTCCAGTGTTCCGTCGCTTTCGGCGGTGAGGTTGTCCTCATTGGTGAAGAAGGTCCAGACGCGGTTCAGGAACTTCCGGGCGCCTTCCACACCCTGGGGGCTCCAGGGCTTGGAAACTTCAAGCGGGCCCATGAACATTTCATAAAGCCGCAGGGTGTCCGCACCGTATTTTTCCACGATGTCGCTGGGGTTGACCACATACTTGGGGAAGCGTTTTCCCATCTTGATGCCGTTCTCGCCCAGGATCATCCCCTGGTGGACCAGCTTTTTGAAGGGCTCCTTGACCGGGCTCAGGCCCTTGTCATACAGGTAGCGGTTCCAGATCCGGCTGTACATCAGGTGACCCACCGCGTGTTCCGGTCCGCCGATATACAGGTCGACCGGCAGCCAGTGCTCCAGCAGTTTGTAGTCCGCGAACTCCTTATCGTTGTGCGGATCGATATAGCGCATATAGTACCAGCTGCTGCCGGCTGAGCCGGGCATGGTACTGGTTTCCCGCAGGCCCTTCACGCCGTTTTTGTCATAGTGTTTCCACTCTTCGGCGTTTTCCAGGGGCGCTTTGCCGTTCTTTCCCTTATAGTCTTCCAGCTCGGGCAGGATGAGCGGCAGCTCATCATCCGGCAGGGGGTAGATCTTTCCGTCTTCGGTGTGCACCACCGGTACGGGTTCGCCCCAGTAGCGCTGGCGGGCGAAGATCCATTCACGGAAGTGGTAGTTGACAGTGCGCTTGGCCACGCCCATCTTTTCCAGTTTCGCGGTGATGGCTTCCTTGGCGTCTTCCACGGTCAGGCCGGTGAACTCCTCGCTGTTGATCAGCTTGCAGCCCTTGCCCAGGTAATCCTGCTTTTCAAAGGCGTGCTCGCTCACATCGGCTCCGTCGATGACCTGGATCATGGGGATGTTATGGGCCACGGCGTATTCAAAGTCACGCTGATCGTGGCTGGGAACGGCCATGACCGCTCCTGTGCCGTAGCTGGCCAGTACGAAGTCACCGATGAACAGTTCGGCTTCCTTGCCGTTGACCGGGTTGATGCACTTGACACCCTCCAGGCGGCAGCCGGTCTTGCCCTTGTTCAGCTCGGTCCGGTCCATGTCGTTCTTTTTGCGGGTTTCCTCAATATAGGCTTTGACTTCTTCCTGGTTTTTGATGCGGGGCATCAGATCCTGAACCAGCTGTCCGTCGGGCGCCAGCACCATGAAGGTGATACCGTAGATGGTCTCGATACAGGTGGTGAAGATGCTGAACTCACCGCCGCCGACGATCTGGAACTTGACTTCAACGCCGGTGCTCTTGCCGATCCAGTGGCGCTGCATGTCCTTTGTGCTTTCCGGCCAGTCGATCTCTTCCAGGCCTTCCAGCAGCTTTTCCGCGAAGGCGGGCTGGTCGATGACCCACTGCTTCATGTTCTTGCGGACCACGGGATAACCGCCGCGTTCGCTCTTGCCATCGATGACTTCATCGTTGGACAGCACGGTGCCCAGTTCTTCGCACCAGTTCACGGGCATATCGATATACTGGGCGTAACCGTCCAGGTAGAGCTGTTTGAAGATCCACTGGGTCCACTTGTAGAACTCCGGATCGCTGGTGGCGATCATCTTGTCCCAGTCATAGTCAAAACCAAGCTCCTTCAGTTGGTGGCTGAAGGTCTTGATGTTTTCCTGCGTGAAGCCTTCCGGATGATGTCCGGTGGTGACCGCATACTGTTCCGCCGGCAGGCCGAAGCTGTCGTATCCCATGGGATGGAGGACGTTATAGCCCTGCATCCGCTTCATGCGGCTGACGATATCCGTGGCGGTATAGCCTTCCGGATGGCCGGCATGCAGGCCTACACCGCTGGGATAGGGGAACATGTCCAGGGCGTAGAACTTGGGCTTTGAGAAGTCCCATACGTCCGTTTTGAAGGTCTTATGCTCCTCCCAGTATTTCTGCCATTTCGGTTCAATGGCTTTCGGGTCATAAATGCGGTCCATGCTCTTTCACCTGATCCTGTAAAAAATATTGAAAGCAGTATAGCACAAACAGCGTTGCGGGGCAAGGGAAACAAGCTGTATGGGCATGAAAAGGGATACGGAAAATATCCTGTTATGGAAGTTGAATTGAATATCGGGAACGATCAGTGATTCAGTATCTTCTGGAAAGGGGAAGCGGCGACGGGCCAGATCAGGGTGCCGGCGGCTTCCGCGCGGATGTTCTCTTCCGGCTTCATTTTGATCCGGCGGTACGGATAATCTTTGGAGAAACGGGGCCGCCGGAAGCTTCCGGCAGAACCGGTTCCGCCGCTGGAAGCTTCATCGCCGGGAACCGGTTCATCCGGTTCCGGAACGGGAACAGCGGGAAGCTCTTCTTCGGGAGCGGCCGGGACATCGGAAGGTTCCTGGACCGCGGGAAGAACAGGCGCTTCCGGCTCTGCGGGTGTTTCGGGCTGGACCGGCTGTGCCGGCTGCACGGGCTGTTCAGGCTCCGCGGGTGTTTCCGGCTGAACGGGTTGTTCCGGGAGGACCACCGGTACTTCGGACTGGGGATCTTCTCCCGGCTGGTCGTTGTCATCTTTTCCGGGAAGAATGACCGGCGTTTCGGGGTCTTCGGGTGTTTCGGAACCGGCCGGAGTATCGGGGCTGTCAGGGGTATGGGGCGTATCCGGTGTCAGCGGCTGTTCCGGAACGGCCGGTCCGTCCGGGTTATCCGGCTGCGCGGGGGTATCCGGAGTGTCCGGAGTGACAGGGTCATCCGGGTTTGCCGGAATGTTGTTGTTGGGATCCAGAGGATCGTTGTTGAAAGGGTCAAGCAGTGCCGGCAGATCAAAGTGATCGTTGATCACCTCGTTACAGATCGGGCAGGACAGGATTCCGTAGCCGGGTATACCGGGCTGTGGTTCTTCAATGGTTGTAAGTACCCAGGAACTTTTGTGTTCATCCTCGTTTTTACAGCCCGCGCCGGCAGGAACACAAAAAAGCAGGGTCAGGATCATGACTGTCAGGAAACAAAGAATCCGGTTCTTCATAGAGAAATCCCTCCTGCTTCATATCTGTTTTGTTCAGCTGCGTTTTCCCTATTGTAGCAGGGCCAAAGCTGCTTTGGCAATTCCCCTATATCTTGTGGCACAGGCGCTTTAGTTGTCATGATGATGGGCCTGTGCTATAATTCAGGCAGTATGTTCATTTTTGAGCTGAAACAAACATCCCCATCGGGAGGAGTGAAACCCGTTATGATGAAGAGAATCCTGTGTCTGCTGGCAGCGCTGGCGATTGGTTTTGTGTTTTCCGCCGCGGCGGAGGAAGCAGCGGAACCGGTGACAGCAGCTGAACTGGGTGCGCTGCTGGACCATGTCCTGGCGGAGGCGCTGACCGCCGCCCCGCTGAACGATCCTGCTGAAGAAAGCGCCCAGGATGAGGACGGTACCTGCTTCTGGTATGAGAACGCGAGGATTTATGCCGACAGCACGGAACTGACTGCGGATACTCCAGTCAACGCGCTGGTGTTTGAAAGCCTGGAAGGACCGATTTTCCGCGGAACAGGAATGGATACCCGGGTGGAGGATCTGCTGGCGGCTTATCCGCAGGACAATTACGATCTCTCCGGCACCCGGGAGGAAGCGGTTCTTTACCTGCGGGAAGGCGCGGAAGGCGGATTCCTTTACGGCCGGATCCTGCGGGACGGACAGCGGATCACTGCTGTGGAATACGGTGAGGTGCAGCCGGTGTGGGATCAGTTCCGCTGCGTGGCTGTGACTTATTCCATGCAGAACGGACTGGTGAATTCCATCCGGGTGGAAGGGCTGAACATTGCCCGGGACCTGATGGACGCCGCTTCCATGCAGGAAATGTATGATGAACTGATCAGCCTTGCGGACAAAAAGGATTACAGCGCGGTAAAGAGCAGCCTGATCGGCGAAGCCCTGACGCCCTTTGATGAGAATGACCTGGTTTTTGACGCTTTCTCCTATACCGCGCTGCAGCCGGATACGCTGCCCGGGTCACCGGAAACGGAACTTCTGGACAATGAGGACGGCACGTGGCTGCTGCGGTGTGACGGGGACGGATATGAAGCGGTTTTCCTCTGCGACGCCAACGGGGAAAACGCGACTATCCTGAGTTTCTCCATCCTGGATGAGGAAATGGAAGGACCGCGGCGCGTGCGGATCGGCGATCAGTTCAATGAGGACTTCAACCGGTTCCGCAACGGGGAAAACGAGATGGCGGAGGACATGACGGAGCTGCTTTACGGAACGGAAGGAACGGCTCCCTATGGAATCGCCAGCTATGACCCCTCCGAGATGAACCTGCGCTATGTGACGGAAACCGCGGACGGCCTCCAGGTGGAGCTGCTGCTGAAATACGAATACAACATCCTTACGGAGATCATCATCCACACTGTATAAATCATTATGAATTATGAATTGTGAATTATGAACTACATTGATTTAACCTGTCCGGCCGAAATCTTCCGTACGGCGATGCCAACGGAGGAAGTTCCCGCGGCTACCCTGACCCTGTTCAACCTCAGCGACCGGGTGATCACCTCGGTCGAGGTTTTGCTGCACCTTCTAGATGAAGACGGCGGCGAGACAGAGCGTCTGGCTTTTCGCGGAAGGGCACTGAACGGGCGGCCTCATTCCACTTTCCTGCTGACGGTTCCGTGCGCGCCGGCTGAGGGGCTGAAATCCATTACAGCCTCGATTGAGAAGGTCTGGTACGCGGACAATGAAACCTGGCGGAGGGATCCGGCTGCCGCGGTTGAGTATGTACCGAACAATCTTCCGGTGAGCCCGGCGCTGACAAACCTGAAGTACGCGGCCGGCGAGACCGCGGTAGGCTACCCGAGCCAGCAGGACGGCCTGTGGGTTTGCGTCTGCGGCCGGCCCAATACGGATGAAACAGAATACTGCGTCCGCTGCGGCCGGGACCGGAAAACCATTTTCACCCGCTTCAGCCCGGAAGCCGTGGAAGCGCAGATCAGCATGAAGGAACGGCAGCTGGACCTGAACAGCCGGAGTATGCGGGAGGATACGATCCGCCTGCAGCGGATCCGCGAAGAGGAATACCGGCAGAAGAAGGACCGCCGCGGAAGCCGTATCCGGACCGGTATCGCGGTGATCGCGGCAGCGGCCCTGACTGCCGGAGTGCTTTTCTTTGCTTCGCCCTGGCTCCGGCTGTGCGCCGGACGCAACGCGCTGGAAGAGGGCAAACCGGCCGAAGCGAAAGCGATCTTCAGCATGCTGGGAACCTACGGCGGAGCGGATGAAATGATCTCGGAGTGTGACTGGCGGATTGCCCTGAAGGCGGCGGAGGAAGGCACAACCGCTGAGGCGCTGGCAGAGGCTTCCGCGATGCTGCGGGCAGTGGACAAGCCGGAAGCGGTGGACAAGGCCAATGAGACGGATCTGATCCGGGCCAGGATGCTGATGGAACAGGGAGACTGGCAGGGAACGCTGGATGCGCTGGCCTCGCTGCCGGAGGACTATGACGGACGGACGGAGCTGGATCAGAAAGCCAACATGGCCCGGGCAGCCAAGCTGAAAGCGGATGGCAGCTACGATGATGCCCGGACGATCTTCCTGTCCCTGGGCAGTTACCCTGGCGCAAGGGAAGAAGCGTCCGCGTGTCTCTATGAACCCGCGAAGGAACTGATGGCGCAGAAAAACTGGGACGGCGCGATCGATAAGCTCAGCGGCATCCCGGATTACCAGGACAGCCGGGAACTGACGCTGGAGTGCCATTATCACAAGGCGGAAGATTTGCTGGAAGACGGGGATCCTGAAGGCGCAAGCCGGGAATTCCTGCTGGCAGGCAACTGGGGAGACGCGCCGACACGGTGCAAATCGCTGACCTATGCCCAGGCGGAGGAAAAGTATGCCGCCGGGGATATCAAGAGCGCCCAGAGCCTGTACGCGTCTATTCCGGATTACCTGGACAGCAATACCAAAGACCAGGAATGCCGGTACACGCTGGCGGAGGAAGCGGTTGCTGTACGGGAATTTACCCGGACGCTGGAACTGCTGAGTGGTGTTCCGGATGACTATAAAAAAACAGCCGCCCTGCGGGCGGAAGCCTCCTATGAGAAAGCGAAAAACGCGATTTACCAGGAGGACTGGGCTACGGCGGCGGAACTGCTGGGAAGCATGGACCGGGAAGGCCTGCGCCGGCAGTACCGGGATATAGAACAGCTGTACCTGCAGGCCTGCGAAGGCGCCGGTATTGATCCGTATCCCACACCGGCAGCGGAGCCGGAGGTGCCGGCTGAAACGCCTGTACCCGCAGAAAACACCCCCGAACCGGAAGCCGCTCCGACGGAAACACCGGTTCCGGACCCTTTCCTGGTCACTGAGGACGAGTAACCATGAGTGAGAGAAGACAGCGGATCCCCGAACTGGACGGGCTGAGGACCCTGATGATCTTTATCGTCAGCTGGTTTCATATCTGGCAGCAGAGCTGGCTGAGACCGGTGATCGGATCCTACAGCCTGGATTACCTGGTGCGGTCCGGCTATGTATGGGTGGACGGTACGGTCCTGCTCAGTTCTTTCCTGCTGTTTCTTCCCTACGCGAAGGCGATGCTCGACCGGACTCCCGCACCGGACACAAGGGATTTTTATTTCCGCAGGGCAAGGCGGATCCTGCCCGGATATTATTTCATTATCCTTGTGACGCTGCTGGCGATCGCGATCCCGTGGAAGCTGTATGACAATCCGCAGTTCCTGGTCAAGGATGTGGCAACACACCTGACCTTTACTTTTCCCTTCTTTACGGATACCTATCTCCTGACACCGCTGGGGGCCGCCAGCTGGACCCTGGCGATCGAGGTGCAGGCCTATGCTTTGTTCCCGCTGATCGCCCGCGGCGTGATGAAAAAGCCGGTGCTTATGCTGGGTGTTTTGTGCGCGGTCTGCTTCGGATTCCGGGCGTGGTGCATCTGGGCGTTGACGGATTACAACATGGTCGTAAACCAGCTGATCAACTTCCTGGATGTTTATACGGTGGGTATCCTGGCCGCAATGGTTTATGTACGCCTGGACGGAAAGCGCGCCGGGAGGACGGACGGGCAGCCGGAGACGGCAGAACCGCAGCGGAAACCGGATTGGCGGAAGTACGGATACCAGGTGCTGGCAACATTTGTGTTTATCGTCGGATTCATTGCCCTCCTCCGGATGCTGCGCTTCCAGGCTTCCTCCATGGATAACACGCAGATCCAGATGCGACAGATGATCTACCGGCCGGTCTTCGCCCTGTGCTTTGTCTCTTTACTGCTCTCGGCGCCTTTCGCGCTGCTGCCGCTGCGTAAACTGCTGGGAAATCCGGTCACGAAATTCCTCGGCGGTGTCAGCATGAATTATTACCTGATCCATCAGACGGTGATTGTTCATCTGAAACGACTTCGCTTTCCGCCGTCGGTCAGCGATATGCCGAACATGGCCGGGGAACAGCCGTGGCAGAACCAGTATACGCTGGTGTCCTTCGTGCTTTCCCTGCTGCTGGCGATCCTTGTGACTTACGCCATAGAAAAACCCGCGGCTCGTTTACTCAACAAACTGCGGGCGAAATGGGTTCGTTCAGAGTGAGGCGGTATCTATAATTCTGAATTCTGAATTCTGAATTTGCCGGAACGGCATTATTTCTTCTTCGCCTTCGGCGCGACGCCGCGGATGGTGGCGTTGGGCACGGAGGCCTGTTTCATGAAGGCGCTGGGGCTGATGCCCACGATGTGCTTGAACTGCTTGGAGAAATGGTAGGGATCCTGCATGCCGACTTCCGCGCCGGCCTGGCGGACAGAGCAGTTCTGGTCCCGCAGGAGTTCTTTCGCCCGTTCCATTTTGCAGTGGAGCACATAGCTGAGGGGCGGCATACCCACTTCCGCCACAAAGCGTTTCCGGAAGGTTTCCATGGGCATGCGGGAGATCGCGGCCATGTCGGCCAGGGAGAAGTTGTCTTTATACTGGTTGGCGCGGAGCATGTCCACCACCTTGGCGATCTCGTGGGAGAGCATGGCATCCATAGCCACGGGCTGTCCCCAGTGGGACGCGATCATGCCGTAGAGCAGGTGCTGCAGCTGGTAGGTTGCGTCCGCGGTGCCGCTGTGGCGGACAATGACCTGGACGATCTGCTCCGCCAGGTAGATCTGGCTGGGCAGCGCGCCCTGCTTGAGCGGCATATGGAGAAGCGCGCCCATCTTGCGGACGACCATGGGACTGAGCGGTCCTTCCAGCGCGATCCACAGGCAGCGGGTATCTTCTTCCGTGGAGATTTCACAGCGTTTGTCTCCCCCGGGCAGGAAGCAGGTGGAACCGGCGGACAGGGCGAGTTCGTGATTGTCCCAGAGCAGGACAATGTTTCCCTTTTCCACGGCAAGCCAGACCCACTGATCATGGGGATTCAGGGGCCAGGTTCCTTTTTCCAGCACGAAAGAGCCGGCTGAGTGGATCCACGCGCCGCTTGCCTGCGTGAGGCTGCCGGGTTTATGATAGCCTTCCACGGCCAGTGCAGCCAGGTGATCCGGGATCTCTTTCAATAAATAGGAATGCATGGTTATTCCCCCTGCGAACTTTACCAAATATGACAAATTGTGGAATCAGTATACATCGCGTATAATAGTTTGTCAATGCGCAGTGGTTTGAAATACAAGTTTAATAAGGATTATAGCAGAAGAACAGAGGGATGGAAATGGGAGCGATTGACAGGATCCGGGAGTACAGGCAGAGCCACGGGACCGTCTATACGCTGAAGCGGCTGGGGCAGAAAGCGGCCCAGCAGTTTCTGGGTACCTATGACCGCCGGTGGAAGCGGGAAAGGGCTTCGGAAGCAGAACTGAAAGCGCAGCGGGAAAACCAGCCGGCGGCGGGACTCATCAGTGTGGTGATCCCGGTCTATAACACGGATCCGGGCATGCTGAACGCGCTCCTGGACAGCCTGGAAAACCAGACTTACCTGGATTTTGAGGCGGTGCTGTATGACGGGGCGAGCACCCGGGCGGAAACCGCGGCGGTGCTGCGCGAAAGAAGTGAAAAACAGGCACGTTTCCGCGTGATCCGCGGAGAGGAAAACCGGGGAATCAGCAGCAACACCAATGAAGCACTGAAACTGGCCCGGGGAGAGTATATTGCCCTGTGCGATCATGACGACCTGCTGAGCCCGGATGCCCTGTGGCGTGTGGCTGAATGTATCGCGGAGAAACATCCGGATCTGGTTTATTCCGATGAAGACCGGATCACCCAGAACGGCCGGAGGCATATGGATCCGCATTATAAGCCGGACTACTGCCCGGACAACCTGGTCAGCGACAATTATATCTGCCATCTGGCAGTCATCCGCAAGGCAGTGCTGGAAGAGATCGGCGGTCTGCGCAGCGGTTTTGACGGCAGCCAGGATCATGACCTGTTCCTGCGGGTGGCGGAAAAGACGGACAGGATTGAACATCTCCCCTATATCCTTTACAGCTGGCGGGAGGTCTTCAGCAGCGCAAGCCACCGGAACCTGGAAATCTGCCTGCAAAACGGATGCCGCGCCGCGGTGGAGCATGAGGCAGCCCTGGGACGGAAGGCGGAAGCCGTTCCGGTGAACAAGGAGATCCGGCTGTGGTATGAGATCCCGCGGGATGTGACCGTGGAGGCGATTGTTCACGGGGATACCGAAGAAGAGTGCCAGGAATGCCTGGGTGAGCTGCAGTTCCGGACGGACTGGCCGCAGCTGACCGGCAGTATTATCGTCGCGGGAGAGGAAGATCGGATCTCCCTGCTGAATGAGGCCGCCCGGACAAGCACAGCGGATTACCTGCTGATCCTGGACGCAAGGGTCACGGAGATGAACCGGTATTTCATCCGGGAGATGCTGATGTTTGCGCAGCGGGATGATGTGGCCGGAGTCACGGGCGTCCTGACGGACCGGAAGAAGCATATTACCCACGGAGGGTTTGCCCTGGGCATGGAACACACGGCCCAGTGTGTGAACGAGGGTATGTATGTGACAGCCGGCGGCTGGCACGACATGATGAACAAAGTGCATAACGTCAGCGCGGTGAGCCTTTGCTGCCTGATGGTGAAGCGGGAAAACTGGCTGGACCTGGACGACGGATACCGGGGCGGACTGGCGGCTGTGGACCTGGGCCTGCGGCAGAAACAGGCCGGGCTGCGGTATGTCTTCACGCCTCATGCGCAGGCGCGCCTGGAACGCTGCTCCCTGCTGCTGTCCGGAGAAGAACGGATCGCGGAGGATGTTGCCCGCTTTGAGGAACGCTGGGGAACAACGGTGCATGATCCCTGCTACAGCGAACGGTTTGGGAAGAAGAAAGCGAATTATGATTATTCCGGCAGAAGCCGGAATAAAGGTAGGAAGTAGAAGGTAGGAGGTAGGAGGTATAACACCCCGGCGGGACGCCGTCTCAGGCATGTTGCCGGCATGAAAACAGCTGCGCAGATAAGACATCGTACGCAGCCAGTGGAAACACTATATCATTCTGCATTCTGCATTCTGAATTCTGCATTGAAATAAAAAATCGGCAGGAAGTGTCCTTCCTGCCGGCCTTTTTATTTCGCATATTCCGTGCTTCTGGTTTCGCGGATGACGTTGACCCGGATCTGTCCGGGATATTCCATCTGCTCCTCGATGCGCTTGGCGATCTCTTTGGCCAGGACCTTGATGCCTTCATCGTTGACATCTTCCGGCTTGACCATGATACGCACCTCACGGCCGCTCTGGATGGCGTAGCACTTATCCACACCGTCGAAGCTGTTGGCGATCTCCTCCAGCTTCTCCAGACGCTTGATATAGTTTTCCAGGCTCTCGCGGCGGGCACCGGGACGGGCAGCGGAAATAGCGTCCGCGGCCTGTACCAGCACCGCTTCCACGGTCTGGGGTTCCACGTCATTGTGGTGGGCCATGATGCAGTGCACTACATCCGCGTTCTCGTGATACTTCCGGGCGAGGTCCGCGCCCAGGGTCACGTGGGTGCCTTCACTTTCGTGGTCAACGGCCTTGCCGATATCATGCAGCAGGCCGGCACGCTTCGCCAGCTGGACATCCGCGCCGAGTTCCGCGGCCATCAGGCCGGCCAGGTGGCTGACCTCGATGGAGTGCTTCAGCACGTTCTGGCCGTAACTGGTGCGGTACCGCAGGCGGCCCAGCAGCTTGACCAGTTCGTGGTGGATACCGTGCTGGTTGGTTTCGAATACGGCGTTTTCACCGGCTTCACGGATCTGGTTGTCAACTTCCTTGCGGGCCTTTTCAACCATTTCTTCGATCCGCGCCGGATGGATCCGGCCGTCCATGATCAGTTTTTCCACAGCAACCCGTGCCACTTCACGGCGGACCGGATCAAAGGCGGAGACGATCACGGCTTCGGGGGTATCATCAATGATCAGGTCAACACCCGTGGCAGTTTCCAGCGCGCGGATGTTCCGGCCTTCACGGCCGATGATGCGGCCCTTCATGTCATCGTTCGGCAGGCTGATCACGCTGACAGTGCTTTCAGCCACATGGTCGGCTGCGCACTTCTGGATCGCCAGGGCGATGATGTTGCGGGCTTTCTTTTCTCCTTCTTCCTTCGCCTGGGTTTCGATCTCACGAACCTGGGCGGCGGCGTCATGGAAGGCTTCCTTCTGGACGCGGTCGATCACGATCTGCTTCGCTTCATCGCGGCTCAGGCCGGCGACCCGTTCCAGTTCAGTCATCTGCTTTGCTTTCAGCTCATCCAGTTCCGTTTCTTTCCTGGTGAGATCAGCAAGCTTGTTGTTCAGGGTTTCTTCCCGGGTTTCCAGGTTGCTGGCTTTCTTGTCCAGGGTTTCTTCACGCTGGATCAGGCGGCGTTCGTTCTTCTGGATCTCGTTGCGGCGTTCACGGATTTCCCGTTCGTTTTCCGCGCGTTCCCGGTCATTTTCAGCCTTGGCCTTCAGGATTTCCTCCTTGGCCTCCAGCACTTTTTCCTTCTTGTAGTCTTCAGCCTTGCGAACCGCGTCGTCATACAGCCGCTTGGCGTAGTCTTCAGTCCGTTCAATCTTTTTCTCTGTAAAGCTCTTCCGGTAAGAGTATCCCACCAGGCCGCCGAGCAGGCAGCCCACAACCGCGGCAATGACCGCGGCAATGATTGGACTCATAAGTTCCCTCCCCTTCTCTTCAGATTCTCAATTTCATATTCAGGTATCGGCGCACAGAAAAAACCGTACGAAAAAATGCTTCGCACGGCTGTACGCTGCTTCGACCGAGGGACTCCCGGTATCGTAACATCTTCTCCGCGGGGAAACGCATTGCCTGAAAATGCGTGGCTGTCATTCCGGGCGGTGACGGAGAATCCCTGAATGAAAGATTCTCACATTCGCCTGTATACAGGAACAACAGATATATGTTTCCTGCTGCGGAAGTCATCTTATGCGGTTCGCCGTAAGGCGTCCGAAAGAAAACAGATCGTGGGGCAACGCTCCACGGTGGTACATTTGGGGGAAGCTCTATCGATAACAGCGGCGGTCATCAAAAACCGCACAGCCGAACATAATAATATTACAGGCAGTGCAGACAATTGTCAAGGTTTGGCAAAATATGTAAACGAAAAAGAAACACAGGTATATTTAATTCACAATTCATAATTCATAATTCATAATGATAATAGTCTCCGGGGCTACAGCCGGAAGTAAAACGGAGTGTGCGGTAACCGCACACTCCGTCAGGTTTATCATTGTTCATTATTCATTGTTAATTGTTAATTGATTTCTGATTTTGCCTGCAAAATCAGAAATCGCAGTTCATTGGTGTACGGAAGTACGGGATGACATCACGGATGTTATCCACACCGGTGAGGTAGATCAGCAGGCGCTCGAAGCCCATGCCGAAACCGGAGTGAGTGCAGCCGCCGAACCGGCGCAGGTTGACATACCAGTACATCTCTTCCTTGCTGATGCCCAGCTCATCCATCCGCTGTACCAGCAGGTCATACCGGGTTTCTCTCTGGCTGCCGCCCATCAGCTCACCGGAGCCGGGAACCAGCAGGTCCACTGCCGCGACGGTCTTTCCGTCATCGTTCTGGTACATGTAGAAGGCTTTGATATCCTTTGGCCAGTTGTAAACGAATACCGGGCTGTGGAAGTATTCTTCGGTCAGGTACTTCTCGTGCTCCTTGGCGGTATCCTCGCCGAACTTCGGCTCAAACTTGAATTCGGTTCCGTTCTCCATGGCCTTGCGCAGGATGGCGATGGCTTCCTCGTGGGTCACACGGGCACAGGTGCTGGTGAGCAGGGTGTTCAGCTTGTCCAGCAGTCCGCCGCCGGTGAACTGGTCCAGGAACTTCAGCTCGTCCGGGCATTTTTCCAGGACGGTCTTCACGATGGCTTTCAGGAAGTCTTCCTCCAGGTCCATCAGCTGGTCCAGGTCGCAGAAGGCGATTTCCGGCTCGATCATCCAGAATTCCGCGGCGTGGGTCTTGGTGTTGCTGTTCTCGGCGCGGAAGGTGGGTCCGAAGGTGTAGATCTTGGAGAAGGCCATGGCGAAGGTTTCGCCTTCCAGCTGGCCGGTGACTGCCAGGCTCGTGGGCTTGCCGAAGAAGTCTTCGGACGCGTCCGCGGTGGAGCCCTTGGGCAGGGTGGTTACGGTAAAGGTGTTGCCGGCGCCCTCAGCGTCATTGCCGGTGATCAGGGGTGTATGGACATAAACATATCCCCGGTCCTGGAAATAGGTGTGGATCGCCATGGAGGCAACGCTCCGTACACGGAAGACCGCCTGGAACAGCCGGGTCCGCGGACGCAGGTAAGCGATTTCCCGCAGGTATTCCACGGTGTGGCGCTTGGGCTGCAGCGGATAATCTTCCGGGCAGTCGCCTTCAAGGGTGATCTCACTGGCCTGGATCTCAGGGGTTTCCGGATCCTTGTAGCTGGGGACGACTTTGCCGGTCACCTTCACAGCGCTGCCAACCCGGAGGGCCTGCACCGTCTCGAAGTCCGGCAGGGTATTATCATAGACCACCTGGGGATTCTTGAAGCAGGTTCCGTCAAAGAAGTCGACAAAGCCCATGTTCTTCTGTTTCCGATGATTGCGGATCCAGCCCAGCAGGGTAACTTCCTGGCCCTGCAGGTCCTGAAGCCGCTCCTTCAGTTCCCGGGTGGTGATGGTAGTCATTGGTGTTTCCCCCTAAATCAATTCATAATCCATAATTCATAATTTACAATTACGAATTACTTCTCTGACCGACAGATTATCCCGATGGAAATCCCTGTTCGGAATAATGCAGCAATTCTATCACAAGAAGTAAGCAAATTCAACAGAAACAGCGTGCAAAACCGTCCCGACTTGACGATTTTATATTAATAGAAGTAAAATATACGGAACATGGGGGAATATACTCCATGCGAAGATTGAGGAGGATTCCGGTATCAGGATGATGAAGAAATCACTCGCTTTTGCGATGCTTATGCTCCTGCTGACGATGCTTTCCGGTATAGCCGCAGCAGAAGAAACAGATCCGGCGACGCCGACGGATCTGACCTGTCCGCATGAGAACACAAAGGTTATTATCTATTTCTATGACAGCCCTGCCTACAGCGCGACGGGTTCCAGGACCCACCGTGTTTACGGCCCTGCGTCCATTGTGACAGTATGCCAGGACTGCGGGCAGGAGATTGCCCGTGAAGAAGGCGAAGCTGAAGAGTACCGCCCCCATACCATGAAAAAAGGGGTCTGTGTGCTGTGCGGGTATCATGAACAGGCCAGTGAACCTACCGCGGCGCCTGAGGACATTCCAGGGGAGCGTACCCTGTATGCCGGCCAGGCATCAGATGAAGACATGCTGAGCCTGACGCTGACTTATGACGATCTTTCCGCGCTGAACAGCGCAAAGGTAAACACTGTGCTGGTTAAGGGAAAGAAGGGCTCTGCCGCGATCGCCCTGAATGTGGCGGATATGATGACGCAGACGCGGAAAACCGGCGGATCCCTGTATCTGATGCTCGCGGAGCAGGAAGACAAGAGCCTGTTCGCGGGTCTGTACCTGGTGATCGATTCCAACACCCGGGAAGAGCCGGATGGAGAAGGAATCAGTCTGCGCTTTTACCAGGAAAACCGGGCGGATGTGCAGGTATCCCTTGTGCTGGCTGACAGCGATGAGCCGGTAAAGACCGAAACCGTTTGGAATGAGAACGGCTACTGGTCTGTTCAGTACCTGGAAGAAGGAACCTATATGATTTTGCGGTAACGCAAAATCATTTTATTATCAGACAGGAAGAGTTTCCGCATTCACCAGGATGAACGAACCCGCGGGATCGTTACGAACGGAATGACGGAGACAAGAGGTGACAGAATGAAAGCACTGATCCTGAATTCCGGGCTTGGAAGCCGTATGGGTGTCCTGACATCCGAGCATCCCAAGTGCATGACGGAGATCTCCCCGCGGGAAACGATCCTTTCCCGCCAGCTTCGCCAGCTTTCCGAAGCCGGAATCCGGCAGGCAGTCATTACCACCGGCTATTATGACGAGGTGCTGGTGAACTACTGCAGGGCGCTGGACCTTCCGCTGGACTATACCTTTGTGAAAAATCCTGTCTATGACCAGACAAACTATATCTATTCCATCTACTGCGCAAGGGAGTACCTGGACGATGACATCGTGCTGATGCACGGTGATCTTGTTTTTGAGAATGAAGTATTTGACAAGGTGCTGGCTTCCGAATCTTCCTGCATGACGGTTTCCTCCACCCTTCCGCTGCCGGAAAAGGATTTCAAGGCGCAGGTGAAGGACGGTATGGTCATGCGGGTCGGCGTGGACATTTTTGAGGACGCGCTGGAAGCCCAGGCTCTGTACAAACTGAATAAAAACGACTGGAAGGTCTGGCTGGACAAGATTGTTGAATTCTGCGAAGCCGGAAACCGGAAGGTTTATGCGGAAAACGCCCTGAACGAGCTGAACGGCGCCGCGAATATTGCCGCGCTGGACGTGGGCGACCTGCTGTGCGCGGAGATCGACAACCCGGAGGACCTGGCGGCTGTTTCCGCGAAACTGAAGACCGTGGAAAACCGGACGGTCTATATGTGTTTTGCCTCAGACATTATCCACGGCGGGCACATCAAGATCATCCGCCGGGCACAGCGGCTGGGAAAACTGGTGATCGGCGTCCTTTCGGATGAGGCGGTGGCTTCCTATAAGCGGTTCCCGCTGGTTCCGGAAGCGGAACGGATGCGCCTGTTTGAGAATATTGCCGGTGTCTCCAAAGTGGTGGAACAGCGGACCCTCAGTTACCGGGAAAACCTGGAGAAGTATCATCCGGACATCGTTGTTCACGGGGATGACTGGTGCACCGGGTTCCAGCAGCCTGTCCGGGATGAAGTGGTTTCCATCCTGGCGTCCTATGGTGGAAAACTGGTGGAATATCCCTACAGCCATGATGAGAAATACCGGGAACTCCAGCGCCGGGAACGGGCGGAACTGGCCATGCCGGATATGCGCCGGGGACGGCTGCGCCGCCTGCTGGACGTGAAGAGCCTGGTGACAGTCATGGAAGCCCATGACGGTCTGACCGGCCTGATCGTGGAGAACACCGTGGTGCATGAAAACGGCGGCGCCCGCCAGTTTGACGCCATGTGGCTTTCCTCCCTGTGTGATTCCACGGCCAAGGGCAAGCCGGATATCGAGCTGGTGGATATGACCTCCCGGTTCCGCACCATAGACGATATCATGGAAGTGACCACCAAGCCGATTATTTTTGACGGAGATACGGGCGGATTAACGGAACATTTTGTGTATACGGTACGTTCTTTAGAGCGTATGGGTGTTTCCATGGTGATCATTGAGGACAAGACCGGGCTGAAGAAGAACTCCCTTTTCGGTACGGAGGTTGTCCAGACCCAGGACACCATTGAGAACTTCTGCGCGAAGATCCGGGCGGGCAAAAAAGCCCAGCGGACGCAGGAGTTCATGATCTGTGCGCGGATCGAATCCCTGATCCTGGAGCAGGGCATGGAGGATGCCCTGACGCGGGCTTTCGCTTTCGTGGAAGCGGGAGCGGACGCCATTATGATCCACAGCCGGAAGAAGGATCCGTCCGAAATTCAGGAATTCATTGAAAAGTTCCGGGCAAAGGACAGCACGACACCCATCGTGCTGGTTCCCACCAGCTTCAACTCCGTGACGGAGGAAGAATGGAAGGAACGGGGAGCCAACATTATTATTTACGCCAACCAGCTGATGCGGGCGGAGGTTCCCGCCATGCAGAAGGCCGCGGAGATCATCCTGAAAAACCACAGGGCAGAGGAATGCGATGAGATGCTGATGCCCTTCAAGGAGATCATCCGGCTGATTCCCGAAGAATAAACGAGACAGGAGAACCCCATTGAACATGACCCGGAATCCCGAAGGAGGAGCCTTCATGCCAATTCGTACCGGAATGACACGGAGGATCATATCACTGCTGCTGGCACTGTGCCTGCTGCTGTCTGTGTTTCCTGCGGCCGCGGAGGCTGCCTGGAAAACGCAGGAGACGCCCTACGGCGCGAAACTGAAGGCAGGTACGGTTTTTTATACCAATTCTGAACTGACAGAAGAACTGGGCACCCTGCAGAAGGGGGCTGTGGTTGAAGTATCCGAAATCCGGGACCGGGCGGCCCGGATTGTTTATACGGTCAAAGAGAAAACTGAAAAAGCCTGGGTCGCGGGAACAGATCTGATCCTGCTTTCTGTTGCGACGCCTACAGACCTGGAAGACCTGACCCGCAAAGAGGATGTCATCCTGTTTGCCCCGATTGTCCCGGATGAACCAGAACAGCTTGAGGCAGATGAAATTGTTCCGGATGTCATTCCAGCTGAAGATGAAGACAACCCTTCCACGGGTGTTGTTCCAACGGATGTTGAAGAACCCTCCGCTATCGATGTCATTCCGACCGAAGGTTCGGAACGCCCGGAGGAAGAGCCAGTGGCTCTTCCTCAGTGGAGAACGGGCGGCAGCCCCGTTCGCGGAAGCGAGGAATCTCCCACGGATTCAGAGTCTGACCTGCAACAGGAGGAAGAAGAATCCGCGCCAGTTGTTATTCCGGGCAGCGTTGAGGAATCTCCCACGGATTCAGATTCCAACTCACAGCAGGAAGAGGATGACCTCACGCCCGGTGTCATTCTGAACGGAGCCGAAGGCGAAAGTGAAGAATCTCCTTCGGAACCTCTTTCTGACGGCGAATCGGAAGAGGAACCCGCTTCTCCTTCTGTCATTCTGGGGTTCGAAACGCCCGGAGAACTGTCCAGTGGACAGTTCTCAGAGGAGAACGGGCGGCAGCCCCGGGTCGACGAAGTCGAAGTCGAGGAATCTCCCGCGGATTCAGATTCCAACCCGCAGCAGGAGGACGTCTCCGCCGCTTCCGCTGTTCTTTCCGCCGTGACCGAAGACTCCCCTGTCATCGAAACCGTGGAAGAATCCGAAACGGACGTCAGCTTTGGCAGCATTGAAGACACAATCGTGCTGGAAGTGATCACCGGAGAGGAAGCCCGGCAGGCTGCGGAGGAAGCGGAAAAAGCGGCCGCGGCGGAAACTGGCAACAGCTATACCATTACAGAAACCGGCGCGATGGTTTCGCCCGACTTCAGCAACAAGGATATCCTGCCGGCGCCCCGGAACCAGAATCCGTTCGGAACCTGCTGGATCTTTTCCAGCATCGGCGGCCTGGAGGCCGACCTGATCAAGGGCGGCGAGAGCAAGGATATTGACCTTTCCGAGTTTTTCCTGGCCTACTATACAGCGCATAATTATCCTTATCCGAAGGGCATATCAGACGATGATATCAGCCTGAAAAAAGAATCGACGAACTGGAGAAATTATCTCAGTTACGGCGGAAACAGGGAACTGGCCCTTTATTACCTGACGGTTCTCATCGGTACCACCACTGAGGTGGACAATCCTTACGGCAGCATCGTAAAGACGACGCCGCAGAATGTGACGGATATCGCGGCCCAGATGACCGGCGCCTACCGGATCGATCCTACGAACAGGGATCAGATCAAGCAGATGATCAAGGAACACGGTGCCGTCGGAGCTTCGGTTGCCATGCCGGACAGCAGTAACAAAGGGAAGGTTTATCGCAAGGACGGCCTTTACCTGTACGGCGAAACCACAACCAGCAACCATTCCGTCCTGCTGGTGGGATGGAAGGATGACCTGGCTGTATCCAATTTTGACACCAGGCTGCAGCCGGCGGGACCGGGTGCCTGGCTGGTGCGCAACAGCTGGGGTGAAAGCGACGGAGAAGGCGGTTATTTCTGGGTATCCTATTATGATTATGCCCTGAACGACAAAACCATGCACGCCTATGACGCGGTGAGCGGTGACAGCCAGATCGATGACTACTGCTACAGCTACGCGAGGGTCATCGATCCCCAGCGTTCTTACAGCGCGTATGACAAAATCACCCTTGTCCAGGCATTTACGGTGGACGGGGATGAACAGATCCGCGCGGTAGGCGTGGATGTGGATACAGAAAACGTGACCGTATCGGCTGTGATCCGGGTAAACGGACGGAAAGTGGCTGAAACAAAACCCTGTACCGCGTCCATAGCTGGTTTTTACCGGCTGGAGCTGACTTCCCCCTGGCTTGTCAGCAGCAAAACAAAAGTCGATGTGGAAGTGACTTACCAGGCCCGGAAGGAAGGCACGCTGCTCAGGATCTGGTACCAGAGGCCCGGAAGCGCAAGCGTTACTGACGGACTGATTACCACTACAAGCGTTATTGACAGCGGCGGATTTACAGCGAACGGGAACCATGTGGACGGTGACAGCCTGCTCCGCCTGTATACAGAACGGAAAGCCAGCTCGAAGCTGGTCCAGAGCGTGACCCTGGACAAAAAGAGCATTTCCCTGCAGAGCGGTGAAAGCATCAAGCTGACCGCAACGATCACGCCTTCTGACGCGTCAAACCAGACGCTTTCCTGGTCTTCCTCCAATAACAATATTGCCTGGATCGACGAAAACGGTATTGTGGTCGGCGGCAGGGAAAAGGGCAAGGCTGTCATTACGGCCATGAGCTCCAACGGCAAATATGCCACCTGCGAGGTCAGCAATACAGCCGTGGATGTTCCGGCCACGACGGTGAAGATTGCAGGTAAATTTATCAGCGCGGGTACCACGCAGTATACGATCCGGACGTCCGCAACCGGGATCATGGGCGGTGACATCTTTGACCTGGAAGCGGTGATGGATCCGAAATACAGCACCGATTCCCTTGTGTGGACGACTTCGGACACCAGTGTGGTTTCGCTTGTAGCCCTGAACGGGAAGAAGCACACCTGTACGTTCAGAGCCAACGGAAACGGCACGGCAGTGATCACTGTGGAAGCCAAAGGGGCAGACAATACAGTCCACGCGACGGCCAAACTGAATCTGACCCTGGACATGACGATCCCTGTGAAGGCGGTGCTGGTGAATCCCTATGCCTTTGTCTATTATGAAGGAGAAACGCAGCAGCTGACAGCGCTCATCTATCCTTCAGACGCGACGGATCAGCGGGTAACCTGGACTTCTTCCAATCCGTCTGTGGCCACAGTGTCTTCTGACGGTATGGTCCAGTGTGTAATGGAAGGCAAAGCGGTTATCACTGCCACAACAAAAGACGGCGGTTATACGGCTACGTGCGATGTGACAGTTCATCCAAGAAGGGATCCGGTGGAGGCCTTCCTTTTCCGGATGTACAGGACCTGCCTGCTGCGGCTTCCGGATGATATAGGTCTCAGGTACTGGATCAAAGAGATCAGGAGCGGGCGGCAGAGCGGCGCACAGGCTGCTTTCAACTTCTTCTTCAGCAATGAGATGATTGCCCGGAACCTGCCGGATGCCGAATACCTGGAACGTGCTTATGAAGCCATCCTGGGCCGGGCGTCTGACGCGGGCGGAAAGCAGTACTGGATGCAGCGGATGAAGGCGGGTTTCTCCCGCCAGGCGATCATCAGCGGCTTTACCAGTTCGGATGAATTCAGCGCCATCTGTGCCCGTTACGGGATTAACCGCGGATACTACCAGGTATCCGAACCGCGGGATCAGAATTACGGGATCACAGCCTATGTCAGCCGCCTGTATACCAAGATGCAGGGACGGGATTTTGACATCGGCGGACTGAACTACTGGTGCAATATCATCCTGAAGAAGCCCACCAAGGCGACGCTGGTGCAGGTCGCGGTGGACGGTTTCATGCATTCCAATGAATTCAAAGCCAAGGGGCTGGATGACACAGCCTTTATCAAGGTCATGTACCGTACCTTCCTGGACCGTGAGGCGGAACCGGAAGGACTGCTGTACTGGCTGAACAAGCTGGCTTCCGGCATGAGCCGGGAGAATGTGGCCGCCGGTTTCGCGGCGTCCAACGAATTTGGTGCCATTATGGCACAGTTCGGTTTTAACTAAGCATTATTGAGGAGGCTATCCCGAAGTGACTCGTAACCATAGAATCACCCGTTTCCTGGCTGTCCTGACGGCCTTGTGCCTGCTGCTTTCCGCTGTTCCGGCAGCGCCCGCGGCAGCAGGGGAAGCCTGGCAGGAGCAGGCCCTTCCGTATGCCGCGAAGCTTCGGGCAGGCGTAGCTTTCTGTGCCGATCCTGAGCTGACGGAGGAAACGGGTATCCTGCAGCAGGATGCTGTGATCCTGGTTACGGAAACACGGGGAAACGCTGCCCGGATTACCTATACAGTCCAAAAGCAGAACAGGCAGCAGGCCTGGGTCAGGGGAAAGTACCTGATCCTGCTTTCTGCTGCCACGCCTACGGATCTGGATGCCCTGATCCCTGACGATGATGTGCAGCTGGCCGCTCCGGAGATCCCTCCGGAAGAGGAGGAACAGCCGGCTGAAGACGAACCCGCGGACGAACCGGCCGAAGAGGAAACAGAGGAATCTCCTTCTGAACCTTTTACTGACGGCGAATCGGAAGAAGAGACCATTCCTTCAGGTGTCATTCTGAACGAAGTCGAAGACGAAAGTGAAGAATCTCCCGCGGATTCAGATTCCGACCCTGAACAGGAGGAAGATGAACCAGTTCTCGTTTCCGTCCAGACTGAAACAGAAGAATCTCCTTCGGAACCTCTTTCTGACGGCGAACCGGTCGAAGACGAACCAGCCTCCCCCGATGTCATTCCGACCGGAGTGGAGGAATCCCCTGCGGATTCAGATCCTGACCCCAAACAGGAGGAAGAATTCCCTGCTCCCGTAGCCACCCCTACGGATATCCGGGAAGAGGAAGCCCCTTCCGTCCCTGAAAACGAAGATGAGATTTCCGAAATCTCCTTTGAGGAAATCACTGCTGAACCTCAGTCGGGTGAAAGCCTGAACGGCAATGCGGTCTACACGGTTACGGAAGCCGGCCAGCTGGAGATGGCGGACTACGGTGATCCAGAATATGTCACAGAAGAACTGCCCGAAGTCAGGAATCAGGGAGACTATGATACCTGCTGGGCGTTTGCCGCCATTGGCGGGCTGGAAGCCTATCTGACAAAGCAGAACAACGCAGGAAGCAGTATCGACCTTTCCGAGTTTTTCCTGCTGTACTTCTCCGCCCATAATTTCCCGAACCCCAAGGCCGGCGGTGAAGGCGATGAGGTTACCTATAACGGGGACGGCAGCTATCTTGACAACGGCGGATTCAGCCGCCTTGCCTATCATATCCTGGCTACCCTGATCGGTACCACCTCGGAATCGGACAATCCCTATCCTGATGCGGATGGAGTGGATCAGCAGGTTAACACCAATGCGGATATCGCTGCCCAGATCACCGGTGCGTATAACCTGGATGTTTCAAACATCAGCCTGATTAAGCAGCAGATCATTGAAAACGGGTCGGTCAAGGCCAGCATCTGGGCTCCGGAGAATATGTCAACGGCAACTACCGGCATTATCAAGTCATACACGAGCAATGGAGAAGTTGTTGGCAAAGTAGGATATAACAAATCCAAAGCGGCATATTACGGAACATATAAAAGAACAAATCATGATGTGCTCCTGATCGGCTGGGATGATGAATACCCGGCGGAAAACTTTGTTTCCGGTCTTCGTCCTTCCGGCAAGGGAGCCTGGAAAGCCCGGAACAGCTGGGGTTCCGGCTGGGGAATCAGCGGGGAATTCTGGATCTCTTATGAGGATGCTTCCCTGCGTTCCGGCCAGGCGGTGTCCTTTACCGCGGAAAACGACTCGGACAAGATGGCGGATTACTGCTACAGCTATGATAAGGGCCTGTCCTCAAGCGCCGCAGTGGTGGATAACCAGGCGGTGATCAGCCAGTCCTTTACAGTGGACGGACAGGAAGTCCTGCATTCCATCGGTATTGAAACAACGGAATATACAGATAAAGACAGCGGCCAAAAAGTCTTTGCTCCCATGACCCTTTCCGCTGTGGTAAAGAACGCGGAGGGCCAGGTGATCGCCTCCACCGGCAATGTGGACGCGAACTACAGCGGCTTCTACCTGCTGAATCTGAAGGATCCCTGCGTGCTGAACGCGGCTTCGACCGTGGAAGTGGTGGTTACCTGCAAAACAAAACAAACCGGTAAGGTAGCGGTGCTTTACCAGAAAAACAAGAGCACAAGCAAGGCGGGAGATATCGCGATGACCGCATCAACCGCCAGCAGCGGAGTTATTGTCAACGGCACAAAGCTCAAGGATGAAGACAATGTTGCCTGTGATTCCACCATCAAACTGTATACGAAGCGGAACAACTCCACCGGCCTGGTGACAGGGGTGAGTCTGAATAAGACGTCCCTTGGTCTGAAAACCGGTGAGAATGAAACGCTGAAAGCAACCATAACGCCTTCCAACGCGACAAACCAGTCACTGCGCTGGTACTCCTCAGACACCAGCATTGCCACCGTGGATGAAAACGGCAAGGTGGTGGGCATGGCGAAGAGCGGAACCGCGGTTATCACCGCGGTGAGTTCCAACGGCAAATCCGCCGCCTGCAATGTGGAGGTTGTCTATCAGAACCTGCCGGTGACGAAGGTAAAGATCTCCGGTTTTGATTCCCATACCAAACGGATCGATCATTCCACCGACGCGGGCATCAAGCTTGGCGACAAGCTGACACTGACGGCGGTGCTGACACCGGAATACACCACCCAGCCGGGGATTGAATGGAAGAGTTCCAATCCGTCTGTGCTGTCCATTGAAAAGACAGAAGGCAGGACATGCACGATCAGGCTGAACAAAAACGGCTCCGCGCGGATCACCCTGCAGTCAACCGAAAACACAAGCCTGAGTGACTGGGTGGACTTCACGGTTTATCTGCCGGTGCTGGTTTCCGCGGTTAAGCTCGAACCGTCAGCCGCGGCCCTCTGGGAGGGCGGAAATCAGCAGCTGACAGCGACAGTACAGCCGGAAAACGCGGAAAACAAAAAGATTAAATGGAGTTCCTCCAATCCGGCAGTTGCCACGGTGAATGATATGGGCGTTGTGACCGGCGTGAAGGACGGTACAGCCGTGATCACCGCGGCCAGCGAGGACGGGAACGCGTCCGCCTCCTGTGTGGTGCTGGTTTCCACCCAGGATCAGATCCAGGCCTTTGTGTACCGGATGTACCGGGTGTGCCTGCTGCGTGAACCGGATGATATCGGCTTTGTTTACTGGATCGACAAGATCCGGAGCGGTGAACGGTCCGGTGCCCAGGCGGCCTTTGAGTTCTTCTTCAGCAACGAGATGATTGCCCGGAACCTTTCTGATACGGATTATGTGGAACGGGCTTATGAGAGCATCCTGGGCCGGGCTTCCGATGCGGAGGGTAAGGCATACTGGATGCAGCGGCTCCAGGCGGGCTTCTCCCGGAAGGCGCTGATCAGCGGCTTTATCAGCTCCAATGAGTTTGGTGCGATCTGCGCCCGTTACGGGATTGAGCGCGGTTCCTATGCCCTGACGGAGCCCCGGGATCAGAACTACGGAATTACGGCATATGTCAGCCGACTGTATACAAAGATGCAGGGCCGGGTGTATGATGTCGGCGGATTGAATTACTGGTGCAATATTATCCTGAAAGATCCGAAGAAAGAGACGCTGGTACAGGTGGCGGTGGACGGCTTCATGCACTCCAACGAGTTTAAGGCGAAAAACCTGAGCGATACGGAGTTTGTGAAGGTCATGTACCGTACTTTCCTGGACCGGGAGGCGGAACCTGCCGGCCTGCAGTACTGGCTGAACAAGCTGGCTTCCGGTATGACCCGGGAGAATGTGGCCGCCGGGTTTGCGGCATCGGATGAATTTGGCGCCATCATGGCGAGATACGGTTTCTGATATTCCGGGGTACCTCACTGATCTGAACAAGGAGTCTTCGTCATGACGAACCGCGCGACCGACCTGAACAGGATCCTGCTTCTTCTGCTTTGTACCTGCCTGCTGCTTCCCCTTTTCCCGGGAGCCGCGGCGGAGGAAAGCCTGCCGTGCGCGGCCGAACTATCGGCCGGCGCGGTTTTTTATACCGGCAGTGACCTGAAAGAAGTGATCGGTACCCTGGAGAAAACCGCGGTGGTCAGGGTGACAGAGACGGATAGCGAAGCGGCCCGGATCACCTGCCGCCTGGCTGGAAAACCGATCGAAGCCTGGGTGAACCGAAAAGACCTGCGCCTGATTGATCCCGCGACGCCCACCGACCTCCGGACAGACGATCTTCTCCTGCCCGCTGTTCCGACGGAAGAAGAACCGGCTCCCGAAGTCATTTCGACAGAGGAAAAAGACGAAGCCGATGAATCTCCTGCTGAGCCTCTTCCTGACGGCGAACCGGAAGAAGAGACCATTCCTTCAGGTGTCATTCTGAACGAAGTCGAAGACGAAAGTGAAGAATCTCCCGCGGATTCAGATTCCGACCCTGAACAGGAGGAAGATGAACCAGTTCTCGTTTCCGTCCAGACTGAAACAGAAGAATCCCCTCTCACCATAGAAGAAACCCCGGTTTCCTTTGGTTCCCTTCCGGACGGGACCATCCTGTCCGCGGACAGCCTTTCTGTTGAAGAACCGGAAGCAGGGACTGAGTATGTGGTCACGGAGGGAAGCCTGGTTGCGGTCCGGTATGAGAATAACGAGCTTCCCGCGATCCGGGACCAGGGATTCTACAACACCTGCTGGACTTTCGCGGCGGTAGGCGGTATGGAGGCGGACCTGATCCGGGCCGGCGCGAACCTTTCCATTGACCTTTCGGAATTCTTCCTTGCCTATTATTCCGCCCACAATTACGCGTATCCCAAGGCCGGCGGGGATGGCGACAGCGTGGCTTACAAGGGAAAGGACAGCTACCTGAACAACGGCGGCCACAGTGACCTGGCCTGGCATATCCTGGCCACCCTGATCGGAACCACCACGGAGTCGGACAACCCCTATCCGGCGGACAACGATCCGGACAAGCTTCCGTCCGCATATACCTCTATCGCTGCCCAGATCACCGGCGCGTATAACCTGGACATTACCGACCGGGATCTGATCAAACAGCAGATCATGGCCCACGGCGCGGTAAAGGTCAGCATCTGGCTTCCGGATGATCCGGAAAGCCGGATCTACTCCGTCGGAGGCGGCCGGGTTGGCTATAACGCTTCAACAGCGGCGCTGTACGGCACCAATACCGTAACCAATCATGACGTGCTGCTGGTGGGCTGGGATGATCAGTACGGAACAGGAAACTTTATCAACGGCCTGCGGCCGAAGACAGAAGGCGCCTGGAAGGTCCGCAACAGCTGGGGAACCTCCTGGGGTATGGGCGGCTATTTCTGGCTGTCCTACGCGGATGCTTCCGTTTCCAAAGCCGCTTCCTTTGACGCGGATATGACGGATAAGTCGGATTTCTGCTACAGCTATGACAAGTCTTACGCCCCCACCTCGATCATTGCTGATCCGGAGCAGCCGGACAAAGCGGTGGTCCGCCAGAAGTTTACGGTGGACGGGCAGGAAACGCTCCACGCTGTGGGTGTGGAAACAGTGACTGACGGGCTGGCACTGACGGCTTCCGTGCGGATCGGCGGGAAAGTGGTTGCTTCCAGCGACACGGTTTCCGCGGCACATAACGGTTTCTATCTTCTTAATCTGAAAACGCCCTATGTGGTATCCGGCCGGACGGAGGCTGAAGTGGAAGTCACTTATGCCGCGCAGGCGCCCGGAGCCCTGGTTTATATCCCCTATCAGTACAAGGGTGAAAAGTACCTGGCACAGACCGATATCCTCTTTACCTCGGATGTGGGCGGCGGCGGATTCACGATCAACGGGAAAAACGTGAACCGGGGCGACTCAACGATCAAGCTGTATACCAAAAAACACGGGGCTGAGGGCCTCGTGACTGAGATCAGCCTGGATAGGCCGGCCCTGGCGCTCGCCACCGGGGAAACGGTTACCCTGACTCCAAGTATATCTCCTGCGAACGCGACCAACACGTCGCTGCGCTGGTACACCTCGGATGAAAACGTCGTTTATCTTTCCGGGGACGGAGTGGTGACCGCGGGACCGAAGGGCGGTACGGCGGTAGTGACTGCGGTCAGCTCCAACGGCGTGACGGCCACCTGCGTCATCAGCGTCAATTCCGGCCTGAAATCCGTAAAGATCAAGGGCTTTGACAACCGGATCAATCCGGTAAAGGAAAACTCAGGCATTATTGAGGGCCTGGGAAGCCGCCTGACCCTGAACGCGGAGCTGACACCGGCGAAGAACAACGGGACTGACCTGATCTGGACCACTTCCGATCCGTCGGTGATCTCCATTGTCCGGACAGACGGCGGTTCCTGCGAGCTGTGCTTTATCCGGAACGGAAATGCCCGGATCACTGTGACAGCCCGGAATGTTCCGGGAATTACGGACTGGGTGGAGTTCAGGGTGGACCTGCCGGTTCATGAACTGGAGATCTCCCTGGACCAGGATGCCGTGGTGATGCCGGAAGGCGAAGGAGTACGGCTGACCGCCGTCATCCAGCCGGAAGGGGCATGGAAAGGAAGACCTGTCTGGACTTCCTCCAATCCGTCTGTGGCATCCGTCACAGACCGGGGCTATGTGACCGGCCTGCGGGACGGTACCGCCGTGATCACCGCTTCCGCGGGGGACAAAACCGCTTCCTGCCGTGTGACCGTGACCACCCGGGATCCGGTGAAGGCCTTTGTGTACCGGATGTACCGGGTCTGCCTGCTGCGGGAACCGGATGAAGGCGGACTGGTCTACTGGACCAACCTGCTGAAAGGCCGTAAGCAGACCGGCGCGGAAGTGGCTTTCGGCTTCTTTACGAGCAATGAGATGACCGCCCGCAACCTGAATGACGCGGATTATGTGGAGCGGGCCTATGAGAGTATCCTGGGCCGTGCTTCAGACCAGGGTGGAAAGGCGTACTGGCTGCAGAAACTGGAATCCGGGATCTCACGCAAAGCGCTGATCAGCGGCTTTGCCGCTTCCGATGAGTTCGGCGTGATCTGCAGGGAATACGGTATTGTGCAGGGTTCCTGCGCTGCGACGGAGGACCGGGACCGGAACCATGGCGTTACCGCCTATGTCAGCCGGCTGTATACCCGGATGCAGGGCCGGAGCTTTGACATAGAGGGTCTGAATTACTGGTGCCGGATCATCCTGAAGGCGCCCTCCAAGGCAACGCTGGTCCAGGTGGCTGTGGACGGATTTATGCATTCCAATGAATTTATTGCCAAGAAACTGAACGATACAGAGTTTGTGAAGGTCATGTACCGCACCTTCCTGGACCGGGAGGCGGAACCCGCCGGCCTGCAGTACTGGCTGAACAAGATCGCGTCCGGCATGAGCCGGGAAAGCATCGCGGCCGGCTTTGCGGCCTCCGATGAGTTCGGTGCCATCATGGCCCGGTTTGGTTTCTGATAATATCGCCCGGGTATTCAGAGACGGATACAGAGACGAATCAGCAGCATAAAAAAATCAGATCTCCGGAATGGAGATCTGATTTTTCTTGTTTAGGCTTCTTACTTGCCGAGTTCGGCGTAGAAGTTCTGGGCCCAGTTGGTCTTGGCATACAGGCTTGTGGCAACCGTGTTGTACAGGGTGGACATGATGCTGGCCCTGTGGTCAACGGAGTTCAGCCAGGCATTCACAACGTCCTTCTCGTTCTTGTAGCCGAAGGCGATGTTTTCAGCTTCGTAGGATTCCGGGAAGCCGGCTTCATCATAAGCGGTGAAGCAGGAAGTTCCGTTCGGCCGGACATGGCTGAAGGACTTTTTGACTTCCTGGGCACGAACCTTGGCAACGCGCTCCCACAGATCCTCACGGGTGGTCAGGGCAGGCAGGCCGGCCTTGGCACGCTCGGTGTTGATCAGGGAAAGAACCAGGATGTTGGCTTTCCAGTCGCGGCTGGTATCGGGTTCGGCAATCTTCTTGCCGACCTTCAGTCCGGCAGACGCGCACTTGGCAGCAAATTCGTTGCTGGTCATGAAGCCGTTGAGGGCCTTTTCACGGGAAATCGTGAAATTCAGCTGATCCAGCCAGTACTTCTTGCCGGCGGGTTCGGAATCCCTGCCCAGGATGGCCCGGTACAGCATTTCAACGAACTTGTCATTGTCCGCCAGGCGGTTCTTGTACTCATTGCTGAAAACAAAACCGGAAGCGATCTGCGTTCCGCCGGTGCCCTTGTTCAGCTTGTCGCACCAGTATTCCAGGCCGTCGACTTCAGGATCCCGATCCAGGCAGTCCTTGTACAGCCGATACACGAAGGCGGTACGCACATAGCTCTGGTCACGGGCCTTTGTAAGAGTGATTTTACCGGTCTTGATGCCGTACTGGGCAGCCAGCTTGATGAACTCGTTGCTGCTCACGAATCCGGAGCAGACAGCGTCGGCGGTCATACCGACATTCAGACGGGCCATCCAGTAATCTTTGCCTTCGGCGTCAGGAGCACGGTTGAGCATTGCCTGATAGCAGTCAACAACAACGGCGTCGTTGTTCTTCTTCATGGCAATGTACTCATTGGAATTGAAGAAGCCGTTCACAATTTCCGCGGCACCGACCTCGCCCTTTTCCAGCTTGCTTACCCAGTAGTCAAAACCGACAGCATCGGGCTCACGGCCGAGGACGGTTGTGTACATCCGGTAAACAAAACCCTTGGTGCTGTTTTCGTTTGCCAGGGGATTCGTGGAGGAACCCGTGGAGGCAGGAGCAGTGGTGGTTGCGCCTTTGGAAGCGGGAGCGCTTGTCGCGGGCAGCACAGCCTGCTCAACAGACATCGTGGTCGTGGTGGGTACACGGGATGCCGCTTCTCCGATACCGCATTCTTCCGCAACGGCCAGGCCGCTCAGCATCAGACATACGGCACAAAGTGCGCACATCCATCTCAGGAACTTGTTCATCTCTTTCACTCCTTTAATCGACATGAGTCAGACGACTCTACTATATTAGACGAACGAAAAGCCACTTTTTATTCTAATTACGAAAAAAAAGTTGTCAAATTTTTTTCGCGGGCAAAATCTGTTCATTTCCGCCGGTCCGGCGAACCCTCCCGGAGGGCCCGTTTTCATTGACATAGATTGGTAGAAACACTATAATTTACTCTGTATAGGTATGTGGGCAGAGTCTGCCCATTCCGCCCTTCCACGGTCCGCCCGCGGTGGCTTGCCGGGGCAAAAAGGACCATCCTTTTCCCGAAGCAGAAGCCTCTGCTCCGGACGGCGGAGCCATGCTGTTTTTCCCGTATTATTACGGATTCAGAATAACTGTTGTGAGGTGAAGATCCATCAGCCGTTTGAAAAAATACTTCTGGCCTATGCTGGACGCTGTCTTCATCTTTATCGGCCTCCTGATTTCGCTGGAGTTTTATTTCTCCCTGAGGGTTCCGGAAGGACATGTATATCATCTGTGGCGGACGATGCCGCTGCTTCTCGTAACCACGTTGACCGCGCTGGCTGTCAGCGGGATCTACCGTACCATTCTTGCCTATGCCGGACAGGATATTCTCCTGCAGAGCGGGATCAGCACCCTGGCAGGTACCGGCATCACCTATCTGGTCTCCCTGATTATCTACCTGTTCCGGGATCAGATCGGAACGAATTTTTTCCTGATGCCCCGTCCGGTCTATTTTATCCAGTGGGTTATCACGTTCTTCCTGGTGGGCGCGTCCCGCTTCCTGATCCGTTACCGGACCGCGGGCAGCCGCAGGAAAGAGGACAAGGAAACCAAACGTATCCTTATTATTGGCGCCGGTTATGCCGGTTCCACCGTGATCCGCGATATCCAGAACGGCCGTTACGGCAACGCTACGGCTGTGGCGATTCTGGATGACGATCCCGCCAGGCAGCATTCCTCCATTTCGCGGGTTCCGATCGTGGGCGGAACGGACATGGTAGCTGAAACCGCCGAAAGATACAATATCAGCGAGATTATCATCGCCATTGCCACCCCCAACGGGGATATTACCACGCTCCTGAATGACTGCATCGGAACGGGCGCTCATGTGATGATCTATTCCGGCGTCCGGGAAGGCGCCGAAGCCCGGGACGTCAATATTGCGGACCTGCTGGGCCGCGCGGAGCAGCACCTGGACATGACGGAGGTGCACGCCTACCTGACCGGCAAGACCATCCTGATCACCGGCGGAGGCGGAAGCATCGGTTCTGAACTGTGCCGGCAGATCCTGGCCTTTACCCCGAAAAAACTGATCCTTTACGATATATCCGAAAACTATATGTATGACCTGTTCTTCGAACTGAAAGAAAAGTACGGGGAACTGGTGGCCAACACGCTGGTCCTGGAGGTCGGCAGTGTCCGGGATGAGGAATCCCTCTGGCGGGTGATGGGGAAATACAAGCCGGACGTTGTGATCCATGCCGCGGCGCATAAGCATGTTCCCCTGATGGAAACCAGCAGCGAACAGGCGATCCTGAACAACGTGTTCGGCACCTATAAAACCGCGAAAGTGGCTATTGAATGCGGAGTAAAACGCTTTGTCATGATCTCTACGGACAAGGCTGTGAATCCCACCAATGTTATGGGCGCTTCCAAACGCCTGGCGGAGATCATTATTACTTCCATCCCGAACAAGAAAACTGAATTCATGGCGGTGCGCTTCGGCAACGTGCTCGGTTCCCATGGCTCTGTGGTTCCGATCTTTGAACGCCAGATTCGTGCCGGAGGTCCGGTGACCCTTACGGATCCCAATATCATCCGGTACTTTATGACGATTCCCGAAGCGGCTTCCCTGGTACTTCAGGCGGTCAGCATCGCAAAGGGCGGAGAAGTCTTTATTCTGGATATGGGTGAGCCTGTCCGGATCAAAGACCTGGCTGAGAAGATGATCCATCTTTACGGCACCGGCCGGGAAAAGATCGTCTGCACCGGCCTTCGCCCCGGGGAAAAGCTCTATGAGGAGCTTCTCCTTGACAAGGAAAATGACCAGGCAACTGAACGGGACCGGATCTACGTCGCAAAACAGGACCATTATGACTGGGAGACTGTTGAGCAGATGCTCCGCGAACTAGAGGATACCCTGGAGCGCCATGGTGATATCCGCCAGTGCCTCCATAAGCTTCTTCCAACCTTCCGGGAACCGGAAAAGACGTCACCGTAAACATCCAATAACCGGCAAGAGAGGATACAGCATTGAGTAAACAGCAGTCATGGACCCCGGCCAGGATCATCTATGCCGTTCTGATGAGCGGCCTGCTTCTGGGCTATATGGCGGTCATAGCTACCTACAAGGATCCCACGACAACCGGGACAACTTTCTATTTCCCGGGATTTGTCTGGGTGATCCGTATCATCACCGCCGTGCTGGCGGTCTGGCTGGGCAAACTGTGGAAGGATAAAGGTTTCTGGCTCCTGATGGTTTACCTGCTCCTGAAAACAGTCCGGGTGGCAGTTCCAAATCTGCAGAATCTGTTTATTGAGAGCGTAAGCGATGACCTTCTGACCGGACTTTGGGTATTCTGCGCCTGCTACGGTCTTGCCAGGGTGTTTTCGAAAGAACAGCTGAAAAAGTTCCTGGGCATTAACGCTGCCCTGTGGACCGCCGGCATGGTGGCCAACAGCTGCCTGGGGATCTATGCTGCTTGGAAAGACCAATGGATTTATACGATAGGCGAAGGCGCCATCTGGGGCCTTGTAGACGGACGGCTGTGGCTGACCTATTATGTGACCAATTCCGGCTCGGTGCTGAGCGTTTCTGTTCTCGTTGCCCTGAGCTGTATATTCATCCTGAAGAATAAAACAGGGAAACTTCTTTACTTCCTTTCCCTCATTCCCATGATGATCGCGCTGAGCCTCACAGACTCCCGCTGCGCGCAGGTGACTGTGGCAACCGGCATCGCTGTGCTGATCGGCCTCTTTGTGCTGTATAAGCTCAGGGACAGGTTCCGGGAAAAAGGGAAAAAGGAATGGAAGGCCTGGATTCCCGCGATCGCGGTAACAGGTGTTGTTTTTGTTGCTGTGGTCCTGTGCAGCATGAAAACAATCTCCCTGTTTAACCAGGCCAGAACCAGAGGGTTACTGATCCCGCACGCACTTGCTGATACGGGTGACGGCGGCACACTGGTTTCCAACCGCGGCTATACCGGCACCAATATTCTGACAAGCAGGCCGATGATCTGGAATGCGGCGATTCAGATCATTAAAGCGAATCCCCGGTATCTGCTGTATGGTACCTCCATACTGAACCCGATGAATGAAATCAACGCTTCCCAGTGGATGACATTCAAAGCGGCACATTGTCACTGCATGCCCCTGATGATCCTTCTGGAAAGCGGGATCCCGGGTGTTCTGCTGATGGGTGCTTTCCTGGTAACGATTGCTGTGAAGATGTTCCGGATGATCCGGGATACATCATATACCTGGGACAAAACAGCTATTGCGATCGTTATTTCCATTGCAGCCGGAGAATTGATCGAGTGCTTTACCTGGCTGCGTTCCGGACAGACCTGTGTTCTTCCTTTCTTCTTCGTGGCACTTGGAATTATCAGCGCTGCGAAAAGCGGCCGAAAAACCGCGGAGTAACAGACAGAGATGACCGAATTCCTGTAATGAGGTGACAGCTAATGCAGATTAAGAGCAAGTATTCCTGGGCGAAGCATCTGGATTTTATGGTTGTGGACCTGGTTGCCTTGTTTATCGCGTTTATTATTTCTTATTTTCTGAAATTCCACGAATGGGATTTCTATACAAATGATGAATGGACGCGATATCTGTTCATTGTCCTGATCCTCAGTATTGTGATTAATTTCTTTGTGAATCCGTACAGCGGTATTATGCGCCGCTCGTATTATATGGAGCTGATCCGGGCGTTTCAACTGACGATCTATAACCTGCTGATCGCCAGCCTGATCTTTTATGCCTTTAAGATCGGCGCCACTTATTCCCGGGAAATGTCTTTTGTGATGTATGGCATCTACTTTGTTTTGTCTGTTATCCTGAAGTTCCTGTGGAAAAAGCTGCTGGTGTCCGGAAAGGTCGTAGTAAAGACAACAAAACAGATTCCGCTGTTTGTAGTTGGCAAAATAGACAGTATCGAAAAAACAATCCGGAACGTTACAGCCGGGGATTTCAAACTTTACGATATTATTGGCATTCACCTGATCGACAGTGAACAGGAAAGCCTGGATGTGGAGGAAATCGGTACTATTCCGGTATATGGCCGGGATGTATATGAGAAACATATCCTGGATCATAACATTGAAGAGGTGCTGATCGCGGTACGTCCCGGAGAGGTTGAACCGGGTGTCATGGAACGACTGAATGCCAACGGTGTGGGCCTGAATATGGTTGTGGAATCCGCTATCGGCTTCCAGCCGGAGGACCAGTACATCCAGAACTTCGGCGTCTATAAAGCCTTGAGTATCGGCGCGTTCTCTTTCCGGCCTGGTCAGCTGCTATATCTGGGAATCAAGCGATTTATGGATATCGTGTGCGGCCTGATCGGTACGATCCTGCTGATTCCGATAACGATTATTGTGAAACTGGTATATCTGCTGACCGGTGACAAGGCGAAGATCTTCTACCGCCAGAAGCGTGTCGGACAAAATGGTAAAGAAATCAAAATCTGGAAGTTCAGATCCATGGTTCCCAACGCGGATGATATCCTCCAGGAAATGCTTAAGGAAGAAAAATGGCGGAAGCAGTGGGAAGAAAACCAAAAGTTTGAAAACGACCCGAGAATAACCAAAGCCGGAAAGATTCTGCGGAAAACCAGTATCGACGAACTGCCACAGCTGTTGAATGTTCTCAAAGGCGATATGAGCCTGGTTGGACCGCGGCCTCTGGTTGAGGGAGAACTGGAAGAGCATGGCGGACTAAAGCTTTACCAGAAGGTGAAGCCCGGTATTACCGGCTGGTGGGGCTGCAACGGCAGAAGCAACATTGATTACAGGGAGCGCCTGGAACTGGAATATTACTATGTGAAGAACTGCAGCCTGTATCTGGATGCTCTGTGTATAATCAGGACAGCTCTGGCGGTTATAAAAAAAGACGGTGCACAGTAAAGGGAAGAAGGACGAAGCAATGAGTATCAGGATTATTATTGCCACACATAAGCAGTATTGGATGCCGGATGATCCCATGTATCTTCCCGTTCATGTGGGTGCCGCCGGAAAAGAGAGCATAGGTTACCAGCGGGATGATGAGGGAGAGAATATCAGCGCAAAGAATCCCAATTACTGTGAGTTGACAGGCTTGTACTGGGCATGGAAAAACCTAAATGCGGATTATGTCGGACTTGCCCATTACCGCAGGCATTTTTCAAACGGGAAATGGTTCGGGGACAAGAAAGACAAAGTCATCAATGGCGCGGAAATGGAAAAGAAACTGCAGGAAACGGATATTCTGCTGCCTACTCCCCGCAACTACTGGATTGAGACAAACTACAGCCAGTATGCTCACGCACATCATGCCATCGACCTTGACATAACCCGGGAGATTCTGCAGGAGAAATATCCGCAGCATATCGCGGCTTGGGATTCCAGCATGAAAAAAACTACCGGACACCGCTTTAACATGTTCGTGATGAAGAAAGAGCTCTTTGATCAATATTGCAAATGGCTCTTTGATGTGCTCTTTGAACTGGAAAACAGGCTGGACATCAGCTCCTACAACAAGAATGACAGCCGTGTATTCGGATTTGTCAGCGAACGGCTTCTGGATGTATGGCTTGAAACAAACCACCTCCCATACAAAGACACAGGATATGTATTCATGGAAAACCAGAACTGGCTTGTTAAAGGCGGAAACTTTATCAAGAGAAAACTTGGAAGGAAATGAGGTGTTTTCTATGGAAAAATCATATGCTGTAATTGTGGTAACCTATAATAGAAAAGAGCTTCTTAAAGAAAACATTGAGTGTTTGTTGTCTCAGAGACCAGTGATACCACATATTATTATCATTGATAATCACAGCACTGACGGTACAAAAGAGTATATAGCTGATTATATTTCCGAGGAGAAAATAGAATATTGTGATACCGGCTCAAATCTTGGGGGAGCTGGAGGCTTTTCTTTCGGCATAAAATATGCTGCTGAAAAGGACTATGATTATATATGGGTGATGGATGATGATTGCATGCCCACAGAAAACGCTCTGGAAGAATTTATAAAAGCAGATAAAGAATTGAATGGCCAATATGGTTTTTTGTCAAGCAAAGTTCTATGGAAAGATGGAAGCATCTGTACTATGAATTTGCAAAGAAAAACACTAACTAAAACTCTTGAATGCTTTGATAATAATATTAATCAAGTTGTAATGGCTTCATTTGTTTCCCTGTTTCTTAAACGTGAAATAGTAGTGGAAATGGGACTTCCGATAAAAGAGTTTTTCATTTGGACGGATGACTGGGAATATACCAGAAGAATATCATTAAAGTATCCCTGTTATGCAGTCAGAGACAGTGTTGTTATTCACAAATCAAAAAGCAATATAGGTGCAAACATAGCTTCTGAGAGCGCGGACCGTTTGGACCGTTTTAATTATCTCTACAGGAATGATGTATATCTTTATAGGCGTGAGGGAATAAAGGGATTCTGTTATGAAGCGACTCGCCTGACAGGCCATTGCATAAGAGTGCTGACAAAGAGTAAGGATAACAAGGGGAAACGTTTAGCGAAGATATACAAGGGAACAATCTCTGGGCTTAAGTTTAAACCTGAGATTGAATACATAACGTGACCTAATTAATTATGTAGTTTAATAAAATGATAAACTAGCAAGCTGATATGTACAAGGCTAGCAGATATATCTTGTATAGTATGTTGCCGAACCAATATTCTTTTATTATTCGGTCTACATTTATAAATGCTAAGAGATTGTTGCCTTAAGAGGTATAAGTTTGCGTAAAGCAGATGATTTTAAGAGCATTTAGAAAATGTAAAATAATAGAGGTGCAAGTTATACTAAGTGATATTATTATACAGAAAAGGGTATGCGAATGAATGTAATAGAAATCACAGGAGAGCCTATTTTACATGGAGGCCAGGAAAAATTTATATTGAATGTAATTGAAAACATAGATTACTCTGGTTTATCAATAGATGTATTAACTCCCTATATTTGTGATAATGAAGGCTTTCGAAAACTGCTCATATCCAAGGGAGGAAATGTATACGAGTTAGGCTTGGAGTTTAAACCTGGAGAGAGTAGAAAGCTACTCTTAAATCCAATTACGCAGTTTCTTAAGGAACACCATTATGATGTTGTTCATATACATTCAGGATCAATATCTGTTCTTGCATATACAGCTCTTGCAGCTAAGCATGCGAGTGCCAGGAAAATAATAGTTCATTCACATAGTACAGGGATTTCATCAATAAAGCATAAAGTGATCCGTTTTATCTTTGGCTTTTTACTGAAGAAGTGTGCCACAGACTTCCTTGCTTGCTCAAAGCAGGCGGGGGAAATGAAGTATCCAAGATCGATAGTTAAGAACGATTTGAAAATTATCGAAAATGGTATTTCCATTGATGAATATAAAAGGAATGATGAAATACGCAAAAGCAAAAGAAATGAGTTAAATATAGCGGATGACAGCTATGTAATAGGTCATGTTGGAAGATTTTCACAAGAAAAAAACCATTCATTTATAGTAAGTCTATTTGGTGAGATTCATGAGAAAATTCCCATAAGCAAATTATTGTTAGTGGGAGATGGAGAACTGCTTACTGATGTAAAAGAAGAAGTTAAAAGAAAACATTTAGAGGATTCTGTGATATTCACTGGGAATGTTGATAATGTACCGGATTATTATCAAGTAATGGACATATTTGTTCTTCCTTCTCTTTATGAAGGGTTTTCTTTTGTAACACTAGAGGCACAGGCTGCAGGACTGCCTTGTATAATATCTACAGGTGTTCCCCAAACTGTAGTACTCGGGCAGAATGTTGATCAAATAAGTCTGGAAGACATAAATGGATGGATTGAAAGAGCTATATATTACAAAGATATCGAACCTGTAGATAATTCCACAGTCATCAGAGAAAAAGGCTATGACATTAAACAAACAGCAGCAAAAATCAAAAATCTATATGAAGGGTAAATTCAGATATGAATAATAAACTATTAACAATTTCAATAGCTTCTTACAATATTGAGAGATTTATACGCGATACTGTAGGGTCACTTATTGTAAACAATGATGATTTAAAAAAAATGGAAATCATCATTGTGGATGATGGTTCGAAAGACAATACGAATAAAATAGCGCATGAACTGAGCAGTCGGTTTCCAGAATCCATCATTGTTATTGATAAAGAGAACGGTGGTTATGGATCTACTATCAACGCGTCTCTTTCCATAGCAAAAGGGAAGTATTATAAACTGCTGGACGGAGATGATTGGTTCAAAACAGACGAATTACCGTCTTTTCTTAAGTTTTTAGACAAGACAGAGGCCGATTTAGTTGTTACGCCATATATAGAAATAAGAGATAAGGAAGAGAAGCTAATTGATAATCATCCTGAAATATCGTCGGATGATAACGCTATAATTGACCTTCATATAGATAAAAAGCCTTTTTTGATGCATGAGATAGCAATCAAAACAGAAACACTCAGAAATTTGAATAAGCCAATAGCTGAACATTGTTTTTATACTGATTCTGAATATGTGTTTTATTGTATAATTGCAGCAAAGAGCATATCGCGTTATGAAAGCCCCATATATCGTTACAGGTTAGGAGTTGAAGGTCAAAGCGTTAGTCTTGAAGGAATACGTAAGCATCAAAAAGATTTGCCGATTGTAGCCAGAAGAATTATGTCAGCATATGTGGGAGCAGATCCGGAAAATTCTGGAGCGAAAAAAGACATTCTTAATTTGTGCATAACCAATATAACATATCATACATATCGATCTTTTCTTCTGATACAAGATCCTGAGGATTACCGAAACGATCTTATAAAGCTCGATAAAGACATATATGAAAAATATCCTATAGTTTATCAAATTGGAAGTAAGAGCAAACTTGTTAGATTGGTAAGAAAACTTCATTTCAGACCGTATAGAATATTATGCAGTATAGCATTAAACATGTTTAAAAAAGAAAACTTATAAACGCAAAGGGCATAACACTTAAGTAAAAGGATATATTTACTATTACAGGGACTATATACAGAAATAATGTAGTATATAAGCTATGTGTAAAAAGACATTTGGGCATATATTATTTTTGTATTATTGTAAAGCAGATATATAAATTCAATGAATAATAAAAGGATGGCATAATAATGCATTTGGCGAGTAAAAATACAGGTCGACTTGATTATATTGATATGGCTCGTGGATTAGGTATGCTTTCTATTATTATTGGTCATATGGGAAGTTCAGTAGTTTCTGATATTGTATTTACCTATCATGTGCCATTGTTCTTTTTGATAAGTGGTTTTTTCTATAAAGATAAAATAGAAACAGTAAAAAAATATGCCTGTAGACTTTTGAAACCTTATTTTATTACCTGGATTTTACTTATTGTATTATGCACAATAAAAGCTGGAGTAAAAGCCATAGCGAACTCGGAAGAAGTAGGGGGTGTAATTACCTATAGCATAAAGTATTGGCTAGTCGCAGGACTTTATGGCGGAGGAAGTACATACGCTAACAGTTTTTGGGGATATAACGATATTCCTATTATAGGTGCAACTTGGTTTTTTATCGCATTATTATGGGCGATAATCCTACTGTTTTTAATAGAGAAACTAGATATAAAAACATGGAGTAAAACGCTGTTAAGAGTAATTAAAACATGTATAGTTGGTATTATTTTTTTTGTTGGCTGGTTTTCTGCAAAGTACTCGTGGTGGCCGTTATCAATTCAAGCAGGTTGTACAGGACTTGGCTTTCTTTACATTGGATACATGTATCGTTTGTGGAAATTAGATCATAAGAGAGAAGAGGAATATAATAAGTCCAAGTGGTCACAATGGATAATTGCTATAATAGCTATATTATTGTGGCTACAATCTATTGTTAGAGCTATAAATGTTGAAGATGACACTTCAATGTCACTTGTACGAAACTGGTTTTCGAATCCTATATTGGACATTGTCGGTGCAGTTTCTGTATCATGGTTAATTGTGCAGGGAATGATAAAAATAGAAAAAAATAGCGAGAAAAAAGCCACGTTGCATATAATAAAACGTATACTGGTTTTTTTTGGTGTTTATAGTGATATTATTCTTTGCATACATTTAATTGACATGAATATTATGCCTTGGGACAAGATTTATAGTTATGTTCCATTTTATGCTATTGCATTTATATTGATATTCATTTTCAAACTAAGTCTTTATTATGGAGTAACAAAAATCATAACGAGAAGAAAATGTATACTTTAATAAATTCTATTTAGGGCAAAAGGAAGAAATTGTATAATCGTATATAATCAGATATATAGTTTATGGAGAAACTAGTAATGAAGATAAAGATGCGAACAAATGAAACAATATATATAGGTTGCTATATATTATTTATAGCGACTTGTTATATTTTTCAAGAGATTTTCTATAAACCCCGTGCCATATGGCTGTTTTGTCCGATTATAGCAATTGGTGTTATTTTATCCATTGTTTTAAACAACCAATGTACAAAAAAAGAGATGATATTGCGTATTTCAATTATTCTGATATTCGGAATGGCTGCAATAGTAGATTCAAATGCTAAGATGTTAGTATATGCAGCGCTTTTGTGCGGAGCAGATATGACTTCATTTCGCAGAATTATTAAATGCAGTTATTGGACTAGCTTAATAATTGTTGTGTGTACAATGTTGTTAAGTTTTGTCGGCATACTTCCTAATACCGGCGAGTGGGAGCGAAATGGTGTAGTCATTTGGACCTTTGGATTTGGTTATTATTCGGGTTTGCCATATGCTTTTTTTTATTTGGTACTGGAGCACCTTTATCTTAAGAAAAAGAAAGCGGCATGGTCTGAATTGATTGTAATATTGGGCTTAAATTATATAATCTATAAATTAAGCACATTGAGACTTACATATTATCTAATATATCTTGTAATTGTTTTGTATATTGTATTAATAAAATTCAATTGGTTCAATTTAAAGAAAAAGTTTTTGCATTATTTGACCATCCTTGTGTACCCTATCACATTTATAGTATCAATATGGGTTAATCATGCATTTACTTTCGATAATCCCAGACTGGCAGCAATAAATAAGATGCTTTCGGATCGCATATATTTAGGCCATCAAGCGATGACGTTGTACAAAATAAAACTATTTGGTAATAAAATCGAAACGTACAATAATGGTCCATCAGAATATTTTTACGTTGATTGTGGATTTTTGTATTCCCTTTTGGGATATGGCCTTATTTTTACAGGATTGGTATTGGTCTTTTATGTTTTCCTGCATAATTATTCTGCCCGTACCAATAATAAAATACTATTTATTTGGCTGACGGCAGTAGCAGCGTTCAGCTTTAGTAATAACACATGGATCAGCATACAATACAATCCGATTCTTCTTTTATTCCCAATTGTGTTGAAAGAATACAGAAGGAAAAAAGCATTATTCGGAAATGCAAAAAGCGAATTTGACATCGCTTTATGTTAGGCTATAGATAGAACAGAATAATATAACGGTTAAATAATTGTGAATAAAACGAACAGAATGTACTATGAAAAAACGGAAAGAAGAACAGAAATGCCACAGAAATCTGGACTAAAGAAAAATTTGTTTTTAAGCACATTTTATCAAGTGCTAAAGATGGTTCTGCCATTGATAACAGCTCCTTATGCGGCTCGTGTTCTTGGAGTGGATGGAACCGGAATATATAGTTATACACACGCTTATGTAACGTATTTTATGCTGTTTGGAGCATTGGGCATGGTGTCATATGGCGGAAGAGAAATTGCCAGGCATCGAAATAATAAAGATGAGCGGAGTCAGATATTCTGGGAAATTGCCATATTGACATTTATCACAACGACAATTTCTCTTTTGGCGTGGGGAATATGGATTCTGTTTAACAGAGAATACAGGATATACTACATTATTCTTACATTTTATCTTGTGGGGACCATGTTTGATATTTCATGGCTCTATGGTGGAATGGAAGAGTTTAAGTATACGGTCACGCAGAATAGTCTTTTCAAAATTCTCGGTACAATATCAATCTTTGTTTTTGTTAAAAAAGCGGAAGATCTCTGGATCTATATACTGATCATGTCTTTAACCGCATGTCTGGCAAATATATCAATGTGGATATATTTGCCAAAGTTTGTGAATAAGGTGCCTCTAAAGGGAATACGGCTGAAAAAGCATCTAAAGGAAACTTTTATATATTTCATACCTACAATTGCCATATCGGTTTACACCATTCTCGATAAAACACTCATAGGATTGATTACACAAGACACAAGCGAAAACGGAAACTATGAGCAAGCGACAAAGATTGTTAATATGGCTAAATCGGTATGCTTTGCAGGTGTAAACGCAGTATTGCATTCCAGAATCTCTTATCTTTTTACAGAGAAAAAATATGAAGAGATTAAACAAAGAATATCTGCATCCATGGATTATATTCTTTTTATTGGAATAGGTATCTGCTTTGGAATAATCGGTGTGGCTCAGAGATTTGTACCGCTATATTTTGGCCCCGGCTATGAAGCAACCATACTATTGCTCCAATTAATGTCCCCATTAATCATAATCGTTGGGATTAGCAATTGCTTGGGAGATCAATACTATAATCCGGCGGGATTAAGGGCGCAAAGTGCAAAATATATTATTACCGGGTCTGTTATAAACTTAATACTAAATCTTATTTTTATACCAAGATTAAAAAGTACAGGAGCCGTAATAGCAACACTTATAGCTGAAACGGTTATCTCTGTTTTATATTTTAGCAATTGCAGTGGATATTATCGTCTAAATGTATTTATAAGACAGATATCACGAAAACTGTTTGCTGGTATAGTAATGATGATTGTAGTATTATTATTGGGAAGTGCGATTGATAATGCTTTTGTATCTGTAATAGTTCAAATACTTACAGGATGTATTGTTTACTGCGTAAGTCTTCTTTTAATGAAAGATTCGTTCATGACTGATGTAGTTATATTGAATCTGAAAAAACTGATCAAAAAGTAACAGTGTTATTCGCACTTGAATTATAGATGCTAAAGGCAGGAGGAACAGGAGTAGAATATGAGCCAATTACCAATAAAAATACACCTTCCGGACGGTTTCCTTGACGAAGAAATAAGAAATGGATACACAATCAGTCATGAAATGAAAGAAATATGGGCTGTTGAATTGGATTTGCTGGTGGAATTTGATAGAGTCTGTAAAGAAAACGGATTAAAATACTTTGCCAGTTGCGGAACAAAACTGGGAGCGGTAAGACATCATGGCTTTATACCGTGGGATGATGATGTCGACGTAATGATGCTGCGTGATGAATACGATAAACTATGTAAGATTGCGCCACAGTTATTTGCCTATCCTTATTTTTTCCAGACGGAAGAGACGGACAAAGGCAGTGCGCGGGGACACGCACAGCTTCGCAACAGTAAAACTACAGCCATATTAAAAAGTGAAGCCAGCATGGGCTTTAAATATAATCAAGGAATATTCCTGGATATTTTCCCGCTGGACAATATTCCTGACGACAAAAAACTGTTCGAGGAACAAAGAGAAAAAGGCAATAAAATACATCGAAAACTACTCATGCATTTAAATAAATATCATCCGGAAAATCCTACGTTACGGGACAGGCTGATAGTTTTACGGAATCAAGCTCTGTATTATATTAATAGAAATGGATACCAGAAATACTATTATGAGTTTGAAAACATATGTAAGCAATATAATGACTCAGAAACAGAATATGTAGCGATGTTAACTTTGGGTTTTAATGACCGCGCATATAGGTTAAGAAAGGATTTTGAGGAATCCATTGATATGGATTTTGAGTTCATAAAAATACCGGTACCTAAAAACTATGAAGATGCTTTAACCAGGGTTTATGGTGATTGGAGAAAGATTGTTGTTGGTGAAAATGACCACGGTGAAGTTATTTTTTCTGCAACTGAACCATATACAGAGTATTTTAAGGGAAAGCATTCCCGATAAAGATAATCAGGAGGTATAAAAAATGGTTTACACATGTTTCTGCACAGACATTATTCACGAAGGACACCTGAACATCATAAACGAATGCAAAAAACTTGGGGGAAAGCTTGTAGTCGGAGTCTTATGCGATTCAGAAATGGTGCGATACAACAGATTTCCAACAATATCTCAGCAAGAGAGAGTTGAACTTGTAAAATCGATTGCCGGTGTTGACGAAGTTGTTGTGCAAAACCATATTTTTTACGATGAAATCTTCGAAAACTTACATCCTGATTATATTGTTCATGGCAATAACTGGTCATCTGATTCTATGCAGACAATCAAAAAGAATATAGAAAGTCTCATAGAGAAGCACGGTGGTAAACTTGTTGAGGTTCCTTATACAAGAAATCCTGACATCCAGAAGATTGACAGACAAATGCATGAGAAACTCTCTATGCCTGAATTCCGGAGGGGAAGGCTCAAGAAGCTTATTAATATAGTCCCTATTGTGAAAACTTGTGAGGTTCATAGCGGGCTGACTGGTCTGCTGGTTGAGAAAACAGTGGTCAGTAATGGGGAAGCAATAGATCAGTTTGATGCTATGTGGGTCAGCTCTCTTTGTGACAGCACAGAAAAAGGAAAGCCCGACATAGAACTCGTTGATATGACCAGCCGTTTTCGTACAATTGAAGATGTAATGGAAGTAACAACAAAGCCGATCATTTTCGATGGTGATACTGGGGGCCTGACGGAGCATTTTGTTTATACTGTTCGCAGTCTGGAGCGGATGGGCGTCAGCGCTGTAATTATCGAAGATAAAACAGGATTGAAAAAGAACAGCCTGTTTGGAACAGAGGTTGAACAAACTCAAGCTAGTATTGAAGAATTCAGTGCTAAAATTGCGGCCGGGAAAAATGCACAGTTATCTGATGATTTTATGATTATTGCGAGGATCGAGAGCCTGATTCTCGAAAAGGGTATGGAAGATGCATTGGCGAGAGCCAGGGCATTTGTTAAAGCCGGAGCAGATGGTATTATGATTCACAGCCGCCGTAAAGAACCCGATGAGATTCTGGAATTCTGCGACAGGTTCCGCGCAGAAAATAAGAAAACACCCATTGTAGTAGTTCCAAGTTCATTTAATGTAATTACAGAAGAAGAATTGGCAAAGCATGGAGTGAATATTTGTATTTATGCCAATCAGCTTCTCAGGGCTGCCTTCCCGGCTATGGAGAATGCGGCCAGAAGTATCCTTACTCATCATAGGGCTAAAGAAATCGACAGTGAATTAATGCCGATCAAGCAGATTATTACATTAATCGATGAACTGTAATGAGGAATTGCTATGAAAAAAGGCACAGGGGTTATAACCGGTGAAGATTTCCGTAGAATGCAGCTGCTGGAATTGGATATGTTGGTTGAGATGGACAGAATCTGTCGGAAACATAATATCCGATATACTATAACAAGCGGAACACTTCTGGGTGCTGTCAGACATAAGGGATATATACCCTGGGATGACGATGCAGATGTAGCAATGCTACGGGAAGAGTATGAAAAGTTCAGGAGAGTATCCCATGAATTGAACCCTGAAATATGTTTTTTTCAGGATCATGATACTGAAAAAGAATACATATGGGGATACGGAAAACTTCGAAGGACAGGAACGACATATATCCGGCCCGGCCAGGAAAAACAGAAGTTCAGAACTGGGGTTTATGTGGATATTATGCCCTGTGATGATATCCCCAAGTCGGTTCCCGGTCAGATGATTATGGATTTTTATTGCTTTTGTCTCAGAAAGATTCTCTGGTCCAACATCGGGAAAGATGATACGAAAAATCCAATCCTTGAGAGGATAATGTATAAAATGCTGTCAAGGATTAATCCGGAATTCGTGTTTAAACGTATTGGTAAAATGGCTGCGAGAAGTTCAAATAAAAGTCCAAATCTTGTTCGGGTACTGATGTTGCCATCAGGTGGAAAAGAACGGAAGTTATATTCCGGGAAAAATAGTGTGTCTACCCGATATGGCAGTCCCAAAGAATGGTACCTGGATGTGATAGAAATGGACTTTGAAGGGCATAAACTGTATGGAACGAAAAACTATGATCAATACCTGATATCACGTTATGGAGATTACATGGCTCTTCCTCCGGAGGAGAAACGGATTGGAAAAGCCCCTGCGTCAATCTGGGAGTTTTAAATGAGCAGAATAGCAATCCTGTCAGATATACACGGAAATTTATACGCACTGGAGAAAGTTGTACAAGATATGGACTCACGCTGTATTGATCAGGCGATTCTTTTGGGTGATCTGATTGACTATGGCATGCAGTCAAATGAAGTGGTTGCTTATATTATGAACCATTTTCATTATCCTCTTGTATGCAGTATATGGGGGAATCATGAAAAAGCCATTTTGACTTCAAATTTCAATGGCTTTTCCAGCCAACGCGGGGTGGACTGTGCTAAACATACCGCCTCTTTACTTACCACTGAAACGACTGATTATTTGAACCGGGAACTGATTCATGATGGTTTCTGCGAATTCAGTCTGGATAATAAAAAAGCTCTGGCGATTCATGGATCGCTTGATAATCCCTACTGGAAAGCGATTATGCCCGGTAATCTGCGCGGGGATTACAGGGAATATGACATTGTGCTGTCCGGCCATTCTCATTATCCCCATGTATTAACAGAGTTCTATGACAACGAGGACCCGGTACACAGGAACAAGCATGCGGTTATATTTATCAATCCGGGGTCGGTAGGACAGCCAAGAAATCACAATCCCGCTGCACAATATGCCATTCTGGATACCGATACTTTTTCTGTCAGTCTTATAGCAGTAAAATATGATGTTGTATCAGCAATGGCACTGTATGATGATAGTGTTGATTCGTTTTACAGGACAAGACTTGAAACTGGAGTATAAGTATGGAAGGAATGCTGACTGATTTTAGCAGAATCTATGTGGATAAGGAAAATGATGCGCCTTTATCCCAGGAGGAATTTAGAAGGCTGCAGCTGGTCGAATTATGTATCCTGAAGGAATTTGATCGGATATGCCGGAAAAACCAAATAAATTATACCATCAGTTGCGGCACCCTTCTGGGAGCTGTCAGACATAAGGGATTCATTCCGTGGGATGATGATGCGGATATTTCCATGTTGCGGGAAGACTATGAGAAGTTCCGTAAAGTAGCGAATCAGATGGATCCGGATATATGTTTTTTTCAGGATCATAATACGGATCCGGGATATCTTTGGGGTTATGGGAAAATCCGTAAAACAGGAACATGTCATATCCGTTCAGGGCAGGAACATATTAATTGCAAAAACGGAGTATATATTGATATATTTCCGCTGGATGGAATTCCGCGAAGCACGGTTGGACAGATTATGCAGGATATCCATTGTTTTTTTGTTCGTAAAATGCTGTGGGCCCGGGTCGGCAAGGAAACTGCTAAAGGATTGCTGAAAATATGGTATAAATGTGTTTCTCATATTCCCGTAGAAAAAATCTATCAGCATTTAAACAAAATGATCAAAAAGTATAACGAGAAAAACCCGGAAAGGGTAAGACTGCTTATGTATCCGTCATTTGGAAAGCTTTATGTAAAAAACACACTGAAAACCCGTTTTGGAATGCCAAGAAAATGGTATACAGATCTCATTGATTATCCTTTTGAAGATACTGTGCTTCGAGGAATGAGAGATTATGATGCTGCCATGAAATACATGTATGATGACTATATGACACCACCGCCGGAGGAAAAACGTATTCCCAAAGTATCATTTTCAAAAATCCGTTTTTAATATGTTAAATAAATAAGCGCCTGAAAGGGCATCGGAAGGAGAACAGAAAAATGAAACTGTATGTAATTAGTGGTGTAACAGGGATGACAGGTAATGAACTTGTGCGTCAGATTCTGGTGGATGGATCCAAGGATAAGGTGATCGGTTTTGATAATTTCTATGCATCCTCAATTGAGACGGTCAGTGACCATATTGATGACGAGCGGTTTATATTTTTTGAATATGATCTGAACAATAAACAGCAGATGGCGGAGATTGAAAAGATTGTAAAAGCACAGAAGAGCCAATATGATGAAGTAATTTATATCAATTGTGCTGCTGTTGTTCATACTGAACATTTCTATCATGTTTATGAAACCTTTGAGACCAACGTTGAAGGAATGAACGCATTTCTTCAGCAGGCCATCCGAGTCGGAGCACATAAATTTATCAACTGTTCGACTTCGGAGGTTTATTCCATGAATTCCTGGAATGAAGACGGCGGTGTGAAAGAAAACGATTATCTTACCATGGCAGTTGCAGAACATAGCCAGAGGACCAGTTATGCTACAGGTAAACTGTTGACAGAGTTTTTCATCAAAGATGCGGTGGATACCGGAAAGATTCTGGGCTGCTCTATCCGCTTTGCAAATGTTTATAGCCGGAATGAAAGATTTCCCAAACATATTATTCCTTTCATTATTAACAGCTTTAAAAATGAAGGGAAAGTAGTTCTGCTTGAAAACAGCAGAAAGAACCGCAGGACTTTTCTAAATAATTATGATAGCTGTAGTGCCGTCCTTGCTCTGGCAGGAACGAACAGTGCATTGGACGGGACAGTTTATAATGTGGCTACGGATGAGGAGATTTCCATTATTGATCTGGCACGGCTGTGTGCAAAGAAGATGGGAATAGAAAATCCGAAGATTGAATTCAGCGGTTATCGGGAATCTGATCCGGAAAGAAGGTTGCTGTCTACCAGGAAGATTCGTGAGAGAACGGGCTGGAAACCTCAGGTTGATCTGGAGAAGGGTCTGAATGAATGCATTGAAAACTATCTGGCGGAGAACTGATTATGAGAGCAGCAATTATTACTGTGGCCGGAATATCCAGCAGATTCAATGAAGGAATTCCCGAAGAGCAGAAAATACTTAAGGCAATCTATAATGAACATAATCCACAAGACACACTTTTGGTTCACTTGATTGAAAAATGTGCTTTTGCTGATCGGATCATTATTGTTGGAGGATATATGTTTGATCAGCTGCAAAGCTTTGTATCTGTGAATCTGCAGAAAAGCTTTCCGCAGCTTGTTCTCGTCCGGAATGATCACTATGCGGATCTTGCTTCCGGTTATAGCCTTTATCTTGGAATTAACAAAGCGTTGGATCTTGGTGCAGATGAGCTGCTTTTTGTAGAAGGTGATCTGGATATCGATGACGAGTCCTTTAAAAAGATTGTGGATGCAGAACATACAGTATTAACGTACACAACTGAACCGATTTATGCTAACAAGGCAGTTGTTTTGTATAAAAATGAGGAGGATCGTTTTCAGTATGCATTCAACAGTGTCCATGGGTTGCTGCGTATTGATAATGCCTTTTCCTGTATTTTAAACTCTGGCCAAGCCTGGAAATTTGATAATATGGAAGCGCTTAAAAAAGCCAATGAATTGTTTTTCAGCATGAAAAAAGATGGCACAAATCTATGGATTATTCAGCAATACATAGACAGCGTGCCTTCGGATACTATCAGCTTGGTTAAGCTGGAAAGATGGACTAACTGTAATACCAGAGAAGATTACAATAAAATCTTGGAAGGCTGGAGGAAAAAATAATGAAGGCATTGCAGACAAGGCTGGCAACGGTTGAGAGAAATATCAAAAGCCAGGCTATAACCGTGATGATTATTGGACTGGGAAGCGTTGGTACATATTTGCTGGATTATCTTGTGGGAAGCAACGATGAAGCTATCAGAGTAGTTGTTGTCGGACGGAACCGTGACAAAATGGAGCAGAACGTGAATATAGTTCGGGTTGCTGCTCTGATTCGTGGTCGGAACAAAACAAGAGTTGATATCCAGGATGGTGTGGATCTTGAGGATATTGCTTCTATTCAGGCAGCCATAGAAAAGCAAAAGCCGGATTTTATTGTGAATTCAAGCCGAGCTTATCCGGGATTGAAATACGGAAGTATCAGCTGGACCAATGTACGTGCTTACGGAATCTGGACGCCTCTTTCTATCCGCTTTACGAAAAATGTTATGGAAGCCTGCAATAAAGCAGACTCTGATGCTATTGTAATCAATACATCATATTCTGATGCTGTTATTCCATGGTTGAAAAGCGCGGGTAAAGCATATCCGGACTTTGGTTCCGGGAATCTGAATCATCTGATCCCTCGTATTAAATTTGCCGCAGCCCAAATGCTTGATGTGAAGGACTTCTGGAATATAGATGTTGCTTTTGCTGCAGGCCATTTCCATGATGTATGTATCAGCAAGGAAGGCCAGACGGAGGGGGTGGAGTTGCCGCTGAAGATTTATTACCACGGAGAAGAAAAGACATTGGATCATCAGCAGATCTACAGCCGCTGTAAAATTCCGATGCCTGTAGATGCACAGCGGAACATGATGAACGCCTCGAGTAATTACCGGATTATTGATGCAATCATATCAGCCATCCGCACCGGAAAAGAAGAGAGAATTTTTTCTCCTGGTGTCTTTGGTGAAATCGGTGGTTATCCTGTATTGATTGGTTGCCGGGATGGAAAGACAGATGCCTGGATAGATGAATCTGTCTTCACATTTGATGAAATGAACAGAGCCAACAGAGCATCCATGTTTTTGGATGGCGTGGAAGATGTCAGGGATGGAACACTTTTTTATACAGAACAATTGATTGCCAAAGCCAAAAAGGCTTTCGGAGTGGAACTTCCCAAAAAAGTCGCATTTGAGGATATTGAGGATGTTGCCAGATTTATTATTGAAAGGATTATAAAACCACAGTTGGGGCAATAATATCTGAATGAATTCAAAACACTAGAAAGTCTGGGAGTTGGAAGAATAATATGAACGTTGATAAATTGATTAAAATTATTGGTTCTGATTTCTATACCGGTGTTCCGGACAGCCAGCTCAAAGCACTGTGCAATTATCTGATGGCAACCTATGGTATAGATCCAAAGCATCATATCATTGCCGCAAATGAGGGCAACTGTACTGCACTGGCGGCCGGATATCATCTGGCGACCGGAAAAGTTTCGGTTGTCTATATGCAGAATTCCGGAGAGGGTAATATCATCAATCCGGTGGCAAGTTTGCTGAACGACAAGGTATACGCTATTCCTGTGGTTTTTATTGTGGGCTGGCGCGGCGAACCCGGAATTCATGATGAACCGCAGCATATTTATCAGGGCGAAGTAACGGTCAAGCTCCTGGAGGATATGGATATTGCTACCTTCATCATTGGGAAGGATACCACGGATGAAGAAGTGGAGGAGGCAATGGAAAGCTTCAGGGCCGTTCTGGCAACCGGCAAGGATGTTGCTTTTGTAATTCGGAAGGGTGCTCTGACGAATGCACCTAAAGTGGAATACAAAAACAACAATACCATGGTGCGAGAGAAGATTATCCAGCATATTGTTAAGGCGAGCGGAGAAGATCCGATTGTCAGCACTACGGGCAAAGCCAGTCGGGAATTGTTTGAAACGAGAGTAGCGAACGGACAGAGCCATAAATATGATTTCCTGACGGTTGGTTCCATGGGCCATAGTTCCTCTATTGCATTGGGAGTAGCTATCAACAAGCCGGAACAGAAGATCTGGTGTGTGGACGGTGACGGCGCTGTATTGATGCATATGGGTGCTATGGCAGTCATGGGGGTAAACAAACCGAAGAATCTTGTGCATGTGGTCATCAATAATGGTGCCCATGAAACTGTCGGAGGAATGCCCACAGTGGCAGGCAGTGTTGACCTGGTGGGTATTGCGAAGGCCTGCGGTTATCCGTATGCTGTAAGGGTGGATAGTTTTGAAAAGCTTGATAAAGAACTGCAAGCAGCAAAAGAACGCAATGAACTAAGCATGATTGAAGTAGCCTGCTCTATCGGGGCAAGAGAGGATCTGGGAAGGCCGACAACAACAGCACGGGAAAATAAGCAGAACTTTATGACTTATTTATCCACTTTGTAAATCATAATAAGTAGAGTAAAAGAAAATATAAGCGAGGTTTGGCAATGAAAGCGTTGATTCTGAATTCAGGCATGGGAACACGAATGGGTGTTCTTGCTTCAGAACATCCGAAATGTATGACCGAAATCTCTCCTCAGGAAACTTTACTCAGCAGACAGCTCAATCAATTATATGAGGCGGGAATACGTGAAGTAGTTATGACAACCGGCCGGTTTGAGCAGGTTCTGGTAAACTATTGTGAGTCTTTGGATTTGCCGATTAATATTATCTATTGCAATAATCCCCGTTTCGCAGATACCAATTATATCTATTCGATCTATCTGGCAAGGGAATATCTGGATGATGATATTCTGCTTATGCATGGAGATCTGGTAGTTGACAGCGAGATTCTGGAAAATATTCTGGCCAATAAAGGAAGCTGTATGGCCGTTAGTTCAACAGTTGCGCTTCCGGAAAAGGATTTCAAGGCTGTTATAAAAAACGGTAAAATAACGAAAGTTGGTATTGAGTTTTATAATGACGCTGAGGCTGCTCAGCCTTTATACAAACTGGACAGAAAGGATTGGCAGATTTGGCTGGATAAGATAATTGAATACTGTGAATCAGGAAATACATCCTGTTATGCTGAAAATGCCTTCAATGAGGTGTCTGAGAACTGCTGCATTTATCCTTATGATTGCAAGGACATGCTCTGCGGTGAGGTGGATACAGCGGAAGATCTGGCAGTGATGAAAAATCGTCTGCAGGAAATTAAAAACCGCAGCGTATATATGTGTTTCGCCACCGATATTATTCATGCGGGTCATATGAGCCTGATCAAAAAGGCTCGTAAATTGGGAAAGCTAACGGTAGGTATTCTTTCAGATGAGGCTATATCCCAATACAGGCGGGCTTCTGTTCTTTCAGCAGAGGATCGTAAAGAAATGATGAGCAATATTGTCGGTGTCAGTCGGGTTGTGGATCAGGACACACTTTCATATAAGAAGAATCTTCTTAAGCTAAAACCAGACATTGTTGTGCACGGGGACGACTGGAAAACGGGATATCAGAAAGAAATCCGTGAGGAAGTAATTGCCATTCTGTCTACCTATGGCGGAAAACTTGTTGAGTATCCTTATACACATGATGAAAAATATGAGTTCATCGATCGTAAAATTGAAAATAGTCTTTATGCAAACCATCGTGTTTTGGAAGCATCGCCGAATTATGCAGAACTGGACGGATATATCCGCGGTAAAGAATTACATAAAATTATGCTGGTTCATGGTGCTTCTCTGAATCGTTTTCCTCTGAAAGAATACTTTTATCAACTACCTCACAGGCTTAACACACAAATCGTCTACTTCAGCGATTTCAAACCCAATCCCGCTTACGAATCTGTGGTTAACGGTGTTCGGCTTTTTAAGGAATCAGGCTGTGACGGCATTATTGCTATTGGCGGCGGAAGCGCAATGGATGTTGCCAAATGCATTAAACTGTTTGCTAACATGAAGGATGACGAGGATTTTCTGGACCAGAAAATTGTGCCCAATGAGATTCCGCTGATTGCCATTCCTACAACAGCTGGAACGGGTTCAGAGGCGACGAGATTTGCGGTTGTTTACCGGAAAGGAGAAAAACTTTCCATTACGGATTCAAGTTGTATTCCTGCTTTGACTTTATTTGATGTATCTTTGCTTGATTCCCTGCCATTGTATCAGAGAAAGGCTACCATGATGGATGCGCTCTGTCATGCGATTGAAAGCAGCTGGTCTATAAACAGTACAGAAGAAAGCAGTAAATATGCTCACTCCGCGATTGAACTTGTGATTAAGTATAAAGATGCTTATCTAAACAATGAAAAGCAAGGCAATCGCGGGATGATGGAGGCAGCTTATCTGGCGGGTAAAGCCATCAATATTTCCCAGACTACCAGTGCTCATGCCATGAGTTATAAACTTACCAGTCTTTTCGGATTAGCGCACGGACATGCTGTGGCTATTTGCCTTAGGAAGATTTTCCCTTATATGCTGAAGCATCTGGATAAAACAGTTGATCCACGAGGAAAAGGTTATCTCAGGGATGTTTTTCAGCAGATATCGGAATGCCTTGGATGTCGGAATCCCGAAGAAGGCGCTTTGTATTTGGAAAACATGATAAACGCGTTGGAGTTTGATATTCCAGAGCCTACTGAGGAACAGTACCGGATTCTGGCACATTCGGTAAATGTAATCAGACTGAAAAACAATCCTGTGGAGTTGTCTGTTGAAGATATTGATGAACTATATCATCAGATTCTTCGTTGACATAGCAAGTATAAACCAGAAAAAAAGAAGATAGATTAATGGGAAGCAGGAGATAAGATGGCTTTATCCAGAATACAGTTTGATATATTAGAAACCATGGCGAGAGAACGTAAACCATTCTCGTCTGCAGAGATGATAAGCACATCACATTCAGAAAAAGAGATTGCAGACGCTTTACGGGAATTAGATGAAAAAGGTTACGTGAGCAATGGCGCTATCACAAACAGTGGTATTTCAGCTTTGGAACCGTACAAGGTAAAGCGGGCAATTTTTCTGGCAGCTGGCTTTGGCACCAGAATGATTCCCATAACTTTTAATACACCGAAACCGTTGGTCAGAGTTCACGGAATTCGTATCATAGATCGTCTGATTGATGCTTGTCTTGCTGCGGATATTCAGGATATATATATTGTCAGAGGTTATCTTGGAGAGACTTTTGATCAGCTGCTTTATAAGTATCCTATGATTAAGTTTATTGAGAATCCTATGTATAATGAGGCAAACAACATCAGTTCCGCTCTTGTAGCCAGATATCTCATTCCCAATGCTTATGTGTTGGAGGCGGATATGTTACTTTCGAATCCGGCGGTCATTAAAAAGTATCATTACACCTCTAATTATCTTGGGATCAAAAAGCCTTTTTCAGACGATTGGGTTGTTCGTGCAAAGAATGGAATTATTTACGAAGAAACTGTAAGCGCTGAAGGCGATGATGTTTATCAGATGGTGGGTTTTTCTTATTGGGATGAGAAAGACGGATACAGGCTGATACAGGATATTCAGGATGTTTTTCAATCTCCCGGAGGCAAGGATCGATATTGGGAACAGGTGCCATTAGTATTCAGAAAGGATCATTATCAGGTCGAAGTTCGAGAATGTAAAGAGGAAGATATTGTTGAGATTGATACCTTTAATGAACTGAAAACAATCGACAAGACATATGATGTATGATTTCCGGTATTGTCAGAAAGAATTGAATATGTTTTCTGTGCGGTAAGGATGGAAAGCATATGCAATATAAAACATTCGGAGGGAAAAACTATGAAAAAAGTTGTCACTATCTTGCTTGCACTTCTGACAGCACTCCTATTGATGTCCTGTTCTATGGCTGAAACAGCGGTTTCCGGTATAAAGTTTGAGCCCCCTGTCCAAGCAGACAATCTGGACACAAGCAGCAACAAAGTCGTTATTTATTCCGGCGCGGAGGAATACCGGAATGAATATTTCATGAAACGACTTACTGAAACATTTCCTGATTATGAAATCGTAATTGAGTATATGCCCACCGGCAACCTGGCAGCAAAGTTGGCTGCGGAAGGCACCGATACGGATATGGATATTTTCTACGATCTGGATTTCAGCTATGCCGGATTGGTTAAACAGTATCTTGCAGATGTTTCTGCCTATGATCAGTCCGTCTATGTGGATGATTGTAAAGTTGAGGACGCTCACTATCTGGCAGCAACCCGCAACGGAGGTGCTGTAATTGTCAATCCGAATGTGTTGGCAGAAAAGGGAATTGAAGAACCGACTTCATATGAGGATCTTCTGAAACCGGAGTTTAAAGGTCTTATTTCCATGCCAAGTCCCAAATCTTCCGGAACCGGATACATGTTTGTTAAAAACCTTGTCAATGCCTGGGGTGAAGAAAAAGCCTTTGAATATTTCGACAATCTCAATGAGAATATTCTTCAGTATACCTCTTCTGGTTCCGGCCCGGTGAATGCCCTTGTCCAGGGAGAAGCAGCCGTAGGACTCGGAATGACAGCTCAGGCTGTAACCGCCATTAATGACGGGGCTAATTTGAAGATACTGTTCTTCGAAGAAGGTTCACCTTATTCCTTATATGGATATGCCATTCCTGAAGGAAAACAGAACCGGAAAGCAGTTGTGGATGTGTTTGATTTCTTCTATTCCACGTTGGTGCTTGAAGATAAGGAGCTGTATTATCCTGAACAAGTCTTTGTAAATCAAGTGAATAATATAGCGAATTATCCGAAAAATATACCTTATGGTGATATGAATAACAATACCACGGAAGAAAAGAGCCGCTTGCTGGACAATTGGGAATACTAATCAGAAAATCAATAGACTAACAGGGAGGAAGGAGTATTCCTTCCTCCCTGAAAGCTTTAGAAAATCAAACAGATGGGAGCAGGAATATGGATAAACTTGAAATCAGGAATCTGTCAAAGACTTTTGATGGAACTGGTGTCCTGCATAATGTCAGCTTTACTGTGAAAGATGGAGAGTTTTTGTCTATTCTTGGTCCATCTGGCTGTGGTAAGACCACAATTCTGAGAATACTTATTGGATTGGAATCGGCAGATCAGGGCATTATACTGAAGGACGGTATCGATATAACCAATACTCCCTCAGCTTACCGAAAAATGGGTATCGTGTTTCAGAATTATGCATTATTCGAAAACATGACCGTGCTGGGAAATGTAGAATATGCCCTCCGAAAAAGTCCGTCAACAAAAGCTGAATATAACAATAAAGAGAAAGCAACTGCAAAAGCAAAAGAAATGCTTGAACTTGTAGGTTTAGCAGAACATCTTGAAAAGAAACCAAGACAGCTTTCGGGCGGGCAACAGCAAAGAGTGGCTATTGCACGGACACTCGCTTTAAACCCGGATGTAATTCTTTTTGATGAACCGATGTCTGCACTGGATGTAGATACCAGATTAGCCCTTCGCGGAGAGCTGAAAGATCTGCAGAAGAAATTTGGCAACACAATGATTTATATTACCCATGACCAGGAAGAGGCGTTTGCAATGTCTGACCGCATTATGGTCATGGATGCCGGTTATATTCATCAATTGGATACACCTCATAACATTATTGATTATCCGGCAGATGAATATGTCAAAAAGTTTGTAATTAAGAATATAAATACCAAGATTGATTCTTTGATTCAGTTTGCCAGGAAAAATGGAGGAGGACAAAATGCATAAAAAATGGACTCCTTCTACAGCTTTAAAGATTCTTCTTTGTATTTTTTGGCTTTTTGCAATTATATTGCCATTGATCAGGATGCTTTCCAATATGGCATCTGTTGATGTATGGGCTGTAATGACAACACGCAAGTTCGCTAAGGCATTGCGACAGTCTTTGATTGCATCCTCAACATCAACACTGATTTCCATTGCTCTTGCTGGATTGCTGGCATTTTGTGTTGCAAGGACTAATGTTCGACATAAAACATTTCTTAATACATTAATTACTGTACCAATGCTTATCCCATCTATTTCTCATGGTATGGGATTAATTATTATTCTGGGGACAAATGGGTGGCTTTCCAGATTATTAGGGATTCAAGGCGGTATTTACGGATTTTGGGGTATAGTATTAGGATCTGTGATGTATTCATTTCCTGTTGCGTACCTTATGTTATATGATATTTTACGATATGAAGATGGTACACCATATGAAGCGGCAATTGTTATGGGCCTTTCTCAGGTTGATAAATTCAAGGCCATCACATGGCCTTATCTAAGGAAACCGCTCATTTCTGTTGTGTTTGCAACATTTACGATGATCATAACCGACTATGGTGTACCACTGATGGTTGGTGGTAAATATATGACACTTCCTGTAATGATGTATCAGGATGTAATTGGCATGCTGGATTTCGGCAAGGGAAGTGTGATTGGCATGATCCTCCTCATACCGGCTTTGATTGCTTGCATCCTTGATATGATGAACAGAGATAAAGGAAACAGCGCATTTGTTGGGAAACCGTATGGAATCAAATCAAGTCAGATCAGGGATAATATTGCACGGGCAATTTGTTCTGTGGTTATTGTTCTTATGTTCCTTCCGATTGGTTCTTTCATTGTGTTGAGTTTTGTTGAAAAGTATCCTATCAGTATGTTTTTTTCGATGGACAATATGTATCAGGCCATTCATATGGGCGCTTTGAATTACCTGAGGAATTCATTGATCATTGCTTTAGTTGTTTCTGTGCTGGGAACAATGCTGGCTGTTTTTAATGGTTATATGACAGCAAGAAAGAAGACACGCCTTTCCTATATCTTACATCTGATATCTATAACATCTCTTGCCATTCCAGGTATTGTTCTTGGCCTTTCTTATGTAATGTTTTTTAAAGGAAGCTTTATATATGGTACTATGGCTATGCTTTTCCTTGTTAATTCCATGCACTTTTTTTCATCTCCCTATTTGATGGCTTATAATACTTTTGGAAAGATTAATGAGAATCTAGAGGATATAGGTTCTACTTTAGGAATCAGCACATGGAGTATTATAAAGGATGTATTATTACCTCAGGCACGAGGCACCATCCTGGAAATGATGAGTTATTTCTTTGTAAACTGTATGATGACCATATCGGCGGTTTCTTTTCTGTCTACTGTTGCCAATAAACCGCTTGCGTTGATGATTACACAGTTTGAGGGCCAAATGCAGCTGGAATGTGCGGCATTTGTCTCATTGGTTATTCTTGCAGTAAATGTGATCATGAAATATGTTGTGTACAGAGTGAAAAAGGTTGTTGTGGATTAAACAATACGTGATATTTCAGGCTTATGAATGGAGGCTTTTTATGTTCGATTATCTGATTGTCGGTGCTGGCCTTTATGGAGCTACAGTTGCCCGTGAATTAACTGATGCGGGGAATTCCGTCCTGGTGATTGATAAACGCCCGCAGATTGCTAATTTTATGGAATTGATAGCTGTTGATGATAGTTATGCACATTATCCGGGATACGAAGAATATACCGGCGGAAGACAATAAGTATGGTGCTTATACTGGCATATTGGAAGGAAGAAAAACTACATAATGGTTTCGGTTAACAGGTTTTATAAATCCCTTGTTTTTATTCTGTTGATTAGTTTTGTGTGTGTGTTCATTGGATCAATTGATATTTTAAGATCTCAAACCGTAGGAATGACCAATGATACAAATAGGGTGCTTCTGTGGGGTCTGGCTTTTCTGCTTGTTGGGTTATTATTCATTTGTAAGATTTATCGATGGCTGGACAAACAAACTGAAAAAGGCTGCTTTGTTTTTTCGCTGGTTGCTATGGGACTGACAGCAGGTATTCTGACAGCAGTTAGTTTCAGTGCTAGAGTCGTACAATTCAGTGATTCTTATGATGTGCTGGATACAGCGTTCTATCTCCGAAAGAACGTGGAGGCAACAGAGGATTTATTATACATTCCTTTTGTTGGCAGCTTTGGAAATAATTATCCCATAATCTTACTCGAAAGCTTTATAATCAAAATATTATTAAAGCTGGGAATTCGTAATTGCGTTGGAGTTATAACACATTTCAATGTTGTTCTCTTGTTTGCTGCGGTTGTACTGACCTGGTTTATAGTGAAGGACACTAAAGGTATAAGAGCGGCTGCAAAAACAGCGACTGTTTGTCTGCTGAATCCATATTTTTATCTGATCGTGAACTGGACATATTCAATGACATTCAGTTTACCGGTTATGATGGGATTATTATACGCGGCGATACGCCTGAAAAAAGAGAAAAAACGATCCATGGGAATTGTTCTGGCATTGACCGAGGGTTTGCTGTTGGGGGCAGGTTATTTGATTCGGCCAACAGCCGTTTTCCCGTTGATTGCAGCCGGACTGGTCTGGATACCTTCTTTTATTAAAAAGAAGATTAGTCGTGAAAGGGTTATTCAGATTCTTTGCGCTTTTCTGGCGATGGTCCTTGTTTTCCTGTTTGTCAATTATCAGATAAATAAACACTTCGGAAAGATTAAACATCTGAATCTTCCTTTGTCTTTCTGGCTTATGATGGGCTCTCATGGGGAAGGTATATGGGATGGCGAAGATCTGGAGGCTATGCTGGAGATTGAAGATAAGACAGACAAGAAACAATACGCACTGGAACAGACAAGAATGAACTATGAATCGCTGGGAATCGCTGGAATACTGAATTTATGGAACAAGAAGCAGATAACAACCTGGGCAGATGGCAGCTTTTTTATCAGAGAGCCATCTATGAGCGAAGGAAATGCGTTTTCTGAATATGTCCTGGGGTTTGGATCCAAAAATCAATTGACAATGGTAAACAGTCGCGCATATCGAATGCTGATGATTCTTGGAGTTTTGCTGGCTTGTATATTTATTTTATCCAGACGCAATGTGCCAGAGATAACATTAATCATGTTGATTACTATCTTTGGCGGTGTCATATTTCATTCAATCTGGGAAGCAAATGCAAGGTATTCTATTCCCTTTATGCTTCCTATGCTTGTTGCGATGGAGTTTGGAATCACAGAAGCGCAGGGATATGTTGAAAAACATATTATCATTAATAAAACACAAAGGCGAACTATGGGACTGGCTTTAATGTGTTTCCTTGCTGTTGTTTGTTCCAATTTGAATACTCTGCTACTTGAAGAAAGACCTGTCAATACTTATAGTGTGGTATCAACAGCAAATGTCCGGCTGTGTGATGCTATAGATCCATATGAAGCTCGTCAACTGGATCAGGATTTCTATGGAGAAAAGCCGTTTAATACCCTTTTCTTTAAAGCAGGATTACCCAAAGAAAAGACAAAAGATGAATGTTCGGGATATGATTTAAGCATCTGGAATGATGAAGGTGTGAGCTTGTTTTCCACTCATATAACTCCTGATCAGATTAATGGAAATGGCATAAAAGTATCTTTCGATACAATATCCGGTTATAATCATTATCATGTGAGACTATGCAAGACTGAACCGGAGAAGGAACCGATTCTTTTCTATACACATTACTCATATGGAGTGGATGAATACAGAGGAGTCTTGAGGGTTGATGAAGGTTCAGATTATCCTAATGATATAATGATGGATGTATATGATGCCGAAATAACAACAATTTACAATGATTCCATGAGGATTGCTTTGATAGCGTTAATACTCCTATTGGGTGTGATTATAGGTTTTGTACCAATCAAAAAGCATGATACGACATTGGTTTACTAATGTGCTAACTAAAGAAATGGAGGGTAAATAAATGTACAATTATCTGATCGTTGGCGCTGGTCTTTATGGAGCCACTGTTGCCCGGGAATTAACAGATGCTGGGAATTCTGTCCTTGTGATCGACAAGCGTTCTCATATTGCGGGAAACGTATATACCGAGAAGACGGAAGGTATTAATGTTCATATATACGGTGCACATATCTTCCATACAAACAATAAGCAGGTCTGGGATTATGTGAACCGGTTTTCCGTTTTCAACCGCTTTACCAACAGTCCTGTGGCGAATTACCACGGAGAACTGTACAGCCTGCCCTTCAATATGTATACCTTCAATAAAATGTGGGGCGTGGTGACGCCGGAGGAAGCTGCCGCGAAGATCGAAGAGCAGCGAAAGGAAGCAGGGATCACGGAACCGAAGAACCTGGAGGAGCAGGCTATCTCCCTGGTAGGAACAGATATCTATGAAAAGCTGATCAAGGGTTATACCCAGAAACAATGGGGGCGGCCGTGCACAGAGCTGCCGGCATTTATTATCAAACGGCTGCCGGTTCGCCTGACCTTCGATAACAACTACTTTAACGCGCTTTACCAGGGCATTCCGGTGGGCGGTTATACGAAGATGGTTGAAAATATGCTGAAGGGGATTGAAGTTCAGCTGAACGTTGACTATCTGGCAGACAAGGCAAAGTGGGACGGTGTGGCTGAAAAGGTGATCTATACCGGGCCTATTGATGCTTATTTCAAATACTGCCTCGGCAACCTGGAATACCGTTCTGTGCGGTTTGAAACGGAAGTGCTGGATAAGCCGAATTTCCAGGGAAATGCCGCGGTGAACTATACAGACGCGGAGACACCCTGGACCCGAATTATTGAACATAAATGGTTTGAGTTCGGGAAAGACGAAAACGGCAATGACCTGCCGAAAACTGTGATCAGCAGGGAGTACAGCTCTGAGTGGAAACTGGGAGATGAACCGTATTACCCGGTGAATGACGAGAAGAACGGCAATCTGTATCAGGAATATAAAAAGCTGGCGGATAAAGAAACGAATGTGGTATTTGGCGGCCGGTTGGGCGAATACAAGTATTACGATATGGATCAGGTGATTGCGGCGGCGCTTGACAAAACCCAGATTCTTTTACATTCATTTTTTTGTTAACTATATATTTTGAAAAAGTATGATGAAATAAAATGTCATACGAAAAAACTATATGATGCATAATACGACTCAATTTGAGCGTATATTATATCATCTCTTTTACTGTGCTTTCCTTCCGTAATAGAATATGATATATTGATATCATACAAATAGAGAAGGCGCAGAACACAAATGGGTCCTTTTCTTTTTGTTTCTGGCAGAAGCAATTAGAAAAAACATAGTTCTGGTTGAGAATAGAGCTCAGAGAGTGAGGGACAGTAGATTGGATAACAACGAGAACAGGCTGGACATGATGCCGGCGGGTAATGACCGGCAGATCCAGCTGGTGGTGAACAGCCAGGAAGAGGATTCTATCGACCTGGGCAACGTGTTTCATAACATGAAGCTGAAAAAGCGCATTTTTGCCTGGGTATTGGTACTGTGCCTGGTGTTGGGCGTATGCGCGCCGCTGCTGCTTTATCAGCTCACAAAGACTCCGCTGACGGTTTCTTCTGTGGTTACGCTCAGGTATGAAGCACCTGTGAAAGAAGACGCAGAGGATATCCGGGAGGGGAAGAAGACCCTGGCGGAAGCGGAATTTGCCCCGGTGACGGATCTGAGCGCGCCGGACGGAACAGAACTGGATCTGAACCAGATCACTTCTTCCTATGTGCTCCAGACGGCGCTGGATGGTATGACGCTATCAAAGCCTATTACCGCTGCGGTGCTGCGGGATAATATTGCGATCCGTACAATTCTGACAGACGAAAGCCAACGGACGAAGGAAGCCCTGGCAGGCCTGGCTGACGCGAAAAACGCGGATGCTTACAGGCAGCTGCAGACAGCGGAGATGGAATATCAGAACCGGTTTGTGGTTTCCCTGACGAACGGTTTCGGCGATGAGGACAGCAGGGTCAAGATTGAGCTGAAGGATGCGGAACTGAAGCAGCTGCTGGACCGGATCCTGACGGTGTATAACGACTATCTGGTCCGGACATACGCGGACGTGAAGCTGCCGGAAGATGCTTTCTCCATTATCGACACGGCGGATCTGGATGTGCTGGACAGTCTGGACCAGCTCCGGAAGGGCCTGGATGACCTTTACAGCTACTGCGACGCAAAGACCGATACGGTCAAGGCATACCGGTCCTGGCAGACGGGCCGCTCCCTGACGGACTGGATGGAAACACTGCAGACCTTCAAGAGTATAAATGTGGATTACCTGTATGCCATGGTGAGTGAGAACGCGATCACCCGGGACAAGGCGGAGCTGCTGACCAACTGGAAGTACATGCTGCGCATGGCGAAAAGTGACCTGGAAAGGACAAACGAGAATATTGCCGAGACGAAAAAGCTGCTGGCAACCTACAAGAATGATGAAGTGTTCATCTCCATGCAGGAAAGCGACGCAGCCAAGACTACCAAAACGGCGACAGAGTATTATAACAACCTGATCCTCCAGCAGACAGAAAACTATGAAAAGGCGGCAGAACTGAAGGCTTCCATCGCGGACTATGAAGACCGGATCCTCCGGCTGGACGCGAAAACGAGGACGGATGTGACCGCGGAAGTGGAAGAAGAGCTGGCCCGCTCGATCGCCTCCGCACAGAGCATGTACAAAAACATTCGTGAACATATGGAAGAGCTGTTTGAGAGCCAGATGTACACGACGTTTGAGGATCACAGCGCGGCGCAGGGAAAAGAACAGAGCTTTATCGCGGCCAATGTGAAAAAGATCATTATCTTCGTGGCGCTCTTTGTGGCCCTTGGCTTCGGACTGTGGTTCCTGGCCGGGCTTGCGCCTGAGTTCTCCAAAAGCAGAAAAGAAACGGAAACCGGAAAGGAGGCGGCTGCGAAATGACTACCATGAAGAAAACGCACTGGCTCCGGAATACACTGATTGTCCTGATCATCTGCGGCCTGATCGGATCCGCGCTGGCAGCGGTGCTGTTCTTTAAGGAGAACAGCCAGACCTATGCTTCAGCGTCCCTTCTGTTTTCCTTTGAAGGCGCGGCCGAAGGCAAGGCGCCGAACGGCTATCCCTTTGACGTGAGCGGCCTGGCTTCGGATGAAGTGTTGGAACAGGCACTGGAAGCCTCTGAACTGACGGGAACCTATACAGCGGAACAGCTGAGGGGAAACCTCCGCGTGACCGGCGTATATCCGGAACGGATCGCAGAGCAGATGACCCAATATGTGTCCCTGCTGGACGCAAGCGCGGGCAGTCAGGCGGCTGTGACGGATTATCACGCGACTCAGTACGGGGTGACGCTGTTTAACGATTTTGACCGGAACATCTCCGCCGGTAAGCTGACCGGACTGCTGGACAATATTCTGACAGCATACCGCGGCTATTTTGCAAAGACCTACACAGCAAGCCTGGAGAAGAAAGATCCTATCGACAACCTTTCTGAATATGACTATGCCCAGCAACTGGAGGCTGTCCTGGAAACCGTGAGACAGCAAAGCCGGTTTGCGGCGGAAATGCAGGAACTGGCACCGGATTTCCTGCTGGACGGCAAAAGCTTCGGGGATATCGCGGTGCGGTACCAGGGCCTGGAAAGCGACATTAACCGGCTGGATGCCACCATTACCCTGAACGCGGTTTCCAAGGATCAGGACCGGCTGAAGAAACGGTATGAGATGGAGATCCGCTCCCAGGGATTCCAGCTGGAAAGTATGAAGGAAGAACTGAAGCTGATCGAGGAACAGGTGAACAGCTTCGACAAGGACGGCATCATCTATGTCAGTGCCAACGGTTACTTAAGCAAGGTAGGCAATGAAACGTCCAACACTTATGACAAGCTGGTAGAGAAGCGCAAGAGCGTTTCAGACAAGATCGCGGAGATCAACGCCACGATCACACTCTACCAGGCCCGGCTGGATGATATGACCGGCGCGGCTTCCGTGAAAACGGAGAACGAATCGGAAGATGCCACTGCGGTGGAAAAGCTGAGCAAGAGCGAACTGAAAGAACTGACCGAAACGGTGGAAACAAGGATCCAGGGACTGATTGCCAAGAAGACCGCTGTGGCGGCTGATTTCGCGGCCATGCTGGATGCCTATTCCGCAAGGGAGATCAATGAGAAATCGGTTTCTGTGAGCGGACTGAAATACAAAGCGCCGACGCTGCTTTCCGGTGCGTTTATTGTGAAAGCGATCAAGACGGCCGGACCGATCTGCGCGGTTGGATTTATGGTGTGCATGGTGCTGCTGATCCTTTCCAGGAGGAAAGAATATAAAGCGATACAGAAGTAAGCGTGGCCGCCGGGATGCGGCGTTCGGAATGACATAAAAGAGCAGATTCCAATCCGGGAAAACCAGAAAGGGGCTGTATGTTGTGAAGAAGAATAGCCGGTTGTCGTTTCATACGATTCTTCCGGGGCTGTTCTGCGCCTTTGTGCTTTTCGTCTTCGCACCTGTGGACATGTACCTTTCGACAGCGGATGAGCTGTGGTTTTCCCTGAAGGACCTGATCCCGTGGCTGCTGATCTTTGCCGCGGTGACCTTTGCGGGAATCACTCTGCTTTGCTGTATCCTTCCGAAGAAGCTTTCTGTGATTTTCAGGGCAGGCGTATACGCCTGCTCTTTTCTTTTGTGGCTGCAGGGAAACGTGCTGATAACAGACTACGGCACCCTGGACGGAGAAAAGGTTCACTGGGCTGAATACAGAGTGCCGGGGATCCTGAACGCGCTGATCTGGATCGCGGTGATCGCGTTGTTTATTTTCCTGATGCTCCGGCTGCGGAAAAAGTTCCGCGGGGTTGTGGAAGCAGCTGCGTGCATCCTGCTGGCGACCCAGATCGTGACGCTGGGCGTGCTGCTGATCCGGCAGCCGCAGAAAGCCGAGCAACAGGGGGATCGCTATCTTTCCCGTGAGAATGAATTTGTTATATCCCCGGAAGAGAATACCCTGGTGTTTGTGCTGGACTGTTTTGATGGAAACCTGATGACCACGCTGCTGGAAGAGTATCCGGAAGACACGTCTGAGAAATTTCCTGATTTCACCTTTTATCCGGATACGGTGGCGGCAGCGGCCCGGACCAAGTACGCGATTCCTTTCATCCTGACCGGAGATACTAACCGGGAAGAACAATCCTACAATGAATACCTGTCCAAAGCATACGGTGCCTCGCCGCTTATGCAGGAACTGGCCACAGGAAAATACAGCACCGGTTTTTACACGATCCAGCAGTATATGGATCTGTCCCGGGATGACGCCGTTGAGAACATCTATGACGGTACTCCGAAGCCCTTATCCCTGTTCGGCCTGACCAAGCAGTTCATGAAACTGGTTGCATTCCGGTACGCGCCGTCGATCCTGGCACCGAATTTCTGGATGTATACAGGGGATTTTGAGTACTGGAAGAACACAGACGCCAATGCGGGTTACCGCATAGACGATGACATGTTCTTTATGCAGCTGCTTGAGGAAGGATTAAAGGCGGAAGCAAAGAAACCGGCGTTCCGGTTTTACCACCTGAAGGGTGCCCACAGTCCCTATATCCTGGATCGCAAAGCGGCTCCTGTTGATGAAGAAGGCGGAACCGAAGAGGAGCAGGCGCTCGGAGCACTGTATATCGTGACGGAGTATATGAGGCAGCTGAAGGATCTGGGATTATATGACCGGGCAACGGTTATTGTGATGGCGGACCACGGATACGGTGCTCACAGCAATATGGAACACTGTCCGCTCTTCATGGTGAAGCTTCCGGGAGAATCCCATGATTTTAAGGTGTCGGATATGCCTTTCTCCCAGGCGTCTATGGCTGATCTGCTGACACATGCGGTGAAAGGGCAGCTGACTTCCCTGGAAGCGTGGCGGTCAGAGGGGAAAAGGTATTTCTATAGTTCCAGGGAGCATGAGGGAATCATTGACCTGTCAGAATATGTGATCGACAGCCCCGGCATCGGAAAAGACGTGGAACCCACAGGGGTCGTTTACCACGGTGATACGCTGAACCGGTCCAGGGATTATACCCTGGGGACCGTGCTGTATTTCAACGGACGGGACACCGGCCGCAGCTGCATTGTATCCGGTTTTTCAGCAAACGAAGGGTATTATACCTGGACAAGCGGACATGACGCGGAGATGCTCTTTGAGTTTACGGAAACGCCGCTGGGCGACCTGGAAATGCTGCTGGACCACGGGACATTCAACGGCGAGCAGACCGTGGAAGTGTGGGTCAACGAAGAGAAGATTGAAACCTATTACGCCTACGGGGAAGGATACTATTCCGTGGCGATTCCCGCGGGCATGACGGACGGGAATGTGCTGCGGGTACGGCTGCATCTTCCGGACGCCAATTCGCCTTTGGCGCTGGGCACGGGAGATGACGGGCGGCTGCTCGGGCTGTCGATGAAATCGATTGTGATCAGAGAGCGTGAGGCTGCTGAAGCAGCCCGGTGAAATATTGCCTTCGGCAATGTGAAATACGCCTTCGGCGTGTGAAATATTGAACGCAGGCGTTCAATGTGAAATATTCGGCTGCCGCCGAATGTGCAAGATGGTGCTGCTTCGCAGCGGTTTTCAATCCTCCGTGCTAACGCTTGATCGGAAAGGAGATTTCTCCGCTTCGCCTTACGGCTTCGGTCGGAATGACAATGGAGGGCGGGCACTTTTGAATATAAAAAATCATGTTTGTGCTGCAAACATGATTTTTTTCTTTGCTGTGTTTGGTATGACAGTTTATTTTTCGGAGAGCATGATGCTTTCGAAGGCGACAGCCAGGGTGCGGGAATCTCCGTTTCCGGGCTGCCGGGCATCGGGGAAGAGGAAACGAAGGGTAAGGGACCCTGTTTCCGCGTAGGCATCGGCGGGAACAGTGAAGAAGATATAGTCGTTTGAACCGGTAATAATGGCGTCCAGGACAGGAACATCATTGGCGAAGACCTGGCAGGCCTGCTCTCCGATGGTCATTTTCCAGGCCCAGGAAACGCGGAGGTCAACAGGTTCGGAAACATCCGGACGGAAGGTGAGGGAAGCCTCTTCCGCGTTTGTCCAGGTAAAGCCGTTCTCAGGATTGGAGAAACCGGTGGGACGGTAATTCCGGAACGGCGCGTCCGCCCCGTAGAAGAAGATCTCTTCATCCAGGAGATAAAGGGAAGGATCCAGCATGGAAAGACGGGACGGATCCTTGGCCCGGTATACGTGATACCAGGTAAGGCCTTCCGGGGTGATCTCCTCGTTCATTTCCGGATCAAGCAGGGAGAATTCCCCGACGGTGACGATCTGGCTGATGGAATCCAGGTTAAGCGTTTCACTGCCGGTATAATAAGCCAGGGTATCAGGCAGGCAGCCTTCACCCAGGGGGAGGGACTGCGCGGCGGCGGGATTCTCCTGCTTAAGGAGTGTTTCCCGTACACCGCTGAAGGTGGCAAAGGCATAATCGTCATTCATAATCGTGTTTATGGCACGTAGCTCGGGATCATGAGCTGTTTCCGAAAGGACGAGCACAGTGCCGTCCGCCGTATCCAGATGACGGTCCAGGATCTGTGCTTCGGCGATCAGGCCGGCATCGGTGATCTCTTCCTCCTCTTTCGCGCTTTGGACAAAGACGACGCCGGAGGCTGTTTCCAGCACGAGCATCAGGGGAAGCAGGAGACAGGCAAATGCCCGGGCTCTTTTTTTGCTTAGCAGGATCAGGATAACCGCTAGCAGGATGATCGGAACAAGCTTCCACAGCCAGAGTGCCCCGGAGGATGCCTGGTCAAACCGTTTGGTGAACTGCAGCACGGGGAAATCCACAAGGCTGCCGGCAGAAGGAATGAACAGGAAAAGCGCCAGCAGGCAGGCAAAGCTCGCGGTTGCCAGCGTAAGGGGATTCTTTATGGAGAAGGGCTCCGTCTCTTCCGCCGCGGTGAGACCCAGCAGCAGGAAGGGGAAGACGGCACCCAGGAAATAGCGCAGGTGGATACGGAGGGCGATCCTGGGGAAATCCGCGTAGAGCGATACACCGAAAGCAACACCCAGCGTGACGAAAAGGACATAGCACAGGGAAAGCAGGAACAGGCTTTGATTGGCCGGAGCCAGCTTCTTGTACCGCACAGCGGGCAGGGCGACCGGGAAGAAGCCCGCGGAGAGAAGGAAGAACAGAAGCAGGATGCCGGAAGCGTACAGGAGGTACATCATCCGGGAAGCGCCGGCAAGGTTGTCCGCGGATACCTGGGCGGAATAGGAGTAGGTCATACCGCTCAGCAGGACAAAGCGCGTGAACAGGAAGGGCACCAGAACACCGGCGATGAAACAGCCGAGGGAAAGCAGGGCGGCCTTCCTGCCGGTTTTATGATTCAAAAGGCCTGCGGCAAGCGCGACCGCGACAGCCGCGATCCAGGCGGCACCGACTTCCTTGGCAAAGTAAAGCAGGAAACCGAGAACACCAAGCAGGAAAGCATGGAAGGGCTTCCTTTCAGAAGTGAAGAAACGGTAGGCAGCGTAAAAACCCCAGAGGACCAGCGGAAGATACAGGTTTTCCGCCATAAAGGTCAGGGAGAAGAGCAGGTTCGGGGAGAAGGCCAGGACCAGAAGGGAAAGGATAACCTGCCAGTTTTTCTTCAGTATCCGGCGGGCCAGAAGGTAGCCGGGGATCAGGGCGGAGGAAACGAGCAGCGCGTTGAAAGCGGAAATCAGCTGTGTGCGCAGGACACCGTCTGAAACGGCATAAAAGGGAGAAAGCAGGAGAGGATAAAGAAGCTTGGTGAAATGGAGCGGTGTCCCGTAAACATTCAGGGAGCCGCGCAGGAAGATATTCTGGGACAGCTCCAGGTAGAAGAGCTCGTCATTGTAGGTGACGGCCGCTTTCGGAAAGATTGAAAGAATAACACGAAGAACGGCTGAAAGGATCAGCAGGAGAAGAAAGAAAAGGGTGAGTTTATTCTGTCGCTTTTCTGTCATACGTTCTTTGCACCGTCCTTGATCAATCAGAATCTGTTGTGTGAATACGCCGCGAAAGGATGGCGGCACAGCGGAATTGTACTGAAAACAATATACCATAAAGGACAGGGAAAGTACACTTTCCTTGTCAACGAACGGGTTGTGGGATATAATCAAAACGTTAAACCGGGGAGGGAAATGCATGACAGGCGGCAGGGAAAAGATAGCCTTTGTATGCCAGCGGTATGGACTGGAAGTCAACGGCGGCGCTGAACTGCACTGCAGGCAGCTTGCAGAACGGATGGCTGCCCGGTATGACGTGACGGTGTACACAACCTGCGCGCTGGACTATATCACCTGGAAGAACCACTATGCCGCGGGAGAGGAAATGATCTCCGGTGTGCAGGTGAAACGCTTTCCGGTGGAGCGGGAACGTAACAAGGAACGTTTTGACCGGATCTCTGACCGGGTGTTTTCCGATCCGTCCCATACGGATGAGGAAGAAAAAGAATGGATTGAGGAACAGGGCCCCTTCTGTCCGGAACTGATCCGGGTGCTGCGGGAAGAACGCCGGACATACCGGGTTGTGTTCTTTATGACTTATCTGTATTATCTGACAGCAACCGGGCTGACGGATGATTTTGAAAACGCGATGCTGATCCCGACGGTGCATGATGAACCGCCGGTCTATCTGCGTCATTATGAAAAAGTGTTCAACGCAGCCAAAGCCATTGCCTGGAACACGGAAGAAGAGAAGGCGTTCGCTGAAAAACGCTTCCCTTCCATCCGGGGAAAGAAAGGCATCCTGGCAGGCGTCGGGATAGATGAACCGGCTGTTCCCCTGCCGGAGATTCCGGAGGAACTCCGGGGAACCCGATACCTGGTTTATGCCGGGCGGATCGATGAGAGCAAGGGCTGCCGGGAGATGATGGAAGCTTTCCGGAGGTACAGGGATAACAGCAAAAGCGGGCTGAAGCTGGTGCTTGTCGGGAAGCCGGTGATGGATATTCCGAAAGACCCGGATATTATTCCGCTGGGTTTTGTGAGCGACGAGATGAAACTGGCGCTCATGCGGGACGCGTTTGCGCTGGTGCTGTTCAGCAAGTATGAGAGCCTGAGCATGGTCGTGCTGGAAAGCATGATGATGGGGCGGCCTGTGATCGTGACAGGACAGTGCAAGGTGCTGAAAGGGCACTGCGTGAGAAGCAACGCGGGTCTCTATTTCAACGGATATGCCGAGTTTGATGGCTGTGTCAGCTGGCTGCTGGCACATCCGGAAGCATATGAGGTTATGCGTGAAAACGGGCGGCGGTATGTGAAGGAAAACTACTGCTGGGGAAGGATTTTGGACAAGTTTTCAGAGCTGATCCAGAATGAGGTAGGAAGTAGGAGGCAGGAGGTTCGCCTGCGGGCGGGGCTCTGCTGAGAACCTGAAAATGTGCGCCTGCGGCGCTTAGTAAGGGATTCCTCCACGCGGGCACAAAGTGCCCTTGGTCGGAATGACAATGGGGGCGTGTGCCTGCGGACAATGATGTCTTAACAAGGCCCCGGAGGAGATCCTTCGACACGTTCACTCCGTTCACTTGCTCAGGATGACAACGAGGGAAGGAACGGATTAAGTGATAAGTGACCAGTGAAGAGTGTAGAGTGAAGAGTTGCCCGCAGACGGGCAGAAGGAGAAAACAGGAATGAAGACGACGGCTTTGATCATGGCCGGAGGCCGGGGCGAGCGGTTCTGGCCGATGAGCCGGAAGAGCATGCCGAAGCAGTTCCTTTCCCTGACGGGAACGGATCAGACGATGATCCAGAGCACAGTGGAACGGATCCTGCCGCTGGTGGCGATGGAGGATATCTATATTGCCACGAACCGGGAATACCGGGAACTGATCCGGAAACAGCTGCCGGAGATTCCGGAAGCAAACATCCTGTGCGAGCCGATGGCAAAGAACACAGCTCCCTGCATTGGCTGGGGCGCGGTGACCATCCGGAAGAAATACGGGGACGCGATGATGATCGTACTCCCGTCGGACCACCTGGTGCAGCAGCAGACGCTGTTCAGGCGGGTGCTGAAGAATGCCGTGCGGACGGCGGAGGAGACCGGCGGCCTGGTGACGCTGGGCATTTCTCCCAAGACGCCGGATACGGGCTACGGCTATATCCAGTATGACACGGAGGAAGGGACAGGATTTGAAAGCGCTTTCCGCGTGAAGCGTTTTGTGGAGAAACCGAACCTGGAAACCGCCAAAGCATACCTGGCCAGCGGGGAATACCTGTGGAACAGCGGTATGTTTATCTGGAAGGCTTCCGCGATCCTGAAGGAAATGGAAGAGAAGCTTCCGGGGAATTACGAACTGCTGGAGAAGATCGAAAAGGCCATCGGAACGGAAGCGGAAGAGGAAACCGTGGAAAGCGCTTTCGCGCAGATGCAGTCCATTTCCATTGACTATGGTGTAATGGAGAAGGCGGAGAACGTCTATGTGCTTCCCTCCAGCTTTGGATGGGATGACGTGGGCAGCTGGCTTGCGGTCGGCCGGATTAATCCCGGAAACGATATGGGCAATGTGATCAAGGGTGATATCGTTTCGGTGAACACCGCGCGGTGCATTGTACAGGGCGGGAAAAAGATGATCGCCATGGTCGGCATGGAAGACACGATCGTGGTGGATACGGAGGACGCGCTGCTGGTATGCGCGAAGGACAGCGCCGGAGACATCAAGAAGGTGCTGGAAGTGCTCAGGGCAGTGAACAGAACGGAGTTGCTGTGAAAATGAAGGAAACACTGAAGGAGATCTGGGCGTACCGGAGCATGATCCGGTCCCTGGTGCACAAGGACCTGCGGGGACGGTACCAGGCGAGCGTACTGGGATTCCTGTGGACGTTTATCGTGCCGCTGTGCCAGCTGCTTGTCTATTCGGTTGTCTTTGGCAGCATCCTGCAAAACGAAATTGAGAAGTTCGAACTGTACCTGTTTGTGGCGCTGATCCCGTGGAACTTCTTTTCCGCCTGTCTGACGGGCGGCTCCAGCAGCATCATCCAGCAGCAGAGCCTGGTGAACAAGATCTATTTCCCCCGGGAAGTGGTGCCGATCTCCTATGTGACAAGTTCTTTTGTGAACATGCTGTACTGTGAGATCATCGTGATCATTGTGGCGCTGTTTTCCGGCGTACAGTTCAGCCTGGTGGGCCTGCTGTGCCTGCCGGTTGTGATGATCATTGAATATATCCTGGCGCTGGGCATTACGATGATCCTGAGCGCGGTTGACGTATACTTCCGGGACCTGGAACACGTGATGGGCATCATTGCCATGGCGTGGATGTTCATGACGCCGATCATGTATGACATCAATATCGGTGACGGAAAGCTCAAAACGATCCTGCAGCTGAATCCCATGACGAGCATTGTGACGTCATACCGGGACATTCTGTACCGGGGCAGTGTTCCGGAAATCGGAGCCCTGGGTATTTCCCTGGGAGTAGGCCTGGTGTTCCTTGTGATCGGCTTTATCGTCTTCGGAAAGCTGAAGCGGCGGTTCTCGGAGGTGATGTGATTATGAATTCAGAATTAAGAATTAAGAATTCAGAATTAAAGGATGACGGGGCAGGAAACGCGGTGTCGGAAAAGACCGGTGAGGTTGTTATTGATGTCCGGAATGTAAAGAAGATGTTCCGGGTTTACCGGGACCGGGGTAACACCCTGAAGGAAAGACTCCTGTTTGCCGGACGCCGGCGGTATGAAGAACATTGGGTTCTGAACGGGATCAGTTTCCAGGTGAAAAAGGGAGAAGCTGTCGGCCTGGTCGGTGAAAACGGCTGCGGCAAGAGTACAACCCTGAAGATGCTGACCCGGATCCTGTATCCGGATGAGGGCTCCATTCAGATCAAAGGCCGGGTATCCAGCCTGATCGAACTGGGTGCCGGTTTCCATCCGGACCTGAGCGGCCGGGAAAACATCTATACCAACGCGTCGATCTTCGGCCTGAGCAGGAAGGAGATCGACGAGCGGCTGGAAACCATTATCGCCTTCAGCGAACTGGAAGAGTTTATTGATGACCCGGTACGGACTTATTCCAGCGGTATGTATATGCGGCTGGCCTTCGCTGTAGCGATCAATGTGGACGCGGACATCCTGCTGATCGATGAGATCCTGGCGGTGGGTGATGCTGCGTTCCAGGCCAAGTGTTTCCGGAAACTGCAGGAGATCAAGGGCCAGGGAACAACGATCGTGATCGTGAGCCATGCGATGGCCCAGATCGAGCAGATCTGTGAACGGAGTATCTGGATCGACGAGGGCCTGATCCGGATGGAAGGCGCGCCGCGGGATGTTCATCCGCACTATATGGCCTGGATGAGCCAGAAAAACAGCGGCGGGGAATCTGACCTGAAGGACGCGGAGATAGACGCGGAAGGCCATCTGAAACGCTGGGGCAGCGGGGAGGCCCGGATGACCGCGATTACGGTGATCGGAAAAGACGGACAGGAAGCAAAGGAGTTCTCTCCCGAAGATCCTTTCACGATCCATATTGAATATACCGCGAAGAAGGAACTGACAGACGCTGTGGTCGGCCTGGCGGTCTACCGCGGGGACGGGGCGCTGGTGTACGGAACAAACACGCTGATCGATACCTCCTCGCCGCTGACGCTGAAGGGGGAGGGATCGATCGACCTGATCGTGGACAACCTGCCGGTGACCAACGGCGACTATACCTTTGACCTGGCCATTCACCGGCCGGACGGTTTCAACTATGACTTCCGGCGGGACATCTGCACGCTGCATATCGCGGGCAGGACACAGACGCCGGGTGAGATTGCCCTGCCGCACCGGTGGGAGATACGCTGAGAAAGAGAGGCCGAGACGGATGAGCGAAAAGATGGAGAAGCCGCAGGTGGATATTGAGGCGATCATGGAAGAGATCCGGGAGGAGGTCCGGAAGAAGGGCCCCTATGAACCGATCCCCGGCCTGGATGACATTCCCACATCCGTGCTGCGTAAAACCGACTGGACTGTAAGCTGCGCTTATCCGGCGGAAGGCGGCAATCCGCTGAAACGGTTGTATACGAAACTGGTTTCCAAAGCGGTCCGGTGCGCGCTTTTCCCGCTGACGAACCGGCTGACGCAGATCCATGAAGAGATGAGCCTGCGGATGGATGAGATGACAGGCATGATCGAGGATCAGCAGAAGGAAATCGATGACCTGTATCTGAGAATAGAGCAGCTGGAGAAAGGGAAATAACATGCGGGTGATACAGGTGCTCCCCGCGCTGTACTTCGGGGACGCGATCGGAAACACTACGCTGGCGATCCGGGACATCCTGCGGGAAGAGGGCTATGAGACCGCCATCTACACGGAGGAAATGGGACCGCGGATGGAGGCGGAAGCGCTGGACATTCGTGAGATGCCCGTGCTGGCCGCGGATGACGTGCTGATCTATCATGGTTCGGTGGGAACCGACCTGAATTTTAAACTGCCTGAATTCGGCGGACGGCAGATGATGATCTATCACAACATCACCCCGCCGCGTTTTTTCCGCCGTTACAGCCGTGATACGGAACGGAATGTGAGATACGGATATGACGGGATCCGGTATCTTGCGGATAAAATGGAATACTGCGTCGCGGTATCGGACTATAACCGGCAGGAACTCCGGCGGATGGGGTATACCTGCCCGATCGACGTGTGTCCGATCATCATCCCGTTCGCGGACTATGACCGGGAACCGGATGCGGAAGTGCTGGCACGGTACCGGGGGGACGGAAAGAAAAACTGGATGTTCCTTGGCCGCGTTTCCCCGAACAAAAAGGCGGAGGATGTTATCCGGGCGTTTGCCTGCTATAAGCGGGATTATGAACCGGAAAGCCGTCTTTTCCTGATCGGCCGCACGGGCGGTGTGAAGCTGTATGACAAGGCGCTGGAAAACTATATCAGGCTGCTGGGTGTGGAAGACAGCGTGATCATGCCGGGGCATGTGACTTTCGCGGAGATCCTGGCTTACTATCACCTGGCGGATGTGTTTGTCTGCATGAGCGAGCATGAAGGGTTCTGCGTGCCGCTTGTGGAGGCGATGTATTTTGGTATTCCGATTGCGGCCTTCCGTTCTTCCGCCATTCCGGACACGCTGGGAAAAGGCGGACTGCTCCTGCCGGAAAAGGATCCGGCAGTCGCGGCAGCCGCGGTTAACCGGCTGCTGACGGATGAGGCGCTTCGGCAGGAACTGCGGAAGGGCCAGGAGGAAAAACTGAAGGAATACGCTTACGAAACGGTGAAGGCCAGGTTCCTGGAATGCCTGAAACACATGACGGAATAAAGGCAGCCGGGAGAAAGGGAAACAGAGGATGATGAAAAAGACAGGCTTTGTGGCGCCCTGGTACGGTGAAAAGATCGGCGGCGGCGCGGAGGCGGAACTGCGGGGACTGATCCACCACCTGGCGGACGCGGGTGTGCCGCTGGAAGTGCTGACGACCTGCGCGGAAAGCTTTGCCAGCGACTGGAGCCTGGACTATCATGAACCCGGACTGACCGTTGAGGCGGGTATCCCCGTACGCAGGTTCCGGACGCGGAGGCGCAACGAGGAGCTGTTTGAGCGGGTGAACCGGAAACTCGTCAACGGCAGAAGTGTCAGCATTGCCGAAGAAAGCATCTACTGCCGGGAAATGGTGAACAGCCCGGACCTGTATGAATACATGCGTGAGCACGGGGATGAATACGGCCTGTTTGTTTTTATCCCCTATATGTTCGGAACAACGTATTACGGCTGCCAGATCCATCCGGAAAAGTCCGTCCTGATCCCCTGTCTGCACGATGAAGCATACGCTTATATGCGCTGCTTCCGGGATGCTTTTTCCAAAGTGCACGGCATGATCTTTCACGCGCGTCCGGAGCAGGAACTGGCCCGGAAGCTTTACGGTGTGCAGGGAGACAGGTTCCCTGTGGCAGGAGAAGGAATTGATACGGACTGGGAAGCCGATCCGGAGCGGTTCCGCCGCAAGTTCGGCATCCGGGATCCGTTTATCCTGTATGCCGGACGAAAAGAACCCGGAAAACGGGTTGACGTGCTGGTGAAATACTTCGCCCAATTCCGGAAGGAACGGGAAGAAGAAGTCAAGCTGGTGCTGATCGGCGGGGGCAAGGTGGAAAACCCGGATCCGAAAAACATCATTGATCTCGGCTTTGTGGATAAGCAGGATAAATATGACGCTTATGCTGCCGCGGCATTCTTCTGCAATCCCAGCGAAATGGAAAGCTTTTCCATTGTGCTGATGGAAAGCTGGTTCGCAGGCCGGCCGGTGCTGGTGAACGGCAAGTGCGCGGTAACAACGGATTTTGTTAAGGATGCCAACGGAGGCTTATATTACAAGGACTACAGGGAATTCGCCGCATGCGCGGAATACCTGCTTTCCCATGACCGGATTGCGGACGCGATGGGACAGAACGGAAGGGAATATGTACGCGGCCGGTTTACCTGGGATGTAATAACCAAAAAATACATATCACTCCTGCAAATGTTTGCGGGAATGTGAATACAAAAAATTTCATAAGTGTTAATAAAGTTTTACAACACAAGATGTAGTATTTGCGGACATTCGGGGCAAAAACCGCCCACAAAATAGGCGAAAACATACCTGAAAACAAGAAAATATAAAGCGAAAACAAGCTTGAAAAGCTTACAGGCGGAGAGTATAATAAATTAACTCCGTATGATGAGTTGTTACAAAAGAGGAAAATTTTATTTCCCCGGAGTTAACAGCAAACCAACTGGTAAGAAGGAGAAAGAGAACGATGAAGAAACTTGCATTGCTCCTGGCGCTGTGTCTGTTTGTGAGCAGCATCGGTCTGACCGCGCTTGCGGAAGAACCCGTTGCTGAAGCGGCAGAACCTGTTGCGGAAGTTGCCGCGGAAGAAGCTGCTCCCGCTGAGGAGCCTGCGGCTGAAGAAACTGCTCCTGCCGAGGAGGCCGCTCCCGCTGAGGAAGCTGCCCCTGCTGAAGAAGCTGCTCCCGCTGAGGAAGCTGCCCCTGCTGAAGAAGCTGCTCCCGCTGAGGAAGCCGCTCCTGCTGAGGAAGCCGCTCCCGCTGAAGAAGCCGCTCCTGCTGAAGAAGCTGCTCCTGCTGAGGAAGCTGCTCCCGCTGAGGAAGCTGCTCCTGCCGAGGAAGCTGCTCCCGCTGAAGAGCAGAAGAAAGAATCCATGACGAGGAAACTCGCCGGCGGCACTGTGCTGTATGCTGACAAGGAACTGACCAATGAGATCGGTACCCTGAACGGCGGCGCGCTGGTCATCCTGACCGGTGTTGAAGAAGATGCTGCCAGCATCCGCTATGCTGTGGAAGAGAACGGCGCCCGCGTGGTTAAGACCGCCTGGGTTAAGGCTGACGCGCTGAAGGATGCCGGTGAGGAAGACCTGACCGAAGCCCAGCTGAAGGCTGTTGCTTTTGTTGCGGTTGAAGCTGCTGAAGAAGAACCCGCTGCTGAAGAACCTGCTGCTGAAGAAGCCGCTGAGGAACCTGCCGCGGAAGAAGCTGAAGAAGAGCCCGCCGCAGAGGAAGAGTCTGCTGAGGAACCCGCTGCTGAAGAAGCTGCGGAGGAAGAACCCGCCGCTGAGGAAGCTGAGGAAGCCCCCGCTGCTGAAGAAGTGGTTGCTGAGGAAGCTGTAGAAGAAGCTCCTGCCGCCGCGGAAGAACCCGCTGTGGTTGAAGAGCCTGTGGCCGAAGAAGCGCCTGCCGCTGCTGAGGAGCCCGCTGCTGAAGAAGAAGCCGCTACTCCTACCGAGGTAGCCGAGATCGAAGAAGAGACCGTTGAGGAAGAGGCCCTGGAAGGAGCTTCTCCTGACGACTATGTGGTTCGTGATGACGGTACGATCATCGAGTACAACGGTACCTCCACCTCCATCACCCTGCCGCTGACTGTGAAGGGTGTTGCGGTGAAACGTCTGAGCGAGGCTGTTTTCGCCAACAACAAGAAGATCCTGAACGTGACTCTGCCGGACAGCATCATGGTGGATGCCGGCGCTTTCCGGAATTGTACCTCCCTGCTGAGCGTGAGCATGCACAACAGCATCGACACGATCTCCGCGGAGTGCTTTGAAGGCTGTACTGCCCTGCTGACCGTTTCCTGGCCGGAAAGTCTGAAGACGATCGAGCATGACGCCTTCAGCGGCTGCACCAGCCTGACCGGTGTTCCGTCCGGTACAAAGCTGGAAACCCTGGGCGACAACGCTTTCAAGGGATGTACCGCGCTGACCTATGCTGACCTGCCTTCCACGCTGACCAAGATCGGCCAGGGTGCTTTCGCCGGCTGCAACAAGCTGCAGGAGATCGTGATCCCCGACAGCGTGACCGTGCTGGGCAACCGTGCTTTCGAAGGCTGCTCTGCCGCGACCAAGCTGACCCTGTCCAAGGGCGTGACTGTGATCAACAACTACTGCTTCAGCGGCTGCAGCAGCATCGGAGAGATCAATATCCCCTCCAATGTGGTTGAAATCGGCCGTGAAGCCTTTGCGAACTGCACTGCCGCTTCTATCATCCGCCTGCCCAAGGAACTGGTGCAGGTCGGTAATGACGCCTTCACCGGACGGAACGCTGACAGCGTTATGTTCTGGAAAGAGTGCCAGGGCAAGGATAAGGTCTACCTGGGCACCAACGCCCTGGGCAGCGCCGGTTATATCGTTGCGCCGCAGGAGTCCAAGGCTGCTGATTACGCCAAGGATCACGCCGGCGTCACCCTGATCACCTCCGAAGTCTGGGACTATGTGGTTCGCTGCTACAATCTGATCCAGGGCCGTACACCCGCTGACAGCGAAGTGCTGTACTGGGCGAAGCCCATTTCCGCCGGCAAGGAAACCGGTGCCTCCATCGTGAAGAACTTCTTCGACAGTAACGAGTTCAAGAAGAAGAACCTTTCCAATGAAGCGAAGGTTAAGCTCCTGTATCAGGTTATGCAGGCCCGTACCCCCGAAGCATGGGAAGTTGAATACTGGCTGGATTTCCTGGAAAGCGGATTCACCACTGACTATGTGATCAACGGATTCGCTACTTCCAATGAATTCAAAGGTATCTGTGACTTCTACAAGATGAAGCCCGGCACCGTTGCCGTGACCAAGTACCGCGACAAGAACAAGCTGGCCACCGCGTTCGTTGCCCGCTGCTACACCAAGGCCCTGGGCCGGAAGTATGATGAAACCGGTATCGAATACTGGTGCGAACGCCTGCTGACGGGCAAGGATACTCCCGCGAAGGTCGCCTCCGGCTTCGTGTTCTCCGATGAAGCGAAGAAGAAGAACTGGAACAATACCCAGTTCCTGGAAGTGCTGTATCACCTCTTCTTTGACCGTGAGCCCGATTCTGTCGGTATGGCCTACTGGCTGCCGAAGCTGAACGCCGGTATGAAGAGAGAAAACGTTGTGAACGGCTTCGCTTCCTCCGATGAGTTCAAGGTGCTGCTGAAGAAGTACAACCTGGATAACATCAAGCCGGCCAAGAACACGAAGAAAAAGAAGTAATTTCCGAAACTGAACGTAAAATCAAACATGTACGCTCCCTCCTGCGGGGCAGCTCCGGGCTGCCCCCTGGAGGGAGATTTACAGTATCAGGAAAGTATTCCGGAAAGAGTGAAGATGGGAAAGATCAAAAAGATCCTCGGCGCGTTCCTCCATGCGCCGGAACGTTTTGACGAGCTGGCCGGAAGAATCGCGAAAACGGACAGCAGCCTGGGCAAACGGGTGGATGAGCTGAACATAGACTGGTTTATGGAACAGCTGCTCGGGAACCGGGAACTGCTGGAGAAACTGAACCGGCAGCTGAGTATCACGCCCACGGTGTGGGGTGATCCGGCGCGGCTGGAGATCGATGAAACGGCGGATGTATTCACCTGCTTTTTTAATACGAATTCAGGCCGGATCAGGATCGGGCAGTATACCTTTGCCGGGTCCGACGTGAGCCTGCTGGCGGGAAGCCACGATCCGAAACTGACGGGCTACCTGCGCAGGGACGCGGAACTGTCGGAGGGCTGTGACATCACCATCGGAAACGGGGTATGGCTGGCCTCCGGCTGTATTGTGCTGGGCCCATGCGAGATCGGCGATAACGCGGTGATCGCGGCCGGCGCGGTGGTGGTTCCCGGAACGGTTGTGCCCGCGGGCGCTGTTTACGCAGGCATTCCCGCAAAGGAAACGGGTCGGCTGGATCCGGCGGACGGCGCCGGGGCGGAAGCGCCGGCAGTCCTCAGCGCGCTGGAGCGGAACGGGGGAATCCTGTTTACGGCGGGATGGACCTCCAAATCAACAGGGATCCTGTCCCATCCCGCACGGTTCCTGAAAGGGGAAGGCGTTGCGCTGACACGCCTGAGCCAGGCAACGGTGGAATACCGGATGAAGGATACTGAAAAAGCGGAGATCCTCATTTCCGGTCCCGGCGGGGAACAGCGGCTGGTGCTTTCCGGCATGGAAGGAAAAACGGAGACCGGGCTGCCTGTATTAACGGATGAAGTGACGGAAATCCGTTTCCGCCTCCTGACGCCGGGGGCAGAGGTCCTGCTGTCGGTCTATTAAGCATTCCGGGGAGGAAATACTGTTGTTTTACCTGAAACTGATCCTGTATTATCTTCGGCATCCTGTCCAGCTGCTGAAGGGTTTATGGCGGAAAGTAAAAAGGATTCCGCCTGTTCATGCTGCCGGTGTGACAGCCAAGGGAATGCTGCACGCAACCCGGACAGAAACGCGTGTGGGTGAACTGGAGCAGGAAAAGTCTGTTATTGAAGCGGAGAACAGGGAACTGAAGGAAAGGATCCGCCGCCTGGAGGCGCTTCGGGATCTTCGGGAGGTTTCCCTGAGCGGGACCTGGCTCCGGGAGGAAGCACAGCGGCAGGCAGATGAACCGGAACGCCTTGAGATATACCGGAAGGTGATCGAGCAGAACCGCCGGGAGGATGAAGTGTTCCAGGCGGTGGCCCTGGGCTGCGGCCGGGGGGATACCCTGGCTGAACTGGAAGGCCTTGGGATACAGGCACTGGGTGTGGACGATGACGCGGCCGCGGTCAGCGCATGCGCTGAAAAGAACCTGACAGCCGTTTATGCTGAGCCGGTCACCTGGCTCCGGAACTGCCAGAGCGGATCGGCGGACCTGATCACAATGATCCACCTGACAGAACGCCTGGCACCGGAACAGGTCTGCCGGGCGCTGGAGGAGGCTGCCCGCGTGCTGCGGGAAGACGGAACGCTGATCATTGAGACAGCGGATCCGGAACAGGCCGGAGAATACAGCATGCTGCGGGATCCGGCTTTTGCGACCGTGATGACTCCGGAAACGGTGACCGGGCTCGCCGGCCGCGCAGGGCTGAAAGCCGCGGAGACGGTACAGGCGGGCAGCGGAAACAGCATTGCTATCCTTCGGAATGAATAAGATGGAGATTGCTCATGAGAATACTGGTTTGCAATGAACGGTTCCTGTTCCGCTTCGGCGTGGACCGGTGCCTGCTGATGCTGGGGAACCAGTGGCGGAAGGACGGTCATGAGATCATCATGATGGGCAACCGGATGGATCCGGCTTCTGTCAGCAAATGCTCTGACCGCTTTATCCGTATTCCGGACGCGCCGGATTACCGTACCTGGAATGAGTATACCCTGGACTATCTCCGGGAGCACTGGGACGAATGGTTTAATGAAAGCAACCGGCCTGACGCCGCGCTGGTGGCGGGCTGGCCTTTTTACCTGTGCATTCCGTTCCTGCGGGAAAAGTGCGGATGCGTGGTTGCGCATGACCACGGGGCGGTTCCCGTGAAGGGAATGAGCGGTCCGAACCTGGAAAACCAGAAGCGTCTGAGACAGCTGCGGAAGGAAACCCTCTGCCAGGCAAACAAGATCATCGCGGTGAGCCGCTTCCTGGAGGAGACCCAGAGCAAACCGGATACAAAAGGGAAAGTGCCGACCACCTGCGTGCTCAACGGCGTGGACCATATTGCGGGACGGCTGTGGGCCAATGAGGAACTGGACTTGCAGGACAACCATGTGGTGGAGGAAGTCCGGGCACTGAAGAAAGCCGGAATGCGGATCCTTTTCCAGCCCGGGCGGTGGGAAAACGGAAACTATAAAAACTGCGCCGCGACAGTACAGCTGTCGAAGGCACTGACAGATAAAGATATTGATCACCGGATCCTGGTGCTGGCGGACGAAAAGAGCCTGGAGACAGTACCGGAGGACATCCGGCGGAATTACCTGTGCACTGGGTTTGTGGATGATGAGACCATGAAACAGCTGATGGAGCTGTCGGACGTGGGGATCATTCCAAGCCTGTGGGAAGGGTTTGATCTTCCGCTGGGCGAGATGCAGTTCCTGGGCACCAAGACATTCGCACTGGATATCGGCGCGCATCCGGAAGTGGTGGTGGATCCTTATTTCCTGTGCAGGGATATGGGGGAAATGACCGAAAAAGTGATCCGGGAACTGAGCGGCGGACAGGCTTTTGACGAGGACCGGTTCCGGCAGCTCTGTGAACAGTACCGCAGGGAGTTTACCTGGGAAAACCGGGCAAAGCAGATGATGGATGAGATACAGGAATCCGTCCGGTCTGCCTTTGTCCTTTATGTTGACGTGACCAACGCGTGCAGGGATACCGCCAACGGCGGCATTATGCGGGTGACGCGGAAATTGTCCAGGCACCTGCAGGAGCGGGTGAATACGGTTTTTGTGCTGTGGGATGACAGCATCGGACAGTTTGTGCTTCCGACAAAGCAGGAAATTGATACCCTGTCCCGTTTTGACGGACCGGATCCGAAAAAGATCCTTTACCGGTCCGGTTCGGAACAGAACCGCACGAAGATGGGGGATATCCTGCAGAGGCTTCCGGCGGGACCGGGAAACCTGCTGGTCATTGAGACGGCACAGTACAGGATGCTGGAATGCGCGATCCCCTGGCTTCATGACCACGGGATCAGCGTTTCCGCGGTGTTTCATGACGCGATCCCGGTGCTCTATCCGCAATTCTGCAATGATGAGATCCTGGCCAACCACAGGGGTTATATGCTCTGCCTGGCGGAGATGGACAGTGTTATGCCCACGGCGGAGCATAACGGAACAGATCTGACGGAATACTGGGCGCAGAACGGGATTGAAACCGGCACCCGGGTGCGGGCTGTCGGCCTGGCAGCTGAAATAGACGGCATGCCCCGGAAACAGCAGAAGGCGGAACGTATGCCGGCAAACAAACAGATCCTGTTTGTTTCCACCCTGGAACCCCGGAAGAACCATATCCGTTTCCTGGAAGCGCTTGAGGTGCTTTTTGCGGCGCATCCGGAACTGGAAAAGACAACAAGCGTGCACCTGGTCGGCAAAAGATATGAGGAGCGGGAAGAGATCCCCGCCTTTGTGGAAGCTTTCTGCGCGGACCACAGGAATGTGAAATGGCTGGGGGTCGTGGATGACGCGACACTCCGGGCGGAATATACAGCCTGTACGTTTACGGCCTATCCCTCAGAGGTTGAGGGTTTCGGTATGCCGATCATCGAAAGCCTGTGGGCGGGAAAACCCTGCCTGTGCAGCCGGGACGGAAGCATCGGGGAGCTGGCGGCGGCCGGAGGCTGCTGCCTGACGGATGTGACAGACCGGAAAGCGATGGCGGATGCCCTGTACAAAATGCTGACGGATGAGGAATACCTGGTCCGCCTGCAGCATGAAGCAACGGAACGGACGATCCGCGGCTGGGCGGAATATGCGGATGAGATGGCAGACTGGCTGCGCGGCCTGCCCAGGTATACGCCTGATCCGGCGCGCGGAAGGATCCCCGGACGGATCCTGTGCGAGATCAGCCGGATGCGCGCAAACCATACAGGCCGCCGTATGGTCACAGTGAGCCACCTGTATCCCCCGGGAGTTATCGGCGGTGCGGAGATCATCGCGCATCACCAGCTGAGGGCCATACAGGGGGACGGACTGGCAACGGGCATTGTGCTCTCGCTGGACGTGGACGGAAAGCATGTGCCTGGGACCATATACGGTGAAACCGTTGACGGGGTGAAGGTGATCCGGATCTGTCGGGATATCACCTGCATGGAACAGCGGGGGATCTGCTTCTTTGACCCGATGGTGAACGAGGTATTCCGGGAACTGTGTGAAGCCTGGGAACCTGAGGTTGTGCAGTTCCACCATGTGACCGGAATGTCCATGGGAATGGTTGAGATTGCAAGGCAGTATAAGGCAAAGACGGTCTTCACGCTGCATGACAACTGGGGATTCTGCTATAAGAACACAAGGCTTATGGAGAACGGGCGGCTGTGCAGCGACGTGACTGCCTGTGAGAACTGCCGGGTGATGTTTGAATCCGACGGCATGCAGGTTCCCATGGGGGTCCGGAAGAGCTATTACCGGCATGTTTTTGAAAAAGCGGATGCCTTTGTTTCGCCCAGCGCCTACCTGGCGAGGGCTTATATAGCCGCGGGGTTTGACGCCCACAAGATGCACGTGGTGAAGAACGGGATTGATTACGCGTCCTACGCGAACCTGGAAAAGGTTCCGGGAAAACAGTTCCGGATCACATACGCGGGTGTCTTCGGCCCGCATAAGGGTGTGGACGTGCTGATCCGTGCGGCGGCGCTGACGGAAGGCCTGAGTATCCTGATCAACCTGGTCGGAAAGGGCGATGAGGAGCCCTATTACCGGAAACTGATAGAAGAGCTGGGACTGACCGGAAAGATTGTTTTCCGGGGGAAACTGTCCAACGAGGAAATGCGCGGGATATACCGGGAAACAGACCTGTTCTGTCTTCCCGCCCTTTCACCGGAAAACCAGCCGGTGACCATTACCGAAGCGATGTCCTGCGGGATCCCCGTGATCGCTTCCGATGTTGGCGGCGTGAAGGAACTGGTGGAGGACGGTGTGACCGGATACCTGGTCGAAGCGGGAAACGCGGAGGACCTGGCAGCGAAGATCCGCCTGCTGTGCAATGACCCGGACGCCTGTAAACGGATGGGTGAGACCGGAAAACAGCGCATGGCGGATAATGATTTCCACTGCCACGCGCGGAATATGGCGGAACTGTTTGACCGGATCCGTCCGGCGAAACCGGTGAAGGGCAGGAAGATCCTCCTGGTGAAGGGAAAGAAGCTGCCTCTGTATATGGACCGGATGACACGATATGATGTGATCCCCATGGACTGGATCGTGGACGGAGAGGATTATGCCCGGACGGAGGCGGTCCTGGTGCCAGACGGGGAAACGCTGACCGACGCGGAAAAAGAAACTGTGGAGCGGTATCAGCTGCAGGTTATCAATACGATTGACCGGATCTCCTGACCGGAAGCCTGCGGGGGAACGGGATTGAGTTCATAAAACCGGATGATTATGGTACAATAATCTGTAACGAACCGTACAGGGAAGGATGAGGAGGAACGGCATGAAGGGCATTATCCTGGCCGGCGGAGCCGGAACAAGGCTGTATCCGCTGACGATGGTGACATCCAAGCAGCTGCTGCCGGTGTATGACAAGCCGATGATCTATTATCCGCTGAGCACGCTGATGCTTGCCGGAATCCGGGATATCCTGATCATTTCCACCCCGGAGGACACGCCGCGGTTTGAGCACCTGCTGGGAGACGGATCCCAGTTTGGCCTGACGCTTTCCTACAAGGTGCAGCCCAGTCCGGACGGCCTCGCGCAGGCCTTTATCCTCGGTGAGGAATTCCTGAACGGGGAAGCCGGAGCTATGATCCTGGGAGATAATATTTTCTACGGAAACGGCTTCCGCAAAACGCTTACGGCCGCGGTGAAAAACGCTGAACAAAACGGCAGGGCGACTGTGTTCGGATACTATGTTCCGGATCCGGAACGCTTTGGCGTGGTTGAGTTTGATGACAACGGAAAAGTCCTGAGCATTGAGGAAAAACCGGTGGAACCCAAGTCCAATTACGCTGTGACAGGCCTGTACTTTTATCCGGCCGGAGTCAGCAGCCGGGCTGGGCAGATCAAACCTTCCGCCCGGGGGGAACTGGAGATCACCACACTGAATGAGATGTATCTGCAGGATGGCCTGCTGGATGTACAGATCCTGGGCCGGGGATATGCCTGGCTGGATACCGGCACGATGGACAGCCTGCTGGAGGCGGCGGATTACGTGAGGATGATCCAGCAGCGGCAGAGCGTGGTCATCTCCGCCCCGGAGGAGATCGCGTTCATTAACGGCTGGATCGACCGCGACAAGCTGCTGGAAAGCGCGGCGAAATACGGAAAGAGCCCCTACGGCGGACATCTGAAGGCCGTAGCGGAAAGGAAATTTATATACTGAAAACAGGACGAATAAGACAATGAAGAAAATCGAAACGAAACTGCCGGGAGTATACATTATTGAGCCGGATGTGCACGGAGACGCGCGGGGATATTTCATGGAAACCTGGAGCACCCGGAACTTTGAGGAGCTGGATCTCCATTATGACTTTGTGCAGGATAACCAGAGCTTTTCCTCACAGAAAGGGATACTGAGAGGCATCCATTTCCAGAACAATCCCATGGCGCAGGCCAAACTGGTTCGGGCAAACCGCGGCGCCGTGCTGGATGTGGCGGTGGACCTGCGGAAGGGAAGCCCCACATATAAACAGTGGGTTGCCGTGGAACTGAGCGCTGAAAACCGGCGGATGCTGATGATCCCCAGGGGATTCGGCCACGGGTTCAAGACGCTGACAGACGATGTGGAGTTTGTATACAAGGTGGATAACCTGTACAGCAGGGAATGTGACAGGGGCATCCGGTTTAATGATCCGGCTATCGGCGTGGACTGGGGCGAAGTGAGGACGGAACTGCTGAGTGAGAAAGACACGAAATCACCGTTGCTTGAAGACAGTGACTGCAATTTCGTTTTTAATTCAGAATTCAGAATTCAGAATTATAAGTTTGGCCCATATATACACAAATGCAGCAATCGGGATTCACAGTTGCTTTTATTATGAATTATGAATTGTGAATTATGAATTGATAATCGATTCCGGAGGAATTGAACTATGACGATCATCGTAACCGGCGGCGCGGGTTTTATCGGATCCAATTTCGTATTCCATATGCTGGAGAAATATCCGGAATACCGGATCATCTGCCTGGATAAACTGACCTATGCGGGGAATCTCTCTACGCTGAAAAGCGTGATGGATAACCCGCATTTCCGGTTTGTGAAGGAGGATATCTGCGACCGGGAAGCAGTGTTCCGGCTGTTTGAGGAAGAACATCCGGATATGGTTGTGAATTTCGCGGCGGAAACCCATGTGGACCGCAGCATTGATGATCCGGGCGTTTTCCTGCAGACGAACATCATGGGTACGGCTGTGCTGATGGATGCCTGCCGGAAATACGGGATCACCCGGTATCACCAGGTGTCCACGGATGAAGTGTACGGAGACCTGCCGCTGGACCGGCCGGACCTGCTGTTCACGGAGGAGACGCCGATCCATACCAGCAGTCCCTACTCCAGCTCCAAGGCGGGATCGGACCTGCTGGTAATGGCTTATCACCGGACCTACGGGCTGCCCTGCACGATCAGCCGGTGCAGCAACAACTACGGCCCGTATCAGTTCCCGGAAAAGCTGATCCCCCTGATGATCGCCAACGCGCTGAATGACAAACCCCTGCCGGTATACGGTGAGGGAAAGAACGTGCGGGACTGGCTGTATGTGGAAGATCACTGCAAGGCGATCGACCTGATCATCCATAAGGGCCGGGTCGGTGAAGTGTACAACATCGGCGGGCACAACGAGATGGCGAACATCGACATTGTGAAGCTCATCTGCAGGGAGCTGGGCAAGCCGGAAAGCCTGATCACCTATGTGACAGACCGCAAGGGCCATGATATGCGTTACGCGATCGATCCGGCAAAGATCCACAATGAGCTGGGCTGGCTGCCGGAAACAAAGTTCGCAGACGGCATTGTAAAGACGATCCGGTGGTATCTGGACAACCGTGAGTGGTGGGAAGAGATCGTCAACGGGGAGTACCGGAACTACTACGAAAAAATGTACAGTGCGAAGATGTTGGAATCATCTTCCGCAAATGAAAAATGAAAACTGAACAATGAATAATGGCGGAAAAAACAGCACAGGGTGCTGTTTTGAGAAATGAAAGTCCATGGCAGTCTGTGGATATTCAGAATAATCTAAAGGCGAGGGAAAAGCATGGGTATTAATCGGGTCAGGCATGATATCCGGATGTGGGTCAAACGGCTGATGATGTCACCGGACGTGTGGTTTAAGAAAGTGATTCCGGCGAATATCCGGCATATGATCAGCAAGCCGCTGGAGAAGCGCGTGATCCGGAAAACAAAGATACCCAAGCCTTATGAACCGGGCCGGTATCCGGACGGGATCAACCTGTACGGCCTGTTTAAAACGGAAATCGGACTGGCTCAGGGCGCCAAGCTTTATGCCCGTGCGCTGGAAAAGGGCAATATCCCCCATACGCTGCTGAACCTGGATTTTATTCCGGACCTGCCGCAGGAGGATAAAACATTTGATGACCGGCTGACGGTTGAAAACAAATACGCGATCAATGTGGTGCACATCAACCCGCCGCAGTGGCGGGACGCGCTGGGCACCTTCCCGCAGAGCCATTTTGACAGGCATTACAATGTGGGTATTTTCCAGTGGGAACTGGAGACCCTGCCGGATGACTGGAAGCCGCTGTTTGACTATGTGGATGAAGTGTGGACCCCGTCTGAGTTTACGGCAAGGACCATGCGGAAGGAAACGAACAAGCCTGTCATTCCGATCCTGTATGGAATGGAAACACCCTATGATGAAAAGCTGACAAGGGCGGATTTCGGACTGAACGAGGATGACTTCCTGGTGCTGATGATGTTCGACAGCAACAGCTATGCCAGCCGGAAGAACCCCGGGGCAGCGATCGATGCTTTCCGGGAAGCCTATGGAGAGAATCCGGAGCATGTGAAGCTGGTCATCAAGATCAACAACCCCAAGGCCGAAGATATTGCCTTTGTGGAAGAACATATCGGCGGAAAGGCCGGGTACCTGCTGATCACGGAACGAATGGACAAGGAAAGGCTGAACAGCCTGATCCGCCTGTGCGACGTGTTCATCAGCATGCACCGGGCGGAGGGTTTCGGCCTGGTGATGGCGGAAGCCATGATGCTCGGAACCCCGGCGGTGGCAACCGGCTGGAGCGCGAATACAGAATTTATGCCGGAGGATGTTTCCTGCCCGGTGAAATACACCCTGATCCCGGTGGCCGGCGGTTATCAGTTTGATAACGGTGAGCTGCTGTGGGCGGATCCTGACGTGCATCACGCGGCGGAATACCTGAAGCGGCTGCGGGATGATCCTGAGTATTATCGGCAGAAGTCTGAGGGCGGGAAGCGGTTTATTGAGGAAAACCTGTCCATGGAGCACTGCGCGGATGAGATGCGGAAGCGGATGGAAGAAATACTCGCAATGCGCGACGCACATTGCTGAGGCAGGAAGTAGGAGGTAGGAGGGAGTGCAAAAGATGACGGGATCATCTTTTGCAGATTTACCGTGATGGATGTTAAGACACTGCTGAACAGGGGAAAGACCCGATTCAGGAACTGGCTGGCTTCGGACCTGGCGATCAAAAAACTGGTCCCGGCCTCGCTGCGTCACCGGATCTCCGGGAAGGTTATGGACGCGCTGGCAACGCATACCGGCGTACCGGCGCCTTATATTCCCGGGAAATATCCGAAGGGGATCAACCTGTACGGCTTTTTCAAGGCGGAAAATGGACTGGCACAGGGCGTCAAGATGTATGCCCGGGCACTGGAGGAAGGGAATATTCCCCATACGCTGTTGAATACGGATTTCCTGGACTGGCTGCCGCAGGAAGATACCACCTTTGACAGCCGGCTGGAGACCGAAAACCGGTATGCCGTGAATGTGATGCATGTAAATCCGGACCAGTGGCAGGAAGCGTGCGGCATGTTCCCGCGGAGCCAGTTTGACGGCCATTACAATATCGGTATTTTCCAGTGGGAGCTGGAGACAGCACCGGCGGACTGGAAGCCGATGTTTGATTATGTGGATGAAGTCTGGACACCGTCAGAGTTTACCGCCCGGACCATGAGGAAAGAAACGGACAAACCGGTGGTGCCGATCCTGTACTGTATCGAGACCCCGTATGATGAGAATCTGACCCGGAAGGATTTCGGACTGAGCGAGAATGATTTCCTGGTCCTGACGATGTATGATTCCAACAGCTACGCCAGCCGGAAAAACCCGGGGGCGGCCATTGACGCGTTCCGCGAGGCCTTCGGGGAAAAGCCGGAAGGAGTGAAGCTGGTCATCAAGATCAGCAATCCCAAACCGGAGGATATCGCTTTTGTGGAAAGCAGGCTGGACTCCGGAAGCTATGTGCTGATGACTGACCGGCTGGAAAGAAAGCAGATGAACAGCCTGATCCGCCTGTGCGACGTGTTCCTGAGCCTGCATCGCAGTGAAGGCTTCGGGCTGGTGCTGGCGGAAGCCATGAACCTGGGAACGGCAACGGTGGCAACGAACTGGTCGGCCAATACGGAGTTTATGCCGGAAGGGACTGCCTGCCTGGTGAATTATTCCCGGGTGCCTGTCGGCAATACCTATCAGTATGAGCAGGAAGGCCTGACCTGGGCGGATCCGGACGTGCATGAAGCGGCCGCGTGGCTGAAGAAGCTGAAGGAGGAACCGGCGTTTCGGAATCAGATCGCGGAAGCCGGAAAGAAGCATATCAGGGAACAGCTGAGCACCGCGAAATGCGCTGAGCAGATGGCGGCCCGGCTGGATGAGATTATGTTAATTCAGAATTAAGAATTCAGAATTCAGAATCAGGTTCCTGGCCGGGATGACATTCTGGGCGGGTTGACATTCACAGGATGCCGGTTACCGGTGAAGAGTGAAAAGTGAAGAGTTGCCCAAAGGGCAGGGACATAATCATTATGAATCGTGAATTGTGAATTGTATCAGGGGTGAGATGAATTGTACGCGTATTGCCTGTACTGCATAACACAGCGATGCAAAGTGATCGCACAGCTGATGGAATTACGCGGCGTGAACCGGGCTTTTTCACCCCAGATCGTCCGGAAGCAGCGGAAGAAAGGTGAGAACATTGAACGCCGGTTTGATCTGCTGCCGGGATATGTGTTTCTTTTCAGTGATGAGCGCCTGACGGACTACCGCATGTTTTCCGGGATTGACGGAGTGGTCCGGCGTGTCGGAAAGCAGGATGACGGATACGAACTGGCCGGGCCGGATCTGGATTTTGCGAATAAACTGCTGGAGAAAGACGGCGTGGTCGGATCCATGAGGCTTTGCCGCGTCGGGGATGAAGTGACGCTGGAAGATCCGCTGTTCAGTGACTGCCGGGGCCGGGTGACCGAGATTGATTACAGGAAAGAACGGGCCAAAGTGGAATTTGTTTTTGACAGGACCAGCTGCAGCAGCTGGATCTCCCTGGAAGAAGTAAGACGCCTGCATCAGAACCGGGAGGAGCAGTAAAGATGCCATCATTATCAGCATACAAGAGCGACCTGGACTACAGCTACGCGCCGGGCGTTTTTCCCAGCATGGAATGCATGCTGCACCGGCCAGGGCAGGTCCGGCGCCTTCTCCTGCACTCTTCCGCCGCGGGACGGGAGGGCGCGGACAAGCTTCGTGCCCTGGCGGACAAGCTTGGTGTACGGATTGAAGAAGCGGATAAAGCCCTCTCGCGGATCAGCGGAAAAGAAAACTGCTTTGCTGCCGCGGTGTTTGAAAAATTCGAGGATGAACCGGCGGCGGACAAGCCGCATGTTGTGCTGCACAATCCGGGAGACAGCGGAAACGTGGGTACAATCCTGCGGACAGCGCTGGGACTTGGCATTGAAGACGTGGCGCTTATCCGGCCGTGTGTTGATGTGTTTGACCCGAAGACTGTCCGGGCGAGCATGGGAAGCGTGTTTTCCTTGCGGATAAAGGTTTATGACAGCTTTGAGGATTACCGGGCTGCCTTCCCGGACAGGCCTCTGTATCCGTTTATGCTGGACGCGTCCATTCCGCTGCAGGAGGCGGTAAAAACAAAACCGTCGGTATGGACTCTGGTTTTCGGAAATGAAGGTAGGGGCCTGCCGAAGGAGTTCGCTTCCTGCGGGCAGGCGGTGCGGATCGAAAGCAATGACAAGGTGGATTCCCTGAACCTGGCCATCGCGGCTGGGATAGGGATATATCAATTCAGAATTCAGAATTAAGAATGCAGAATTAGGCTGGAAAGAGTCAGGAAGAGTATTCGGAGTTTGGGGTTGCAATGTGAATCCGCGGAAGACTTATGTAAATGAATAATGAACAATGAACAATTACAAGCTCTGGGGGGAGGTCTCTTCCGGAGCTTTTTTGCGCGGAAATAAAGGGGGTTGTCCGGATTTTGATGAAAAGTTGTGAAAATTTGTACAAATCCGCTGAGCCTTTGATTTATAAGGATTTATGGGCTGGTACGAACAATTATCCGGTACGTTGTTCGTACTTTTTTGCGCTTTCATATTGAAAAAAACAGATTTGTCTGGTATGATAGGAACAACATACCGGAAAGGATGTGTTTGTTGTGGCCGAACAGCCCAAATATCTGCAGGTTGCGGACGTTCTGCGCAAGGAGATTGCGGAGGGTGTTTTTCGCGATGGACAAACCCTGCTGACAGAAGAGGAACTGCGTTTCCGTTTTAACGTTTCCCGCCAGACCATCCGTCAGGCAATCGCGCTGCTGGAGGAGGACGGTCTGGTAGACCGGCGCCGCGGAAGCGGCACCTATGTGCGCCATGGACCCCGCAGAAGGATGCAGGGTACGATTCACGTAGGCGTGGTGACCACCTATATCACGGACTATATCTTCCCTTCCATCGTGTCCGGTATAGAGTCAGTCCTGAGTGAAAACGGCGCCGTGATGAACCTGAGCGCGACATATAATGACAGCCAGGCTGAACGGAACATCCTGGAACGGATGCTGGACGGCCAGGTTGACGGCCTGATCGTGGAAGGTGTACAGACCGCACGGGAAACAGAGAATGAAGATCTGTACCGCAGGCTGGCGGAACGGAACATTCCTGTGCTGTTTATGAACTCCTATTATCCAGCCATGACGAACATCCCCCATGTGGTGATGGACGACTACGGCGGCGGCCGCATCGCGGCGCGTGAAGTGCTTAGCCGCGGTTACCAGAGGCCGGGCGGAATGTTCAAAGTGGATGACCTGCAGGGCAAGGAGCGCCTGCGGGGCTTCCTGGATGAAATGAGAAGTGAAGGCGTACTGATCCCGGATGAGCACCTGCTGCTGTTCAGCACGGATGAACGGATGAGCTGGCAGAACATTCCCAGCGGAAGCAATTTCGTGTGCCGCCTGATGAACCACGAAATGGACTGTGTGACCTGCTACAACGACGTGTTTGCGTCCAGCCTGATGGAACGGCTGAAGCAGGAAGGCATGAAACTGCCGGAAGAAATGGGCTTTATCGGTTTTGATAACGCGGTTTACGCCGAAATGTCCGTTCCGAAGCTGACCACGCTGGGCCATCCGAAGGAAGCTTTCGGATCGCTGGTCGCGGAGAAGCTCCTGCGGATGATCAGCGGTGAACGGGAACGCAGTGTGAACATGGCCTGGACGCTGATCGAACGCGACAGCCTGCCGCGGGTGGAACGGCTGTGAGTTCGGTTATCCTCTGCGTCGGGAAAATGAAAGAGAAACCGTACCGGCAGATGGCGGATGAATACCTGAAGCGCCTGAGCCGGTACGGGAAGTATGAAGAAACAGAGATCGCCGACCTTCCGGAACCTGCTTCCGGAACATCTGAAGCGCTGGAAGAGCAGCTGAAGACAAAGGAGGGCGAGGCACTCCTGGCAAAGATCCGGCCCGGGGACCGGGTGATCGCGCTGACGATCGGCGGGAAACGGCGGTCGTCAGAAGAACTGGCCAGGCACCTGGCGGAACTGAAAACCGGCGGGGTAAGCCATTTTGTATTTGTGATCGGCGGAAGCCTTGGACTGGGTAAAAATGTGTTGGCGCGCGCGGATGAGGAAATGTCCATGAGTCCGATGACATTTCCTCATCAGCTGGCACGGGTTATGCTGCTGGAACAGCTGTACCGGGCGGAAAAGATTAACGCAGGTGAACGTTACCATAAATAATTCAGAATTCAGAATTCAGAATTCAGAATTAGGCTGGAACGAGTCTGGAAAACTATACGGAGATTGAGACTGCAAGCCGAAGCGGAAGAAACGAGTTCTGTTTTACGGAGGTTTCTGATGAAAGACAATAATCCCGTTTTAGAGAAAAGCAAGGCTTTTGCGATCAGGATTATTCGTTTGTATCAGTATCTGACGACTGAGAAAAAAGAGTATATTCTTTCAAAGCAGATTCTCAAAAGCGGGACAAGTATTGGTGCCAATATCCGGGAGAGCGTAAGAGCTCAAAGCACAGCGGACTTCCAGGCTAAAATGCAGATATCTCTTAAAGAAGCAGATGAAACAGAGTACTGGCTCGAGCTGCTGAAAGAAACAGATTATATTACCGGTAATGCGGCAGAAAGCCTGCTTGCTGATTGCGAAGAACTGATAAGATTGATTGTGGCGATTGTCAAAACCTCGAAAGATGGAAAACAGTAACCTATAATTCTGAATTCTGAATTCTGAATTCTGAATTGTTAGGAGGTCCTGATTATGTTTGGCAGGAGAAGGCTGATCAGATTTTCTAAACTGTTCGCTGTGCTGCTTGCAGCGGTGCTGCTTTTATGCGCCTGCTCAGCGAACGCGGTTGAGACAGCCAAACGAAAAAAGAATACCGCTGCACCCGCTGTGACAGAAACACCTGCCGTGGCTGAACCCACTGCGGAGCCAGGGCCCCTGGATGAAGCACAGCGTATTGCTGATTATATTTTTGAACACGGGGAACTGCCGGATAATTTCATCACAAAGAAAGAAGCCCAGGCACTTGGCTGGGATAAGTATGTAAACAAAGTAAGCGATGTAGCTCCCGGGAAAAGTATCGGCGGGGACTATTTCGGAAACTATGAAAAACAGCTTCCGGTGGTACAGGGCCGAAAGTATTATGAGGCGGATTGTTACTATTTCGGAGGAGACAGGAACGAATACCGTATCATTTATTCAAACGACGGCCATGTGTGGTTCACCGGAGACCACTACCAGACATTTATAGAATTGTTTCCGACAGATAATTAATTCAGAATGAGAAATGTTTGCAGAGACCGGGCGAGGAGGCAAGCAGAAAATGAAGAGAAATCTGAAATTGATAGGTTTAGTGGCAGTTCTGGCTCTATGCCTGCTGCTGACAGGCTGCTACCAGCCGCCGGATGAAGTGAATAACGGCAGTCCGACAGGCGCGATCACGGCATCGTTCTTTAATACGCTGGCGCCGAAGGCAACTTCGACGCCGGTAGCGCCGGATACGGTTGTTGAGACCACCAATCCTAATATCGGAGTGGTCGGAAACCAGGAGACTCCCACCCCGACATCCGGCAGCAGCATCGGAAGCGCGTGGGATAACTGGGGCTCGGCACCGACAACTATTCCGACGCCGACGCCTGAAGGCTATACGGGTGAGACGCCTGCCGCGACTGACGGAAGCGGCAACATTGCGGTGATCACAACAGCGCCTCCGACGGCAAGCCCGACCCCGGCGCCGGTGACGCCTTCGCCTGTTCCCAAGAGCCTGCAGAAGGGCTTTACCGGAAGCGACGCGGTACGCGCGGTGCAGAAACGGCTGAAAGAACTGGGCTATTACAAGGGATCCGCCGATGGCGATTTCGGCCCCGCGACGGAAGAAGCGGTCAAAGCCTTCCAGAAGGCAAACGGACTGACAGCAGACGGAAAGGTCGGGGAGAAGACCCTGGCCAAGATGAACGCGAAAAATGTTGTCAGCGCTAAGGAAGCCAACGCGACTGCTGCTCCGAAGGTGACAAACAAACCGACCGCGAAGGTGACGAATACTCCGCGGCCCACAGCCACTCCGGACCTGTCCAGGGACATTTATCTTGAATCCGGATCTTCCGGTAAGAAGGTCGAAACCCTGCAGCGCAGGCTGATCGAACTGGGCTGGATGAGCGGTTCCGTAACCGGAAAATATGACGCCGCAACAGAGGCGGCAGTAAGCGCTTTCCAGAAGAAGGCGAAGCTGTGGGTGGACGGCAAGGCCGGTCCGGATACGCTGAATGCCTTGTATTCCGCGAATGCTCCGAAGGGCTCAAACCCGGTGTCCAGCAAGATGGAGACACTGGAGATGGGCAGTGAGGGCAATGATGTGAAACAGCTTCAGCAGAAGCTGAAGGACCTGGGCTACCTGAGCGGAAGCGCGGACGGAAAGTTCGGTAAAGCTACGGAAGCGGCTGTCATCACCTTCCAGAAGAATAACGGCCTGACCGCGGACGGCAAGGCCGGCACCGCCACCCTGAACAAGCTGTACAGCGGTACGGCCAAAAAGTTCACAGGCACACAGGCAAAGCTGGATGACAATAACTCCTCCGGACGGGATACTTCCAACATCTCTTCCACCGGATATATCACCCTGGAAAGCGGAAGCAGCGGTGAACAGGTCAGGACGCTGCAGAACCGGCTGAAGGAACTGGGTTATTATCACGGCAATGTGGACGGAAACTTCGGCGAAGGCACCGAAACAGCGGTGATGGCTTTCCAGCAGAACAACAACCTGACGGTGGACGGCAAGGCCGGTCCCGCCACGCAGCGGGTCCTGTATGGCAGCAAGACGAACATCACCTACGCTTCCATGCGGCAGGGAGATGAAGGAAACGCTGTCAAGAACCTGCAGTACACCCTGTATGAACTGGGTTATTATGACGGCGCGATCGACGGCAAATACGGACAAACAACCGCGGACGCCGTACGCGCTTTCCAGATCCAGAACAAGATCACGCCGGTGGATGGCGTGGCAGGCTCCAAGACGCTGGGGAAGATGTATTCCTCCGACGCGGTTGCCGCGACTGTCGCAGATGTGAGCTATGATACTGTACAGTCCGGCGACAGGGGCGAAATGGTGGTTGAGATCCAGGACTGCCTGGTGCAAAGAGGCTATCTGGATTCCATTACCGGTGTTTATGATGACGCCACTGTTGCCGCGGTGAAGGCGTTCCAGAGCGCAAACGGGCTGACACCTGACGGCAAGTGCGGTTCCAGGACGCTGATGATTCTCTTTGGTTATTGATTCCAGTCAATATCGAAGAGCAGGTGCATCGTATGTGACGCATTCTGCATAATAATATAGAAAACCGGCACCTGTGAAAACAGGGCCGCCGGGTACAGAGATAAGGGAATGAAAAAGAAACTACTCTGCCTTCTTCTCTGTCTGCTGCTGATTCCAATTGGGATGAAAAACGCGGGAGGGGACGGTAAGACCAGGTGCCTGCTGATCGGGTGCGACCGGTTTGTGTCGATGCCCGGAACAGAGCCGGCCAGCGCCAACAACGTGGATACGATGGCGGCGCTGCTGACGGATTTCCTTCCGAAAGGCACGACAGTACAGCAGCAGGTGAACGGCCCGGGAACGATCGGGGGCTTTGAAGAGCTGATCGCGGATACTTTCCGGGACGCCAACACTGCTGACACCGCTGTCATCTACCTGAGCACACATGGGATCCTGAAGGAGGATGAATCAGGCCGGCAGTGGGTGGAACTCCTGCTGTCGGACGGTACTGACGAAGAGGGACTGGGACCGGAAAGGCTGCGGCAGATTCTGGACGGGATTCCGGGAGAGAAAGTGCTGATCCTGGATGCCTGCCATTCCGGCGCGATGATCGGCTGCGGCGAAGGCGCGAACATTAACTGGTTCGAGAATGATGCCTGCCGGGTGCTGGTATCCAGCGGAGCCGATGAGGAAAGCTGGTTCTGGAGCGCGGATAAGGATGCATATACGGGAACAGGGTATTTTACCTCGGCTATGAACAATGCCCTGCGCGCGAGCGACCTTTCCCAGATTGACCCGAACGGGAGCGGGAATGTAAGCCTGGAGGAACTGACCGCGCGCCTGCGCGGGATCCACGGAGCCAGCACGGTTTACTGCTGGCCGGAAAAAAGCCGTATGCCGCTGTTCAGCCTGCCGAAGGACCGGAAACCGGGCAACCGGCTGCGGGGACTTTACTTCGATCCGATCAAGGCGGATGACGATACTGCTCCAGTGGAACTGAAGATACATTTCAACATAGAAGAATCGACGTGGCTGATGTATCGTACGGTTCCCAGCAATAACGGCGAATGGGATTTTGAGCATTCGGTGAAACGAAAAGACCCGGAAAAGAAAAACCTGATCCGCGGTCTTCTGGAGCCGGACGGGAAACCACGTAACCGTACTTTTTCCATACCGAGGGGGAACCTGGGCACGGACGGGATAGGTTTGTTTCAGGTCGTTTCCCTGCACGGAGATGAAAGAACGCCGGTAGTGGAAGCCGAAATAGTCATATCATATGAAAAACCGGAAACAGAGGTCCAGGATTCGGAAGCAACGGATAAAACCTGAACCTGACAGTGTGTTTGCTGTATGGAAAAAACATCATTTCAGCTAATCCGGTATTGTTCTGTTTTGTTTTTTACCGGATGGGTCATGGACAATTGATGGTTTATCATGCATAATATATAGGTTGGAATCCCTTTATGGATCAAGAGACTGAGGTGAGAGTTCGTGTCAGAATGTACGCATGACTGCTCCAGCTGCGGTGCCGACTGCGCATCCCGTAACAAGCCGGAAAGCCTGCTGGAAGCACAGAACGCGTTCAGCAATGTAAAAAAAGTAATCGCCGTGGTGAGTGGTAAGGGCGGCGTGGGCAAAAGCCTGGTCACCGGCCTGCTGTCTGTGCTGACCAAACGCAACGGGCACAGCACCGCAATTCTGGACGCTGATATCACGGGACCGTCCATCCCGAAAATGTTCGGTGTTCATGATAAAGCCATGGGCACAGAGGACGGCATCCTGCCGGTGGAAAGCCGCACGGGTGTGAAAATGATGAGCGTGAACCTGCTCCTGGAAAACGATACGGATCCGGTCATCTGGCGCGGAGCGCTGATTGCCGGAACGGTAAAGCAGTTCTGGACAGACGTGCTCTGGGGTGATGTGGACTACATGTTTGTGGATATGCCTCCGGGAACCGGAGACGTGCCGCTGACCGTGTTCCAGAGCCTGCCGGTGGACGGCATCATCATTGTGACCAGCCCGCAGGAACTGGTGGGCATGATCGTGGAAAAAGCCGCGAAGATGGCGAAGATGATGAACATCCCGGTGCTCGGCCTGGTGGAAAACATGAGCTGGATCAGCTGCCCGGACTGCGGCAAAAAGATCTTCCCCTTCGGGGAAAGCCAGACCGCAAAGGTGGCCCTGGAGGAAGGTATTCCGCTGCTGGCGCAGCTGCCCATTGATCCGGCGCTTGCCAGGGAGTGCGATACCGGCGTGATCGAACTGTTCAACGAAGACTGGATGGACCCGGTCATCAGCGCCGTGGAGAACTGCCCCAAGAGGGTAATTAATTCATAATTCATAATTAGGATAGACAGATCCCTCCACGCGGGCACAAGTGCCCTTGGTCGGGATGACACCAAGGGATTGGAAAGAAGACAGAAAGACAGGAGTACAATTCGGAATATGGGAGACAGAAACAGGAATGGTATTATTCCGCAAGCGGATGAGTAGATCATTCTGCATTCTGCATTCTGAATTCTGAATTTGTGAGGAACGAGCATAATGGCTAGGGGAAACCAGAACATTAACGATCAGCTGTACCGGACCCGCAGCCGAAACGCTGCCGAGACCCGGGAAAGCGCGGAAGATATCCGGCGGCGGCAGATTCGCAGCTGGATTATTCTGGTGAGCGTTGTTCTGGCTGTGGTACTGGGAATTCATTTCCTGGGCCGGTACGGAAAAGGCAAAGAGATCGGCATGTCCAAGCTGCCGTGCTACTCGAACCAGAACGTTACACCCTTCCGTGACGGACTTGTTTATTATGACGGAGCATCCATCCATCATCTGTCCTCGGCGGGAACGATCCGCTGGAGCTTCCCGGCCGGCAGTGATGTGAAGTTCGCGGTGGGCCCCGCCCACCTGGCCATCTGGTCCGGAACCCAGTTGTTCCTGGTTGACAAGGATGGCAAAGCCACCTACAACGAGAGCATGGAATCCAAGGTACAGTTTGCCCGCGTGGGTGAACGGTACGTGGCGGTGGTTGTGGGTGAGGATACAGAGCCCAAGCTGATCGTCAAGGACCTGAAGGGTACCCAGGTGGACATGGAAGACGCCTTCAGCTCACTGATGCTCCTGGACGCCGGTTTCTACGGCGAACAGGGTGAGTATCTGTGGACGCTGGCGCTGGACGTGTTCGGTACAGCTCCCAACACGGTGATGAACACCTTCCAGGTAGGCAAAATGAACTACAAGGAAGTATCCCTGGGAGAATGCCTGACCTACAAGGTCATTTATGAAAACGCCCGGCTGAGGGTGTTTACGACCCAGCAGGTTTATACCTATGACTATCAGGGCACACCGGAGTCGAACAGCACGATGCTGGTTTACGGATGGAAGCTGATCGACGCGGAGGTCCCGGAGCGCGGACGCGCCAAGATGCTGCTGGCTCCGACGAGCCAGACGTCCAGTACGCAGCTGATCTCTGAACTGCGGGTGCTGGAAGGCATGAATGACAAGCGGTACACCCTGCCGACCACCTGTGTCGGCGCGAGTATCTACCGCGGCAACATTTACGCGATCTCATCGGATTATATCTACCGGGCGGACGTGAACAGCACGAAATTCTTCGGCTACCAGATCCCGGCTCCGGAAGGTGTGTCAGTGACAGCATTCTACGGGATCACGGATGACGGAAGAATGCTGCTGGCCTCGGGAGAAACAATGTATTCCATGACATTGCCTGAAAGATAACATATAAAAAGATTTCCGGTGGAAACAGAGTTTGGAAAGGGAGAGAACAGAACCATGGCTAAGGAACAGAAGCAGGAATTTGTGAACTTTATCACTCCCCGCAGTGAAGACTTTTCACAGTGGTACACGGATGTGATCAAGCAGACGGAACTGTGCGATTACGCACCGGTGCGCGGCTGCATGATCATCCGTCCCTACGGCTACGCGATCTGGGAACGGATCCAGGCGGAGATGGATGCCCGGTTTAAGGAGACCGGCGCAGAAAACGTGTATTTCCCGATGCTGATCCCTGAAAGCCTGCTGCTGAAGGAAGCGGAGCATGTGGAAGGCTTCGCGCCGGAAGTCGCCTGGGTAACAAAGGGCGGTACCGAAGAACTGCAGGAGCGCCTGGCTGTGCGTCCGACGAGTGAGACCATCTTCTGTTCCATGTATTCCAAGTGGGTACAGACCTGGCGTGACCTGCCGATGATGTATAACCAGTGGTGCTCCGTCATGCGCTGGGAAAAGGCAACCCGTCCTTTCCTGCGTACCAGTGAGTTCCTCTGGCAGGAAGGCCATACCATCCATGCCACCGCGGAGGAAGCGGAAGAAGAAACCCTGAAGATGCTGGAAGTTTACCGCGAAGTGGCTGAAAATATCCTGGCGCTGCCGGTATATGTGGGCCGCAAGAGCGACAAGGAAAAGTTTGCCGGTGCCCGGGCTACCTATTCCATGGAAGCCATGATGCAGGACGGTAAAGCCCTGCAGGCCGGTACGAGCCACAACTTCGGAACGAACTTTGCCGAAGCCTTCGATATCCGTTATCAGAGCAAGGAAGGCAAGCTGGAATATGTCAATGAGACCAGCTGGGGCGTCAGCACACGGCTGATCGGTGCCATCATCATGACCCACGGCGATGAGCGCGGCCTGCGGCTGCCCCCGAAGGTTGCCCCGATCCAGGCGGTGATCCTGCCCATCGCGGCCCATAAGGGCGGCGTAATGGAAGCCTGCGAAAAGTTGTTCGGCGACCTGAAGAAGGCCGGTTTCCGCGTGAAGCTGGATGACCGCGATACCGTATCTCCCGGCTTCAAGTTCAATGACTGGGAACTGAAGGGCGTGCCGGTGCGGCTGGAAGTCGGTCCGAGGGACCTGGAGAACGGTGTGGTAACCGTGTTCCGCCGTGATACGCTGGAGAAGTTCACTGTGCCGCTGGAAGGCATTACCGGGAAGCTTGGCGAGCTGCTGGATGACATCCAGAAGACCCTGTATGAACAGGCCAAGGCTTTCCGTGACGAGCGGACCGTGAAGGTCGAGAACATGGAAGAGCTGGGCAAGGCTGTGGAGAACGGTTTTGCCAAGGCTATGTGGTGCGGCGACCGTGCCTGTGAGGACGAGATCAAGGAGAAGTTCAACGCGTCCTCCCGCAATATGCCCTTTGACCAGGATGCGCACCGGTTCGGAGACAAGTGCGTGTGCTGCGGCAAAAAGGCTGAAAAGGTCATGTATTTCGCGAAAGCATACTAAGATTAATTCAGAATTCAGAATTCAGAATTCAGAATTATAACTTAAGCAGCACTTAGAAAATGCCGTATGTGGTTGGACGAGCCCATGAGACTTCGCAGAAATGAAGGAAGTGGGATTGCCTTCTCATAGAGTATAATCTCAAATGTAATACCTTTGTTTGGAGGTTGCATTCATGACGATCTACGTTGACGCGATGGGTGGAGACCTGGCGCCTGAAGCACCGGTAAAAGGAGCCCTGAAAGCACTGCGGCAGTATCCGCACCTGACGATCATCCTGGCCGGAAAGCTGGATGAGGTAAAGCCTTTCCTGGGTGATTACGAGGATGTGAAGGACCGGCTGATCCTGGAGGAAGAGCCGGAGATCATCACAAACCACGAGAGCCCCGTGATGGGTGTGCGCAAAAAGGTTAACAGCGCCACGGTGCAGGGCATGCTGAAGGTGCGCAGCGGTGAGGCGGACGGATTCGTTTCCGCGGGCTCCACGGGAGCGACGCTGGCGGGCGGCATGTTCCGGCTGGGCCGGATCCCCGGCATTGAACGGCCGGCACTTGCTCCGCTGATGCCCAACGGCCGCGGACACTTCCTGCTGATCGACTGCGGGGCAAACGTGGATTGCAAGCCGGAATACCTGGTGCAGTTCGGCATCATGGGCGATGCCTACATGCGCGGCGTGATGGGCATGGAAAATCCCCGGATCGGCCTGGTGAACATCGGCGCGGAAGCTGAGAAGGGCAACAAGCTGGTGAAGGAAACCTATCCGCTGATGGAGAAGGCTCCGTATAATTTCATCGGCAATGTGGAAGCCCGTGACGTTCCCCTGGACCAGGCGGATGTCTGCGTGACAGACGGATTCGGCGGAAACCTGATCCTGAAGTATACCGAGGGACTGGCCAGTGCGCTGATGGGAACCATCAAGCACGAGCTGATGGCGGATACCCGCGGAAAGATCGCCGGACTGATTGCCAAACCGGCATTCAAACGGGTGAAGAAGACCATGAGCTCCGATGAGATCGGCGGCGCTCCGCTGCTGGGTGTGCAAGGCGCTGTCATTAAGGCCCATGGTTCCAGCAATGCCTACGCCTTCTGCAGCGCGATCGGGCAGTGCGTGAAGATGATCGACGGCAACGTTGTGAAGATCATTGAGGAAAACGTTACGAAGATGCTGAAGGAACAGGAACAGGACCAGAAGCAGGAAGCGGAACAGTAATGGTTTCTGCCGGGAGAACCCGGTGAACATAGACACAAGTGAGGAGGAAGAAAAAATGGATTTTGAAGCCGTAAAGAACATGATCGCGGAACAGCTGAAGGTGGATCCCGCCGAGATTAAGCCCGAAAGCCGCCTGATGGAAGACCTGAAGGCCGACAGCGCGAACATCATGGTTATGATCATGGATATGGAAGACCGGTTTGGCATCACTGTGGAAGATGACCAGATCATGAAACTGAAGACTGTGGGCGATGTGGCTGAATATATCGCCAAGGTGAAGGGCTGAGCATAAGACCGTCATGCTTGATCAGGTAATGAAAGCCCTGGGGTACACATTCCGCGACGAAGCGCTGCTTCGCCGCGCTTTGACGCACCCATCCATGGGAAAGAACGATAACCAGCGGCTTGAATTCCTGGGGGACGCGGTGCTCCAGTACCTGATGAGCGACGCGCTTTACCAGGCGCATCCGGATGACCGGGAAGGTTCGCTGACCCACCGGCGGGCGCTTATGGTCTGTGAGGCCGCGCTGAGTCCCATCGCGAAGAAGCTGGGACTGGGCGAGGCCCTGATCATGGACCGGGGCGAGGAACTGACGGGTGGCCGGGAAAAGCCGAGCGTTCTCTGCGACACCATGGAAGCGGTGCTGGCCGCGGTTTACCTGGACGGCGGCATGGAAGCCGCGCGCGGCGTGGTGGAACGCTGCTGGCCGGGCGAGGACGAAGTGGCCCGTCCGCTGCAGGATTCCAAAGGCGCGCTGCAGGAAGTGCTGCAGAAGGACGGGGGAGAATCCCCGACCTACGAGATCACCGGGCAAAGCGGTCCGCCCCATGCGCCGGTCTTCAGCGCAACAGTATACTGGCGCGGAAACGCGCTGGCTGAAGGCGAAGGCAAAACCAAGAAACAGGCTGAACAGGCTGCCGCACTGGCAGCCTTGAAGAAAATCCAGGATCAGTAAGTCCTGGATTTTCTTTATTGATTCCAGGTCCGCAAACCTTAAGAAATTATTACAGAAAAATGAATATCCCGTTGACATTCTGTAACGCATGAGATAGAATTAATCTGTATGCGAATGTCGGCGGGATTTTTATACCCTTTTCCCGCCTGTGGGAGGTTATCGTATGTCACGGCTGAAGATCTGCCTTCGTACGCTGACAGCACTTATGATGGCGCTGGTATTGATTGCCTGCGCTGTTCCTGTCGTGGTTTCTGCCGCGTCCGGATCTGAGCAGACAGAGGTGCTGGAGACCGTCAGCAGCTATCCTTATACCACTACAACAAAGGTAAAGGTGAACCTGCGGGCAAAACGATCCACCCGGAGCACACTGCTGAAGAAGATTCCCGCGGAGGCCGAGATCACCGTGAACGCGGTGAAGGGCTCCTGGGCTGAAGTGGAATACAAGAAGTATTCCGGATATGTCAAGACGGACTATATTGTCCTTAAGGAAGTCAAAAAGGTGAAGGCGACTCCCACGCCCACACCTGTTGTAACCCTGAGCCCCGAAGAGGATGCCGGCGGATACCAGATCCTGCAGAAAGGCGCCACCGGCGCGGATGTTGTATCGCTGCAGGAGGCGCTGATCGAACTGGGCTTCCTGATGGGCCAGGCGGACGGCGATTTCGGTGCTGCTACAGAGAAGGCTGTTATCGCCTTCCAGCAGAAGAATGATTATCCCGCCACAGGCATTATGGACGCCAATATCCAGGCTTTCCTGTACAGCGGCCAGCCGAAGAACTCCGCCGGACAGAAGGTTTCCATCAAAACCCTGAGCCCGGTGGAAGGCGTATCCATGAAAAAGGGCAACAAAGGCGCGGCGGTGACAGCCCTGCAGCAGCGGCTGATCGAGCTGGGCTACCTGAAGGGCACGCCTTCGGGAACCTATGATACTGACACTATCGGAGCGATCCGCTCCTTCCAGAAAAAAAACGGCCTGCTTTCCAACGGTACCGCGGACGCGGAAACCCGAAAGCTGGTCCATTCCGAAGCGGCCATCAGCGCCAGCGCAACCGCCACCCCGAAGGTGACGAATACGCCCGCGCCGACACCCACCCCCACGCCTACTGTGGCTCCGCCTGAAAAATCCCTGAAGAACGGGGATACGGGCGCCGATGTGAAGACGCTACAGAAGCGGCTGAAAGAACTGAAATACTATAAGGGTACCGTGGACGGCAAGATGGGTAAATCCACTGTGAAAGCCCTGAAGGCCTTCCAGGAGGCCAACGGACTGGAAGCGGACGGCGTGGCAGGCAAAGCGACCTATGCCATCCTGTTCAGCGACAGCGCGCTGGCCAAGGGAGTTACACCGACCCCGGCGCCTACGGAAACCGTGACACCCGCGCCTGAACAGACCGCGACAGCTTCCGCCAGCTGGCCTACGCTGCGGAAGAACGACAGCGGAACCAATGTGGCCCAGCTGCAGGAAGCACTGATCTCACTGGGCTACCTGTCCGGCAAGGCGGATGGCAACTACGGAGACCAGACCGTGAAGGCAGTGAAAGCCTTCCAGAAGGCGAACGGACTGACCGAAGACGGTACTGCCGGCGAGCAGACACAGAGAGTGCTCTACGGCGGAAACGCCAAGAAAGCAAATGCCAAAGCGACTGCCGCACCGCAGACTGCGACCGCGACGGCTGAACCGGCCAGCAGCGGCGCGCTGAAGGTTGGCTCAACTGGCAATGATGTTAAATCCCTGCAGCAGAAGCTGATTGAACTGGGATATCTTTCCGGCAGCGCGGACGGCGTGTACGGAAACAAGACCGCCGCGGCTGTGAAGGCCTACCAGAAGGCCCAGAAGCTGACTGCCGACGGCGTGGCGGGTTCCAAGACCCTGTCCAGCCTGAGCAGCGCTTCCGCTGCGGCGAACAACGGTAAAGCCACCGCCAGCACACCGACCCAGAAGACCAGCACAGCCCCGAGCGCCGGAAAGGTGCAGTACGCGAACTGGTATGAGAAGGTAAAGTCTGTCGCCAGGAACTATCCTTACGCAACGGTATATGACTTTGCCACCGGCATCAGCTGGCAGATTCACATCTTCTCCCTTGGTGCCCATGCGGACTATGAGCCCGTTACGGCGAATGATACCGCCAGGATGGAGAAGGTGTTCGGCGGCAATACATGGAATCCCCGGGCCGTATGGGTCGTCTTCTCCGACGGCAGCGTCTATATCGGTTCAACCCATTCCATGCCGCATGAAGTGCAGCATATAAGGGACAATAACTTCGGCGGACACTCCTGCCTGCATTTCCCGCGGACGCAGGAACAGGTCACCTCGATCGGACCGTATGCCACAAAGCATCAGGAGATCATCGATGCCGGATGGGCGACTACACAAAAGATGAAGTAATTCATCTTTTGCGAATGAAGAATGAAGAATGAAAAATGAAGAATGGTGGAAGAGACAGCGCTGTCAAGCGCTGTCTCTTTTCATTTGATGTGTTTTTTTTCAATGCGGGAAGAAATAAAAAAGGGCCGGGAGCGTTACTGACGCTTCCGGCTCTTTGCGTTGAGTTCATCGATTTTGGTTTTCCTGGGCATCGGCGCGCAGCCGGGACAGGGTTCCAGTTTGTTATAGGGCTTGGTGTCCAGCTCGCCGTATGTAAAGGCAGTCATGGGTTCATATTTGTCCTTGACCAGGGAACAGGTGGGCTGGGAATGATAATTCGTTCCGCCCTTGGGGTTATAGTACAGCAGGAGGCTGTCGTCCGGATAACCCAGTTCCCGGTCCATGTCATCCCAGATGATGACCTTGGTATAGGGCTTGCGGGAAAGATTGTCCCAGAGCCATTTGGCATTGACGCCTTCCGGGGTCAGCTGGCGCTGGACACGGATGCAGCCGTGGCTGGCTTTTTCGCCCAGGTACCGTTCGCAGCGGGCATAGGATGTATAGGTTTCACCGGCCTTGTTGGTTTCCTGACGGCTGGGAACTTCATGGATCAGGATGCCGCTGTTGATCCGCATACCGTAGGCGCACCAAAGGGTTTCTGCCTGGAAACCGCCGACCCAGCTGACCATGAGGAATTCACCGGCGGGAGTCTCATGGAAGAGGTTGGCCTTGTTTTTCGCGAAACCGGTGGAGCACAGCATGGTGGTAAAGAGCTTACCTTCCTTGAAAACATAGAGCCGCTGCTGGAGCTTGTCGATGACCAGGCCGTAGTGCTGGTCCACCTGCTCTTCTTTCAGCCGGCTTGTTTTCACCCAGCCCTGGAACTGTTCAGCGAAAACCTTGACAGCGGAGCCTTCCTCAGAGGAGGAGTAGGCTTCGATCAGGGTCCAGTCTCCTTCCTGCCGGAGCACATGGACGCCCTGGCTGGCGCAGGTGACAACACCGACGTAATCGGTGCATTTCTCTTCCGGCCTGGCGAGGATCCGCACCTGTTCACGCTGTTTTCCGCTGAGGACGGTAACCGGCTGGGTCAGGACCTTCCAGATGGACTCCTCGTCCATACGGCCCATCTCCAGGTTCCAGAAACACAGCTCGTGGTCGCATTTGACCTCGCTGTGCTCATTGGGGGTATGATAGGACACGTCGGTAGCCAGGAGGGTGTCCCCCGGTTCAACAATGTCTTCCCATTCTTCGATTTCCTCTCCGAAATCCCCGTAGTCCTCATAATCTTCCGCAAGGCAGAACGCAGGGAAGAGAAGGAGGAATACCAGGAGAAGGGAAAGGAGTTTTTTCAGATACTTATTCATAATCACCATTTGTCACAAGATTACAGTTTTTGGGGAGTAACAAAACATAGGGATAGAATCCCTATGTAATGATAAACTGAATTGGTGATGGATGTCAAAAAAACCTGTACGGGGTAGTGAAGAGTGAAGAGTGAAGTGCGATCGCCGTGTTCCGCAATCTCAATGGTCGCAACTCCACACTATGGAGCTTGCTCCCTTTCGATTGACCTCAGATCCGATGAGATTTCCGCCACTGGCGGTCATCGGATCTTCGCCCAAAGTACCTGCGGTACTTTGACGGCTGTAGCATGGCAGCTGTTACCCAAATCATAGATTTGGACAGCTGCTCAACTTCTTATAATGCCTTTGGCATTATAAGAGCGGAATATTGCCGTTACGGCAGGCCTTCACAACTTCGTCCGGCCACATGCTGGCCTGCACCTCGCCCACATGGGCCTTGCGCAGGAAGTAAACACACATACGGCTCTGGCCGATACCGCCGCCGATGGTCTGGGGCAGTTCGCCGGCAAGAAGGGCCTTCTGGAAGGGCAGCTCAGCCCGTTCCTCGCAGCCGCGGATCTTCAGCTGTTTCCGGAGTGTGTCCGGATCCACGCGGATACCCATGGAGGAGACTTCCAGAGAGATATCGAGCAGCGGATCGTAAAGCAGGATGTCGCCGTTCAGGCTCCAGTCGTCATAGTCCGGGGCGCGGCCGTCATGGGGCTTGCCGCTGCGCAACGCGCCGCCGACCTGCATCAGGAACACGGCACCATATTTCTTGGCCGCGAGGTATTCCCGTTCTTTGGAGGTTTTGTCCGGATATTCATCTTCCAGCTGCTGGGTGGTGACGAAGGTGATGGCATCCGGAAGTTCCGGCTTAATGTGCGGATAGTGGGCACAGACAAAACCTTCGGTCTTGCGGAGGGTCATATAGATCCGGTTGACGATGTCCCGCAGGAACTGCTCATTCCGCTCGGAGGGGGCCATGATGCGTTCCCAGTCCCACTGGTCCACGAAGATGGAGTGGATATTATCGGTCACTTCGTCCCGGCGGATAGCGTTCATGTCGGTGTAAAGGCCTTCACCCACGGAGAAACCATAGGTCTTCAGGGCCTGGCGCTTCCACTTGGCCAGGGAATGAACGATCTCCACCGTGGCGCCGGTTTCCAGCACGTCGAAGGAAACGGGGCGTTCCACGCCGTTCAGGTTATCATTCAGACCGCTCTCCGGCGTGACCATGATGGGCGCGGAGACACGGGTGAGGTTCAGGGCTTTGGCCAGTTCCTGCTCGAAAAAGTCCTTGACGAGCTTGATGGCGATCTCCGTGTCCCGCAGATCCAGGACAGGATTATAGTTCTTGGGAATAATGAGGTTCATTGGAGAAACCCTCCTTCCGGAACATCCGAAAATAATATAAAAAAGGATAGCACCAAAACCGTTAAAAGGAAAGTATTCGCTGTGTTCTTGACACAAACAGGGAAAAATGCCATGATATGAAACAGCGAAGGGGAGTGAATCTCTCACTTCGCCAATCCCTTTTGGAGAAAACGCAATCCATTGTGAATTGAACAATATCCTGACAGTTTGGAGAAGACCATTATGGTAAAGAACACATTACTGATCGTCGGCCTGGGGAATCCCGGGGAAAAGTATGCCCATACCCGCCATAACGCGGGTTTTGAGGTCATGAGCCGGCTGGAGGAATACTATGGTGTGAAGCTGCGCAAGCGGCTGCTCCTGCAGGGAATGACGGCGGAAGTGACGGACGGGGAAACGAAAGTCGTGCTGTGCGAGCCGCTGACCTTCATGAACCGGAGCGGCGACTGTGTGAAAAAGCTGCTGAACCGCTTTAAAGTGCCGCAGGAGAATATGATCGTCATTTATGATGACATCGACCTGCCGCCCGGAAAGGTGCGGGTACGCAAAAACGGCGGACCCGGAACGCATAACGGCATGCGGAGTATTGCCGGACAGCTTGGGAAGACGGATTTTCCAAGGATCCGCGTGGGAACCGGCGACCGTCCGGCGGGTGAGGACCTGGCGGCCTGGGTGCTGGGGCACTGGAAGCCGGAAGATAAGGAGATCATGGAAGCAGCCTTTAACAAGGCGGCGGAATGCGCGCGGCTTTGGGTGAAGGAAGGCATTGACAAGGCCATGCAAATGGGCAACAAAGGATAATTCAGAATTCAGAATTAGTAGTCTTTCCGTGAGTTGAAATATAGACAGTATCATGAGGACTTAAAGCCCAAGGACAGATTAATCAGGAAAGAGGATATGGGAACGAACATTTTATCTTCCATCACGGTACCGGGGCTGGAAACACTGCTTTCCACGGAACCGGGCAAAGCGACCGCGGTCGCCGGCGTGAACCAGACGCTGGCGGCAGTGATTGCGTGCCTTGCCGCGGAAAAGGGAAAGAAGACCCTGCTGGTGGCAGACAACGACCTGAAGGCAGCCCGCGCGGCGGATGACATCCGTCAGCTGACCGGTGATGGCTGCTGCCTGCCCGGAGGCGAGATCGACCTGACGCGGGCTGCGGGAAGCCTGGAAAGCAGCTGGCGCAGGCTGGAAGCACTGGCCGCGGTGTCGGAAGGAAAGGTAAAGATCCTGTGCGCCGGAGCGGAAGCACTGGCACAGCGGATGGGTCGTCCGGAACCCTTCCGGAAGCTGAGCCTGACCCTGAAGCCGGGAGACGTGTTCCCGCCGGCGGACCTGGCACGGCGGCTGAGCCGGATGGGCTATGACCGTGTGGGCATGGTGGAAGGCAAAGGCCAGTTTGCCCAGCGCGGATCGATCGTGGACGTGTATCCCCCGGCACTGAGCCAGGGCCTGCGGATCGAGTTCTTTGACGATGAGGTTGACGGCATCCGGGAATTCGACTGCATCAGCCAGCGAAGCCTGGGAGATGCCGAAAAAGCTGTGCTGACGCCGGCGTGCGAGGCACTGCTGGAAGAAAAAGAATATACAGAGGCTGCCCGCCGGATGCGGGAAGCCATTGATGACCTGCCCGGCGCGGATACGGGAAAGGAAATGCTTTTCGACGACCTTCCCCCGCTGCCTGACGATGATGACGACGCGGATCTCTTTGACAAGGCTGTTGCCCCGAAGATCCGGGAGAAACAGTATCAGGAACAGAAGGAACTGGAAGCGGACCGGCGGATGGAGCGCCTGCGGGAAGACGCGGAGCAGCTGGAGCAGGGGCTTCCCTTCCGGCGGATGCGCGCGTGGCTGCCGGTACTGACGGATAAAACGGCAACGGTATGCGACTGGTTCAAGCCGGACCTGGTGCTGCTGTGCGAACCGGACAGGCTGCGCAACCGGATCGAGGAGCGGATGCAGGGCTTCGCGGAGGACCTGCAGAGCGCCATGACACGGCATGAGGCTGTGGCGGCGCAGGAAAACCTGATGAAGGACTGGGATACGGTCCGGAAGGAGCTGTCCGGTTATCCCCAGGGACTGCTGACAGAGATCCTGCTGGGACTGGGCGGCATCCGTCCGGAAAAGACGATTACGGTGGAAGCTACCGGTCTGCAGGGATACGGCGGCCAGATGCGGGCGCTGAAGAACGACATGGCCCTGTGGCGGGAAAACGGATACAGGATCTACCTGCTTTCCGGCGGAAGCAGCCGCGGAAAGCGCCTGGAAGAAAACCTGAAGGAACTGAATGAAAAGACCCGGCTGGCGGAACACTTCAGCGGGGCAAAGCCGGGTGAAGCGGTGATCCTGCCGATCACGCTGAGCGGCGGTTTCGTGATCCGGGGCGGCAAGGATATCCCCGGAACGGCGGTGGTCTCCGACGCGGACATCTGGGGAGAAGGCTACCGGCGGAGCAAGAGCCGGAAGCATTCCGGTGAGCGGATTTCCACCTTTACGGATCTGAAGGTGGGCGACTATGTGGTGCATGAGGACCACGGTGTCGGTATCTACCAGGGCATCACCCGGATCCAGAGTGAGGGCAGCTGGCATGACTACCTTCTGATCCATTACGGCGGAAACGACAAGCTGTATGTTCCGGTGGAACAGCTGGAGCGGGTGCAGCGGTATATCGGCAACCCGAATCAGGCACCGAAGCTGAACAAGCTGGGCGGCGGCGAATGGGCTCGGCAGAAGGGCAAGGTTAAGGAAAGCCTGAAGTCCCTGGCCTTCGACCTGAAGGCCCTGTACGCGGAACGGTCCCAGAATACCGGTCATGCGTTCGGCCCGGATACGGCATGGCAGCGGGAGTTTGAGGATGAATTCCCGTGGGAGCTGACGCCGGACCAGGCCCAGAGCGTGCAGGAAATCCGGGAGGATATGGAAAGCGACCGGAACATGGACCGGCTGCTGTGCGGTGACGTGGGATACGGCAAGACCGAGGTCAGCCTGCGGGCTGCCTTCAAGGCCATTGCGGATAATAAGCAGGTGGCGCTGCTGGCCCCGACAACGATTCTGGTGCAGCAGCATTACAATACCATTGTGAAGCGCTTCCGGCATACAGGCGCGCGGGTGGATTTCCTGAGCCGGTTCCGGACCGCTGCGGAACAGCGGGACGTGCTGGCCAAGCTGGCCATCGGGGATATTGACCTGATCGTCGGTACCCACCGGCTGCTGGGCAAGGACGTGAAGTTCAAGGACCTGGGACTGCTCATCGTGGACGAGGAGCAGCGCTTCGGTGTGGCCCACAAGGAAGTCATCAAGAACATGAAGCGGCAGGTGGACGTGCTGACGCTGAGCGCGACGCCCATTCCGCGGACACTGCATATGTCCATGACCGGTATCCGGGATATGAGCGTGCTGGAGACACCGCCGGAAGAGCGGATCCCGGTTCAAACGGTGGTGACGGAATACTCCGACGCGCTGATCCGGGATGCTATCCTGCGTGAACTGGGCCGCGGCGGACAGGTATACTTCCTGTACAACCGGGTACGGAGCATCGGCAGCTTCTATGAGCGGCTGCGGGCCCTGGTGCCGGAGGCCCGGGTGGGCGTGGCCCACGGGCAGATGAGGGAACACCAGCTGGAAGACGTGATGATGGACTTCTACAACGGCACCTATGACGTGCTGCTGTGCACCACGATCATCGAGAACGGACTGGATGTTCCGAACGCAAATACCCTGATCGTATATGACGCGGAACGCTTCGGCCTGAGCCAGCTGTATCAGCTGCGGGGCCGGGTGGGCCGGAGCAACCGGCAGGCTTATGCCTATTTCACCGTACGCCCGGATCATATCCTGACGGAGACGGCCCAGCAGCGACTGACGGCCATCCGGGAGTTTACCGAATTCGGTGCCGGATTCCGTATCGCGATGCGCGACCTGGAGATCCGTGGCGCGGGCAATATCCTGGGACCGGAGCAGCACGGCCATCTGGCCACGGTCGGCTATGATATGTACTGCAAGCTGATGGAGGAAACGCTGAACGAGGTGCAGGGCCGCCAGACGACCCGGGAACTGGAAACCCGGGTGGACCTGCGGGTGGATGCGTTCCTGCCTTCCGACTATGTGGCGGAAGAAAAGCAGCGGATGGAGATGTACAAGCGGATCGCTTCGGTGGTGACAGACGAGGACCGGGCGGACGTGACGGACGAACTGATCGACCGCTACGGCGACCTGCCGCCGGCAGCGGAGACGCTGCTTGACGTAAGCCAGCTGCGGGCACTGTGCAACCGGCTGGGCGTAAGCCAGGTCACACGCGGCAAGGAAGGCCTGATCATGAAGCTGGATGAGCGGTATGTGCCGGATCCGGCATGCCTGCTGCAGGCTATTTCCGAAACGGACGGACGGCTGGCGCTTTCCGCCAGGGCTCCGGCCAAAATGATCCTGAAGGCACCGACCCTGCAGGAAGGCGAGATGCTCCAGGAAGCGCTGAAGGTAACGAGGAAACTGGTGAAGCGGATCGCAGAACTGGAAGAAACAAAGAATCAGGAATCGGTAAAAGAGCAATGAAAAGAAGGAAGTTAACATTCTGGCTGATTGTGGCCGCGGTGCTGGTGCTGGACAGGATCACAAAGGAACTGGCGCCGGGAATCCCGGCCGGGGGTATCATGCTGATCCCGGGGGTCATCGGACTACGGTACGCGGAAAACACGGGGATCGCCTTCTCCCTGCTGAGTGGTGTGCCGCGGCTGACAGGCGTCCTGGGGCTGGCGGTGGTGGCCGGCGGCTATGTGTGGCTGCGGACAAAAGACATCGCTCCTTTCCCGACAGTCGCGCTGGCCCTGATGGCCGGAGGCGCATTGGGCAACATGGCGGACCGGCTGATCCGGGGCTTTGTGCCGGATATGATCGAGACGCTTTTTATGAACTTTCCGGTGTTCAATATCGCGGACAGCTGCCTGACGGTGGGCTGTGTGCTGATGATGATCAGCCTGCTGTGCAGGCCTAAGGACTGGGCGAAGCTCTGAGGACTGCCAGTGGGCGAAGAACCGATGACCTCCAGTGGAGGGAATCTCATCGATTCTGAGGTCAACTGAAAGGGAATGGTCTCCCCAGTGGGGAGCCATGACCATTGAAGTTGCGGGAAGAAATTTCGTCAGAGCTGGGGTTCGGAACGCCCGGAAAACGATCCAGTGGATCGTTTTCAGTGGAGAACGGGCGGCAGCCCCGGGCAAGGAACCGAAACGAGCGAGCTGTCTGGGGAGCGAGGGAAACGGCAGCCCAGTGGGCTGTCCGCTGAAAGCGGAAGTGACCCGAACGAGTCAATCGAAGCAAGCAGTGGGTTGAAGCGTCAGCAATACCCACTGCGCCGACTGAGATTGCGGAAGACAGTCGCGACGATTGAGGTTGCGGACGGAGATTAATTCATAATTCACAATTCATAATTCATAATGATGATTACTGTGAACTGCTGGACAGAAAGGTGCTGCTATGACAGATACGGAGTACAAAGTGTCTTCTGACGGACGGCGGCTGGATGTGCTGCTGAGCGAGGCGACCGGCCTGAGCCGGAGCCGTGTGGCATCCCTGATGGAGGATGGACTGTGTGTATCCGGCGGGAAGGAATGCCGGAAGGCAGGCCTGAAACTGCCGGAGGGACAGGAGATCATCCTGATGGTTCCCGCTCCCCGGGAGGCTGTTCCAAAGGCGGAGGACATTACACTGGAGATCCTGTATGAAGATGAGGATCTTGCGGTGGTGGTGAAGCCCCGGGGCATGGTGGTGCATCCCGCGGCAGGCCATCCGGATGGAACCCTGGTAAACGCGCTGCTGGGAAAACTGGATTCCCTCGGCGGGATCGGCGGGGAACTGCGGCCTGGTATTGTGCACCGGCTGGACAAAGAGACCAGCGGGCTGATGCTGGTCGCCAAGAATGATGAGACTCAGGAAGAACTAAGCCGGATGCTGAAGGACCGGGAGATCGAAAAGCATTACCGGGCCCTGGCGGAGGGACATTTCAAGGAACCGGAAGGCGAGATCAACGCGCCGATCGACCGGAGCAAAAAAGACCGGAAGAAGATGGCGGTGGATCCGGAAGGCCGTCCGGCCCTGACCCGCTGGAAAGTGCTGGCGGAAGGACCGGGATGCACGCTGCTGGATGTTCACATCCTGACCGGGCGGACCCACCAGATCCGCGTACACCTGAGAAGTATCCATCACCCGGTATGCGGGGATGAACTGTACGGGTTTGACCGGGGTGTGAAGGTGCCCTGTCTGATGCTCCATGCCTTCAGCCTGAAGTTTCACCATCCCCGGACCAAACAGGAAATGACCTTCCAGGCTCCGCTGCCGGAGGATTTCCTGAAAGGCCTGAAAAGCAACGGGATCATCATTTGATTCAGAATCCAGATTGATAAGTCGGAACAAAGCAGAAGAGAAGACACAGATTACGCCGGCAGCGAAAGCTGCCGGAGTTTTGTTATCCGGGGAGGATCTCCGCGCAAAGGATGGCGGCATCGTTGCTGCCTGTCTGCCGGAAGAACTGGTGAATGAGCACGGTAAATGCTCTCTGCCCCGTCAGGGAAGCAGCCTGCCGCAGGGATGGCTCCAGTTCGCCGGCGCCCAGGAGGTGATTGCTTCCGGATGGGTGGGTCAACACTGTCCGCAGGCACCGCTGCGACGGAACACATTCTGTGCCGGGCAGAGAGCTGTAGAACATGATCCCGCGGTCAGCAGGACCCAGCGGGGTGATCTCTTCGCCCACACTATACCGCTGGCGATAGTAAAAGACAAAAGAATCTCCTTCTTCCGGGGCGGAACGGTAAACCGGATAGTGCTGGTTTCCGAAGGAAAACAGGTACCGCTCCTGGGTTTCATACATTTCCCAGGGTGTTCCGGCTGAAAGCAGATTGAAGCAGTCAATGGATTCCCGGGCGGCGGCGATCCGGGCATCGATCTGCGTTTTCAGCAGGGTCAGGCGGTCAATCTCTGTATGCAGATTTCCAACGAGAAGGTCGGTTTGTCCGTTGCTGAAGGCCTTCGCAATAACCTTCAGAGGGACGCCCAGGTTCGACAGGTACCGGATGACGGTTAACTGATACAGGTCGTCATCGGTATAGTCCCGGTAGCCGTTGGGCAGGCGCCCGGGGCGGACAAGCCCCAGTTTTTCATAGAAGCGGATCATATCACGGGATACTCCGGTTGAGCGGGAGGCGTCATTGATCTTCATATCCGGATCCTTTCTGCGGCAGGCATTCTGTGCATACATTATAGCATGCATCTATTGACATTGGAACAGTTCCAACGTTTACAATAAAATCAGAAAGAGAAGACCCGTCTGACGGGAACATACGAAGGAGGAGAAGAACATGAAAAAGATTCTGGCCATTCTCATTGCCGCAATTCTAGTTCTGCCTGTGCTGACCGGCATGGCCTGCGCGGAAAGCGCCCTGACCGACGGTACATACAGCGCGGAACAGCAGGGCTTTGGCGGTCCTGTGAAAGTTGAGATCACCATCGAAGGCGGTCAGATCACCGGCGTTGCGATCACCGGCGATAACGAGACCGAAGGCGTTGGAGCCGCGGCTCTCGAACCGCTGGCCGGACAGGTGAAGGAAGCGCAGTCTGCCGCGATTGACGGTGTGGCCGGCGCGACCGTGACCTCCGGAGCCGCGAAGGCGGCTGTTGCCGAGATCCTGGCGGAAGCGTCCGGAAAAGGCGCGGCTGAACTGGTTATTGCCGACGGAACCTATGAAGCCCAGGCATGGAGCTTTTCCCTGAACTACCAGATGAATGTGAAGACGGTGATTGAAGGCGGAAAGATCGCATCCATCGAAGTGGGAGATAACGGAGATACCGCGATCATCCTGAATACCGCCATTGAAAACCTGATCCCCGCCATGATCGAAAACCAGTCCGTGAAGGTGGACTCCATTACCGGCGCAACGGTATCCAGCGGAGCCATCAAGGCGGCAACGGAAGACTGCCTGCTCCAGGCGATCAACGCGGCCGGCGGCGATCCTTCCGCGATCACCGCTTTCTACAGCGTGCCTGAGAAGAGCACTGCCGTCGAAACCATCAACACCAAGGTGCTGGTTATCGGTATGGGCGGCGCCGGCATTATGACAGGCAACCGCGTTGTGGATAAACTGTATGAAGCCTATGAAGGCGACACCTCAAAGATTGATGTCCTGATGATCGACAAGGCCGCCAAGTACGGCGGAACCTCTGTCACTACCTCTTCCCCCATGTCCATCAACCCCAGCTACTTTGTGGAGAAGAATGACGGCAAGGAATACGTGGATGCCGAAAACCTGAAGAAAGTCTGGATGGAGTACACGGAAGGCGACGCCAAGGAATGGGCCATCGACATGATGATGGAATCCTCCGGCGACGCGGTGAATTACCTGATCGACAACGGCTTTGTCTTCGGCGCGCCGGTGCAGGGCCTGTCCGATCCCTACCTGATCTGCTGCAACTACGGTGACGGGTTCATGGTGGACAAGTCCATCGTGCAGGCTTACTTTGACAAGTTCATGAGCAACTATACCGCCAAGGGCGGTAAGTACATGCTGCAGACCGAGGCGACCTCCCTGATCGTGGAAGACGGCAAGGTCACCGGTGTGAACGCGGTCGGCGCGGACGGAACCACCTATATCATCAACGCTGAATACATTGTTTCCGCCACCGGCGGTTTCGCCGGCAACGGGGAAATGGAAGACAAGTATTTCTCTGACAAATACTACAACCTCTCCGGCGGCGGACGCTGGAACGCGTACGGCATGACCCAGAACGACGGTAAGATCATCCAGTCCGCCATTGACAACGGCGCGGCAACCTATAACATCGGCATGCCTCCTGTGAGCCACATCGGCGGCGCCTACAAGGTGATGCATGAGTTCCCGATCATCCAGCAGGAGTATCCGGACTTCTTCACCGGCAAGCCTGCCACCATCTCCCTGAACGACGTTCCCATGATGCTGGCGGTGGCACCGAACAGCCTGGCCGTCAACCGCCAGGGCGTACGCTTCAAGGATGAGACAACCCTGACAGCTTACGGCAACTGGGCTGCCGGCGCGTACTTCTTCACCATCTGGTCCGATGAGCAGATGCAGTCCATCCGGGAAAACGGCCTGAAGTTCAGCAACATCGGTATCTTTATCAACCAGGGCGGCTGGCCGGCCAACACCCCGATCCCCGAACTGTATGACGTCCTGGAGAAGGGCATCGAGATGGATTACATCTACAAGGCAGATACCCTTGAGGAACTGGCTGAAAAGATCGGCGTGGATCCCGCGACACTGGCGAAGACCGTGGCGGATTACAACAGCTACTGCGACACCAAGGAAAATCCGCCCCAGGGTATTGAAAAGAACCCCGTCATCTATGACCTGAGCGGACGTCCCATGGAGGGTGAGTACAACGTCTATGAGAAGGTCGAAGGCAACGGACCGTACTACGCCGTGAAGGGCGCGCCATGGATCTATTCCACCACTGGCGCCCTGGACGTGGACGAGCAGTTCCGTGTGCTGAAGGCTGACGGCGAACCGCTGGAAGGCCTGTACGCGGTTGGTACCGACTGCCTGGGCATCATGTTCACCGAAAAGAAGGAATACGTCACCTACGGCGGCGCGGACCAGGGCTGGGCTTTCACTTCCGGCTACCTGGCCGGCCAGAAGCTGGCTGAAACGATCCTGGCTGAATAAGCAGCCAACTGAAATCTGACAGACAGGGCAACCTCTATACCCCCATAAGCAGCCCGGATACGGTAAATCGTATCCGGGCTTTGCTGTATGGAAAGGGAAAAGGAAAAAACTGTCAAAGAAACATTGACGAACCGGTATGACGATAATAGAATCAAAGCCAGTACAAACAAGAGGTTATAGCCGGTTTTCTTTTTATTCAGAATGATAAGGCAACAAAGGGAACCTGCTGTCATTCTGATCCGTCATATAAGCAGAAACGCATTTCAAAACAGAGCGGGAGACCATTCCGAAAGGGGAGCGGGAGAATGAAACGCCGACTCATGACCGTATCAGTGATCCTGGTGATCCTGTGCCTGCTGGCTGCGGCTGCAGGCGCGGAAAATGCAGGAACGAATGATGAACTGTATCCCAAACAGGCGGAGAATCAACTGTGGGGATATTCCGATGCTGCCGGGAACTGGGTGATCCCTGCACAGTATCAGGATACTGATGGTTTCCGGGGAAACTATGCCTGTGTCAGTATCCGCAAAGATGATGGATATATTTATGACGGTATCATCGATCGCAGCGGAGAGTTTGTTCTGCAGCCGGAGTATGATATTGAAGACGGCTACGGAGAAGGTTTTGGAGGATTCGGAACATGGGATGACGGGTATTATATAGTCTGGCAACGGGATAGGAATGATAACGAGTCATACGGTTTTTTTGATGTGCCGTCAGGTTTCTTTTCCGGATTAAAGTATGAAAATGTCCTGGATACATATGGAAAGTGTGATCTGATTCCTGTGTCAGAAAAACGGGATGGAACAGAATACATGGGTTTCGCCGATCGAACTACCGGTGAACTGGTGCTTCCTTATCAATACTGGATCAGCACAGAATACTTTATATCCGCTTTTCATGAGGGCGTGGAAGCGCTGGCTCCTGTGACCGGACAGGATGAAGAAACCGGGGATGCTGTTCCGGGCAAATTTGAGCTTGTGAAAACTGACGGCGGGATCATTCAGCTGCCGGATGGTATTTCAGCGGTGGATGGCAGTCGTATGTCGGAAGGACTGATCGACGTAATGGATGACAGTACAGGACTGTTTGGCTATGCTGATATCAACGGAAATGTGGTGATTACACCGGCTTATGTGTGGGCGAGCGTATTTGTGGACGGGCAGGCAACGGTGGAACTGACGGAGGATAATTATGCTCTTATTGA